>DASYSQ010000279.1:0-34278 GCA_036003145.1 Pseudolabrys sp.
TCGAACGACAGCTGGAGCGGCGGCGCGAGGCCGAAATTGCCGAACTCGACTTTGCAATCCGCCGGCAGCCGCGCCCGCACGAAGGCGCGGAAGCCGTCGCGAATTTTCTCAGGGTCCTGCTCGCCAACGAGCCGGAACGACACCTTCGCACTGGCTTCGCCGGGGATGACGGTTTTGGCCCCTTCGCCCGTATAGCCGCCGATCATGCCGTTGATCTCGGCGGTCGGGCGCGTGGTGACCATTTCGATCAGCATGCGGTCAAGTTCGCCCGCCGGTTTTTTCAGACCGATGGGCCCGAGAAATTTCTCGGCTGTCAGGTCGAGGCCTTTCAGATCGGCCTTGATGTCCGCGGGCAGATCCTTCACGCCATCATAGAAGCCGGGGATCGTGACGCGTCCCTTGTCGTCCCACATCTCTCCTAAAATTTGCGACAGTAACCGCAGCGGGTTCTGCGCCGCGCCACCGAACACGCCGGAATGCAGATCTCTGTCGGCGCAAGTAATCTTCACGTCCTCATAGACGAGTCCGCGCAGCGAGGTGGTCACGGCCGGCGTATTCTGGTCCCACATGGCCGTGTCGCAGACGAGCGCCAGGTCCAGCTTGAACTCAGCGGCATTGTCGCGGACAAAGCCGAACAGGTTTTTGGAGCCGCACTCCTCCTCGCCTTCGATCATCATGGTGATCGGCAGCGGCAGCTTGCCGGTGACGGCCTTGAAGGCGCGGCAGGCCTCGATGAAAGTCATTGCCTGGCCTTTGTCGTCGCAAGCTCCGCGTGCGACGATGATCTTGCGTCCATCCGGCAATGTTTCGATACGCGGCTCGAATGGTGGCGTCTTCCATAGGCTCAAGGGATCGACCGGCTGCACATCGTAGTGCCCGTAAAAGAGCACGCGTGGGCCTGCCGCGCCGTTCGACTTGCCAACCACCACCGGATGACCGGCGGTCGGGCGCACGGTGGCCTCGAAACCGATCGACTTGAGATCAGCGGCAACGTGCTCGGCAGCAGCGCGGCATTGATCCTTGAACGCGGGGTCGGTTGAAACGGATGCGATCCGCAGCAGGGCGAATAACCGCTCCACGCTGTGGTCAATTTCCTGGTCGATGCGGTTGAGAACCGCGTCGAGCGTTTTCATGAGGGACTCCTTACCGGTGGGGGTCCCAAACTAGCAACGCTGACCCAAGCTGGAAAGAAGCCTCAATGCAGGGTTGGCTTGTCGAAAACCGCCGGATTTTCCAGCCGGACCAGCGTCGCTCCCAGCGGCGAAGGCCGTGAGCCGCGACGCGCAGCGCCACGACGCTGAAGGGCAGCGCCAATGCGGCGGTAGAGCATACGCGGAGGCATCGTCGCCGGGACAGCGGCCAGGTAGCCGCAACGGCGCGAGGTCCGCCGCACGTGCGGCGTCACCACGGGAACGACCATCAGTGATGGAACGCCGCAGGATCGCCCTGGTGCATCACTTTCCGGCGTCGGGACACAATCGGGGACTGCACCGCCGACCGCCACCAGGCAGGCATCGGCGCCGCCCGACTGACACAGCCGTCGCGCCTCCTCGATACCGGCCACCGCAGTGACTTCTGCGACTTCCATTCGTCGCAAACGCGCAGCCAGCATGTGACCATGCTCGTTGTCGGCAACGACAACGATACGCGATCTCCTGATCGACTTCATCGACGTCACCCTCTGTAACTCACGCGACCCGTGTCCGACTGAACATCCCCACGATGCCGCGCTATACGCGGACCAAATCGGACCGGGGCGGTATATTTCTTCTTCTTGGCGATTTTTTAAGCATACATGGTCGGTTGCCGCTACCAAATCGGCTAACTACGGATGGTAGAACTACGGATAAGTTTTGAGCGTTGCTCTTTGAGCACACGGGCGGTGCCGACCATCATCCGGTTGCTACCGCCATCACGGCCCGTGTCGTCGGAAATGCGCTACCGCATCGCGAAACCGGCGTGCGGTGCATGATGGGCGAATGGCACCGCGGCCACAGTCAAGCAAGAAATGAATTTACTCGCACGAAAATGAACGAGCCGTCGTGCGGTATCAAAACCATTTGCGACCGCGCAAAGCTTGTCATCGCTGAAACGGGCGTTCAATATAAACGCAATTCCGCCACAAGTGCGGGGGGCGTGAGGTAATTATGGATGAACTGCTCGGGCGTCTCATCGCCAACGTCGGCGTCGAACGAGATACTGCAGAAAAGGCGGTTGGCATTATCCTCGACTTCCTTCGCAAGGAAGGGCCTACCGACAAGGTGCAGGCCCTCATTGACCGGCTTCCCGGTGCGGAAGCGTTGGTAGCGCAGCAATCCGAGGCAGGCGGCTTTATGGGGGGCATCATGGGCGCTGGTACCAAGATGATGGCGGCCGGGCTGAGTATGGGGCAGGTGCAGGGCGTTACCCGTGAGACCATCGCCTATGCCCGCGAAAAGATCGGCGACGATGCAGTTGGAGAAATCGTCGGTTCGATTCCGGGACTTAGTCAATTTGTTTGAACCGTTCGACGATACGGCCAAACAGAAGAAAAGGCGGAGGTAACGCGAATGTCCTATCCCATCACCGATATAGACGGGATCGACGGCGAGGTCGCCGTGGTTCTCAAGTCGGTGGGAATTAGGTCGAGCGATCGTCTGCTCGAGGCTGCCCGTACGGTTCGAGGACGGAAGTCCCTCGCCGAGAAGACCGGTTTCGACGAGAAGCAGCTGTTGTGTTGGGCCAACGTCGCCGACCGTATGCGCATCAAGGGCGTCCGCAAGGAATATGCCGAACTCCTGCAGGCCGCCGGCGTCGATACGGTAAAGGAGCTCAAGTATCGGAATCCCGGCAACCTCGCCAAGGCGATGGCCGACGCCAATAAAAAGAGAAAACTGGTTCGCCTGTTGCCGTCGGAAAAAGTCGTTAAGCGTTGGATCGAGAACGCCAGGATTTTGCCGCTCAAGATCACCTACTGACGGGCTGAGGCCTGCTTGACAGGCCCGCGCTGACCGCGCAAAGCGACCCACATGGGAAGCGTCCGACCCCTCGAGAAAGCCACGGGAATCACGCTAAAATCTGCGTCAAACACACTTGCGGCCCTGTTTGCGCTCGGCCGGCCGCTGGTGATGGGCGTCCTCAATGTGACGCCGGATTCCTTCTCGGACGGCGGTCAGTTCATGGACCCCGCTGTGGCGGTCGCGCACGCGGCTGAAATGGCTCAGCAAGGCGCCGACATTCTGGATATCGGTGCGGAATCGACGCGGCCCTACGGTGACCCAGTGCCGGTATCGACTGATGATGAGAAGGCGCGGCTGGCGCCGGTCTTGCCGGAGGTCGTCAAGCTCGGCCTCCCGGTATCGATCGACACCATCAAGGCTTCGATTGCAACCTGGGCACTCGACCAGGGCGCGGCCATCGTCAACGACGTCTGGGGCCTGCAGCGCGATCCCGATATTGCACCACTCGTCGCCGAACGCGGCGTTCCAGTGATCGTGATGCACAATCGCGAGACTGCCGATGCTGCGATCGATATCATCGCCGATGTGCTGGCCTTTTTTTCCCGCTCGCTGGAGATCGCGGCCCGCGCCGGCATCGCACACGAGAACATCGTGCTCGATCCGGGCATCGGTTTTGGCAAGACTCCGGAGCAAAGCATGACCTGTCTTGCAAGACTTGCCGAGTTCAAGCGTTTCGGTCTGCCCCTTATGGTCGGAGCCTCGCGCAAACGATTCATCAATACGGTGACGCCATCGACGCCGGCCGAGCGTATCGGCGGCTCGATCGCCGCCCATCTCCTGGCAGTCCAGAAAGGTGCGGCCATTGTGCGCGTCCATGACGTTGCCGAAACCGTGCAGGCACTGCGCGTGCGCACCGCGATCGAGGGCGCGCCATGAGTGATCGCATCTTCATAAAAGGACTCGCGCTGCACGCCAATCACGGCGTGATGGCCCATGAGGCCAAGGTTGGGCAGACCTTCACACTCGACCTGGACCTTGAGATCGATCTTTCGGCTGCCGCCCGTTCGGACAAGGTCGTGGATACGGTCTCGTATGACAAGGTGGTCGATTGTGCGAGCGAGGCGTTTTGCACGCAACGTTACCGCTTGATCGAGGCCGCCGCCGGCCGGGTCGCGGATTCTATCCTCGCAGCATTTCCGCGCGTGCGCTCGGTCCGGATCACAATCCACAAGCCGCACGCTCCTATTTCCGCGACCTTCAGCGATGTCGGCGTGACGCTCGTGCGGAGCCGTCATGGCTGAGGCGCTGCTCGCGCTTGGCGGCAACGTCGGAAACAGCCGGGCCATTCTCGACCGCGCTGTCGCTTTGCTCTGCGACGGCAAAGAGATCCGTTTGATCGCCCGGTCAGCCGACTATCAGACGCCGCCGTGGGGCTTCAAATATCAGCCGCACTTCATCAACGTTGCCATCGCAGTCGAAACCACACTGAGCCCGCATGAGCTGCTGGCGCGGGCTCAGGAGATCGAACTGCGGCTTGGTCGTGACCGTGCCCATGAAAAGCGCAACGGCCCGCGTACCGCCGACCTCGACATTCTTGCCTATGATGACCTGATTTTGGACGAGCCCAACCTGACACTGCCGCACCCGCGCTTGTTCGAGCGTGCTTTCGTGCTGGTTCCGCTGGCTGAAATCGCCGGAGATCGCGTGATCGCCGGGCGGCGCGTGGACGAGGCCGCCAAGGCGGTGGATGCAGCGGGCATTCATCGCCTGCTCTAGCCGCATCGGGTCGCTGATATGTGGTCGGATCGAGCCGACTGTGCCATTTTGCCGATATGACTGACGATTTTCCTCTCGCCGCCGAATTCCCGCGGACGACCCGGGCGGAGTGGCGCAAGCTGGTCGACGCCGCGCTCAAGGGTGCCGCTTTCGACAAGCGGCTGGTGACCCATACTTATGATGGCCTGCGGATCGAACCGCTCTATGGACGCGCGGCGGGGGCAAAACCGGTTGCCGGCCGCGCGCCGGGCACGGCCTGGGCCTTGATGCAGCGCGTCGACCACCCCGACCCGTCCGCTGCGAACGTGCAAGCACTGCAGGATCTGGAAAATGGTGCGGCCGGCTTGTGTCTGGTCTTTGCCGGAGCGCCGGCAGCCCGCGGCTACGGTGTGGTCGCGAACGATACCGCTACGCTCGACCGCGCGCTGTCGGGCGTCATGCTTGATCTGATCCCGCTTCGCATCGAAACAAGCCCGTTTGCCGGTCGGCCGGTCGCAAACCTGATGATGGAGCTTGTCGATGCGCGCAAGCTCGATCCGGCAAAGCTGACGGTTGATTTCGGGCTCGACCCCATCGGCGACATGGCGCGGACGGGAAGCGCGCTTCTGCCATGGCCTGAGTTATCGGCACGCGCCGGTGCAACAGCGAAGGATGTGCGCGCGAAGGGTTTCGATAATGCTTATCTGCTGCGCGCCGATGGACGCGCGGTGCATGAGGCCGGCGGCTCGGAAGTTCAGGAACTCGCCTTCACACTCGCGACCGGCGTCGCCTATCTGCGTTTGCTCGAAACGAACGGATTTACGCTCGAGCAGGCGCGGCTGCAAATTTCGTTCTTGATGGCAGCCGATGCCGATGAATTCTCGACCATCGCCAAATTTCGCGCACTGCGGAAATTGTGGGCGCACATCGAGCAGGCGTGCGGGGTGAAGCCGCAGCCCGCGTTTGTCTCCGCGGAGACGGCCTGGCGCATGACGACCCGGCGCGACCCTTACGTAAACATGTTGCGCGCGACTATCGCGGTCACCGCGGCCGGCGTCGGTGGCGCGAACGCGATCAGCGTGTTGCCGTTCACCGCCGCGCTTGGCCTGCCCGACCCCTTCGCGCGCCGCGCCGCGCGCAATACGCAACTCATTCTGCTCGAGGAATCAAATCTGTTCCGCGTCAGCGATCCGGCAGCCGGCTCAGGAAGCATCGAGGCTCTGACGACCCAAATGTCGCAGGCGGCGTGGACGCTGTTTCAGGAAATCGAAGCGGCCGGTGGGGCCGCGACCGCACTGGAACAGGGACTGATCCAGAAAAAGATTGCGGCGACGCGGGCTGCACGCGAAGCAGCAACGGCGCGGCGCAAGGACGCCATCACCGGAACCAGCGACTACCCCAACCTTGGCGAATTGCCGGTCGCCGTCCTCGACGTCCCGCGCCCCGCGGTACCTGCGCCGAAGGCTGCCATCACGTTTGAGGCCCTCCCGCAGATCCGGCTGGCGGAGCCATTCGAGGCCTTGCGCGATGCAAGTGACCGGACGCTTGCGAAAACCGGCGCGCGGCCAAAAGTGTTTCTCGCCAATCTTGGCAAGTTGCCGGACTTCACCGCGCGCGCGACCTTCGCCCGGAATTTCTACGAGGCCGGCGGTATCGAAGCGCTCAGCAACGATGGCTTCAAGGATCAGGCGGCGATGATCGCCGCCTTCCGGGCCTCCGGCGCAAAACTCGCCTGTCTATGCTCGTCCGACAAAGTTTATGCGCGCGAGGCAGCCACCGCGGCCAGGGCGATCGCAGCCGCCGGCGCCATTGTCCATCTCGCCGGACGTCCCGGGGAACACGAAGCCGATTGGCGCCAGGCCGGCATCACGAGCTTCATTTATGTTGGCTGTGACGTGGTTTCGACCTTGCAGGCCGCACGTGGTATCCTGGACGTCAAATGAGTCAGGTGCCCAACTTCGCCAAGGTCGGCTTCGCTGACACGGACACGCCGGTCGGCACAGGCTCGTCTGCGCCTGTGTCTGTACCTTGGCTGACGCCCGAAGGCATTGCGGTGAAGCCTGTCTATGGCGAACAGGATCTCGCCCGGCTCGACTTCCTCGACACGTACCCCGGCAAGCCGCCTTTTCTGCGCGGCCCCTACCCCGCGATGTACGCGGCGCAGCCCTGGACGATCCGCCAATATGCCGGCTTCTCCACCGCGGAGGATTCCAATGCATTCTACCGGCGCAACCTTGCCGCCGGGCAGAAGGGACTTTCCATCGCCTTCGACCTCGCCACCCACCGCGGCTACGACAGCGATCACCCGCGCGTGTCGGGCGACGTCGGCATGGCAGGCGTCGCGATCGACTCGATCTACGATATGCGCACGCTGTTCTCAGGCATTCCGCTCGATCAGATGAGCGTATCGATGACGATGAATGGCGCGGTGCTGCCGGTGCTCGCGCTCTACATCGTCGCTGCAGAAGAACAGGGCGTACCGCACGAGAAGTTATCGGGGACAATCCAGAACGACATCCTCAAAGAATTCATGGTGCGTAACACCTACATCTACCCGCCCGGTCCGAGCCTGCGCATCATTTCCGACATCTTCGCATTTACGTCGGCCGAGATGCCAAAATTCAATTCGATTTCGGTCAGCGGCTACCACATGCAGGAGGCCGGAGCGACGCAGGACCTTGAGCTTGCCTACACACTCGCTGACGGCGTCGAGTATGTGCGCGCCGGGCTGAAGGCCGGCCTCACCATCGATCAGTTTGCGCCTCGTATTTCCTTCTTTTGGGCGATCGGCATGAATTATTTCATGGAGATCGCCAAGCTGCGCGCCGCCCGCATGCTGTGGGCGAAGCTGATGAAGCCTTTCAACCCCGAAGACGCGCGCTCATTGTCGTTGCGTACCCACTGTCAGACGTCAGGCTGGTCGCTGGCGGCGCAGGACGTGTTCAACAACGTTGCCCGCACCATGATCGAAGCGATGGCGGCAACCCAGGGCCAGACCCAGTCGCTGCATACCAATGCGCTCGACGAGGCACTCGCCCTGCCGACGGATTTTTCCGCCCGTATCGCGCGCAATACACAGATTGTTCTGCAACAGGAAGCCGGCGCCACCCGCATCGTCGATCCGTGGGGTGGCTCCCACTACGTTGAGCGCCTGACCTATGAACTTGCGCAAAAAGCCTGGGGTCACATTGAAGAAGTCGAGGCGTTGGGCGGCATGACCAAGGCGATCGAGGCGGGCATTCCCAAGTTGCGCATCGAGGAGGCCGCCGCCAAGACGCAGGCGCGCATCGACGCCGGCGCGCAGGCGGTCATCGGCGTCAACAAATATCCGCCAACCGATGAAGCGCCGATCGAAGTGCTCAAAATCGACAATTCAGCGGTCCGCGCCCGCCAGATCGACAAGCTTCAACGCCTGAAAGCGGAGCGCGATCCGGCAGCCCTCCAGGAAGCGCTCGACGCCCTCACCCGTGCCGCTGACGGGGGCAACGGCAATCTTCTGGCGCTTGCCATCGATGCCGCGCGCGCGAAGGCGACAGTCGGTGAAATTTCATCGGCGCTGGAAAAGGTCTTCGGCCGCCACCGCGCCGAGATCAAGGCGATCACCGGAGTTTACAAGCGGGAGGTCGGCATGACCGGCGCCGTCGAACGTATCCGCACCGCCGTTGAGGCCTTCGAGGCTGCGGAAGGCCGCCGCCCGCGCCTGTTGGTGGCCAAGATCGGACAGGACGGCCACGACCGCGGCCAGAAGGTGATTGCTTCCGCCTTCGCCGATCTGGGATTCGACGTCGATATTGGACCCCTCTTTGCGACCCCGGCGGAAGCGGCCCGCCAGGCCGTCGAGAACGACGTTCATATTCTCGGTGTGTCCTCGCTTGCCGCGGCTCACCTCACGCTGGTGCCTGAATTAAAGGCAGAACTCGCCAAACAGGGACGCGATGACATCATGATTGTGGTTGGTGGCGTGGTGCCTCCGCAGGATTACGACGCGCTGGTGCAGGCCGGTGCAGAAGCGATTTTCCCACCAGGCACCGTGATTGCAGAAGCCGCCGAAAAACTTCTCAAAACTCTCAACAAGCGTCTTGGGCACGGCAAAGAGGCTGCCGAGTGAGCCGACTGATTGTCCGCGCGGCCGCGGCCGCACTTTGCGCGCTGTCGTTATCGGGTTGCGTGGATTCGGATGGTCCGATCCTGAGAGATGCGGAACCTCTGTTCGGCACTGTGATCCGGCTCCAGTTCTATACGTTACGCAAGGGTTTCGCGGACGAGCCCGAGCAAGCATCATTCAAGTGGGACGGCGAACGATACGTTCATGCCAGTGGTGGAATGCCCGATATCACCGCCTTTACGGTGCATCGGCTCGAGGGCCGCGCCTACATCGTGCAGAGCGTGGCGGCCAAGCGGCCCAACATCATCGAATATGCGGTCGCGCACAAACTTGCCGAAGGCGTCTATCAGGTTACAGCGATTGATCAGGACGACGCTGACGGCGCCACCCGTAAGCGCTTTTGCAAGCAAGTGGATGAATCCTATTGCCGCATCGCGGGACGCAATGAATTGATCGCCTTTGCGCGTGCCACCGACGCACGGCAAAAGAATGAAGGTGTTCTGGTGCTTCGCCTGGCCGACGATGCGTCAGAGCTACCGCGCTAGGCACACAGCAATGGCTTCGCGCAATCTCCCACCTTCCGATCTCGTCCGTGGCATCCGCTCCGGAGACCGCGCGACATTGGCCCGCGCGATCACCCTGATCGAAAGCAAACGCGGCGATCACCGCAAAACCGCACATCATCTGGTGCAGGAGTTGCTGCCTCTCACAGGCAAGGCCGTGCGCCTCGGCATTACCGGCGCACCCGGGGCTGGCAAATCAACGACGATCGACGTTCTTGGCACTTATCTCACAGGCAAAGGCCACAAGGTCGCGGTGCTGGCGGTCGATCCATCGTCGACGCGAACCGGCGGGTCGATCCTCGGCGACAAAACGCGCATGGCGCAGCTCGCCGTTGACCCCCATGCGTTTGTGCGGCCATCGCCCTCCTCCGGAACGCTCGGTGGTGTTGCCGCCAAGACGCGTGAAACCATGCTGGTTTGCGAAGCCGCCGGCTACGACGTCGTGATGGTAGAGACTGTCGGTATCGGCCAGTCGGAAACCGCGGTCGCAGATATGACCGACTTCTTTCTGGTGTTGATGCTCCCGGGCGCAGGCGACGAATTGCAGGGCCTCAAGAAGGGCATCGTCGAGCTTGCCGATATGATCGCAGTCAACAAAGCCGACGGCGACAATATCGAGCGCGCCCGCCGGGCGGCGGCGGACTATCGCGCTGCGCTCAATATCCTGACACCGCAATCGTCGACCTGGTCGCCTCCGGTGATCACCTATTCGGCGCTGACGCAAAACGGGATCGACGAATTGTGGACTCAGGTTCTTGCACACAAGAAGAAAATGACTGGGTCTGGCGAACTGGAAACGCGCCGGCGCGAACAACAGGTGAAATGGATGTGGACCATGCTGGAGGGACGTCTCACCGCGCGCCTGCGCAGCGACGCCTCGGTACGCACCAAGTTGCGGCAGGTAGAGTCCCAGGTCGCGGCGGGCAAGCTCGCGCCGACACTTGCCGTGGAAGAGATCGCGGCGCTGCTGGGCGTATGATCACCATTCTCATTACCGGGTTCGGGCCGTTTCCGGGCGCGCCATTCAATCCGACGGGACCGTTGGTTGAACGGCTTGCTCGCATGCGCCGGCCGGCGCTCGCCGGCGTGACGATCGTCCCGCATGTTTTCCAGACAAGCTACGAAGCCGTCGATCGCGACCTGCCAAAACTGATCGCCAGACACAAGCCGGATGCGCTGCTGATGTTCGGACTTGCACTGCGCGCAAAGACGTTGCGCATCGAGACGCGCGCGCGCAATGCGTTGGCGCTTCTTCCCGATGTATCCGGACAATCGCTGCGCCGTCATGCGATCGTCAAAGGCGGACCGTCGGCTGTGGCCCTGCCCGCACGGGCGCGACATCTGTTCGCTGCCAGCCGGACCGCGCGTATCCCGCTCGTCATCTCCCGTGATGCGGGACGCTATCTATGCAACTATCTCTGCTGGCGCGCGGCCGAAGCAGCGGTGCGCGACGGTCCACGGATTGCAAGTTTCGTCCACGTGCCGCCCGTTGCACGATTTGCCCGGCGCCCGGGTCAGCGGCGGCGCCTGACTTTTGATGATCTTTCGCGTGCCGGCAGCCGCTTTCTTGTTGCCGTTGCGATGGCAGCACGGCGTTAGCGTCTACGTTCACAGGGGCGTTAGTCGCCACTTTTAGGCCGGAAAGCGCCTATAGTTGACGGGCCATGCCGTTCCCCCAACCACCCGGACGCCGCAAGACTCTCATGCTTGTTTTCTTTCTCCTGTTCCTCGCACCTATCCTCGCCCGTGCTGCCGTTTACGCGGTCGGCAATGACCCGCGCTCGTGGCGCGATGCGAACTGGTCGAGCACCGGCATGCTGCCGGCAGCGGCCAGTTTTGCTCCCGCGCGCGTCGTTATTTTCACCGGCACCGCCGGCGCCTGGAAGGGCGTTTTCTCTGTGCACAGCTGGATCGTACTCAAGCGCGCGGATGAAAAGCGCTGGACACGCTATGACGTGGTCGGCTGGGGCGAGCCCGTGCGTCTCAATAACTGGCCGGCTGACGGCCTCTGGTACGGCAACAAGCCCGTCATGCTCGCGGATATCACCGGCACGGAGGCCGAGACGCTGATCCCGCGCATCGAAAAGACCGTGAAGGCCTACGACTACGCGCAGACCGGCGATTACCGGATCTGGCCGGGCCCGAACAGCAACAGCTTCACCGCTGCGATCCTGCGCACGGTACCGGAGCTTGGCGTGGCATTGCCCCCGAATGCCATCGGGCGCGATTTTCGCCATGGTTTTTATGCCGGCTGGACTGATAGCGGCACCGGTCTGGAGATCAATCTCAATGGTTATGCCGGCATCAAGGTCGGCTGGATCGAAGGCATCGAACTGAATGTCCTGGGCCTGGTGGCCGGTCTCGACCTGCGCTACCCCGGCCTGAAGTTGCCAGGCTACGGTCGTATCGGCATTGCATCTCCGGTAACAACCGCGCTGGCACGATGAACCCTGCAGGGTTTCTCACATTTCTTTGATTGCCGTTCCGGCCGGGATGACGCCAGTGCACGCTTCATGGCAAGTTGCGCGATCGAGGCCATCAATGCGCGATATGCTTCCACTGCTCGAGCAGATTTCCTTTCCGGCGATCCGCCGCGGCAGGCTGGAAACATTGCAGGTCAATGTCGGCTATCGCTGCAACCAGTCGTGTTTCCATTGCCACGTCAATGCCGGCCCCACGCGAACCGAGGAAATGCCGGGCGACATCGCTGACCTGGTATTGGAATTTCTTCGGCGTCAAAGGATTTCAAATCTCGACATTACCGGCGGCGCGCCGGAGCTTAATCCGAGTTTTCGCCGGCTGGTGCACGAAGCACGCAAACTCGGCGTCAAAGTCATGGACCGCTGCAATCTCACCGTTCTCGAACAGCCGGGCCAGGAAGACACCGCAGAATTTCTGGCGCGCGAGCGCGTCGAGATCGTCGCGTCGATGCCATGCTATCTGCAAGACAATGTCGAGCGGCAGCGCGGCAAAGGTGTCTTCGACGGTTCGGTCCGTGGCCTCAAGCGCCTGAACGCGCTCGACTACGGCCGTCATCCATCGCTCATACTCAATCTTGTTTACAATCCGCAGGGTCCGTCGCTTCCGCCGGCGCAGGCCACGCTCGAGGCTGACTACAAGCGCGTGCTCGGTGAACAATACGGCATCGTGTTCAACAAGCTTTATGTCCTCGCCAACATGCCTATTCAACGTTTCGGCTCAACACTCGTGACCAACGGCGAATTCGAAAGCTATCTTGGGCTTCTGCAGGATGCCCATCTTGACGCCAATCTCGGCGGCGTCATGTGCCGCAATCTGATTTCGGTGGATTGGCGCGGCTATGTCTATGACTGCGACTTCAACCAGATGCTAGACCTGCCAATGGCGCGCGGCCCGCACCACCGCGTGCACCTGGCCGATTTGCTCGACGGTACGATCGAGGGCAATCCCATCCGTGTCGCAGGCCACTGCTATGGGTGCACAGCCGGGCAAGGCTCGAGTTGTGGCGGCGCATTGAAAGAAGCAGCCGAATGAGCGGCACAGCATTATCCATCATCATGCCCGTGCTGGATGAAGCCGCCGGCATCGAAGCTGCGCTGGCTGCACTTGCGCCCTATCGCGACCGTGGTGCCGAGGTGATCGTTGTGGACGGCGGGAGCCGGGACGGTACACGTACGCTGGCCCGGCGCCTTGCCGACTGCGTGCTTGCCGCAGAGCGCGGGCGCGCCGCGCAGATGAACGCGGGTCGTGCGGTCGCACGAGGCGATGTTCTGTTATTTTTGCACGCCGACACGCGGCTGCCCGATAATGCCGATGCGCTCATATCTGAGGGTCTCGCAGAATCGGGGGGCGCCTGGGGACGTTTTGACGTGCGGTTTGACCGTCGAGGATTGCTCAGCCTCATCGCATTCATGATGAACCTGCGCTCGCGTTTGACCGGAATTGCGACCGGCGATCAGGCCTTGTTCGTCACCCGTGCAGCGTTCGATTCGGCCGGCAGTTTTCCGTCAATCGCACTGATGGAGGATGTGGCCCTCTCAGTTCGCCTTAAACGTATCAGCCGTCCCGTCTGCATTCGCGCCCGCGTCACCACCTCCGGGCGTCGCTGGCGAAAACACGGGATGCTCCGCACCATTTTGTTGATGTGGCAATTGCGGCTCGCATACTTCTTTGGTGCGGACCCCACCCACCTTGCACGACGCTACGGCTATGCCTCCGCCGAATAATAGTGCCGTTTCCATCGCGATCCTTGCGAAAGCCCCTGTCCCGGGGCTGGCCAAGACCCGTCTCATTCCGACGATCGGGGCACACGCAGCGGCAGTGCTGCAGGAACGCCTGACCGAACGGGCCGTGGCCACCGCCCTCGCCGCCGATGTGGGGCCAGTGACAATATGGTGTGCGCCCGCGCACGACTCGTTCCTCAAACTGGTCGCGCGCTCACGCATCACGCTCAGGCGGCAGCCCGAAGGCGACATTGGTGCGCGAATGCTGGCAGCAACGGCCGCCGGTCGTGGCCCGACCGTGGTCATCGGTACCGATTGCCCCGCGCTGACCGAAGTGCATCTCCGCGGGGCAGCCAACGCGCTGCGCAACGGCACTGACGTTATCCTCATTCCTGCCGAGGACGGCGGCTATGTCCTGATCGGCACGCGCTCGGCGCAGCCACCACTGTTTGCAGGCATCGCCTGGGGCACAAAGACCGTGCTCGCCGAGACGCGCGCACGTATCATCGAGCAGCGTCTCATCCTGACCGAGCAGCCACCGCTCTGGGACGTCGATACCGAGAGCGACCTCGCGCGCCTTGAGCGGGAATATCCCGAGCTCAAACTGTAATCGTTACTGCAGGCGGATCAGGATCAGGCCGCAGACGATGAGACATGCGGCAACGATGCGCGCGGCGCGCAACGGCTCTTTAAGCACCACCACGGCAATGACGGCTCCAAACAGCACGCTGGTTTCGCGCAAGGTCGCAACGATGGCGATCGGCGCCGCCGTCATCGCCCAGATCGCGATCCCGTAGGAAAGAAGCTGCAGTGCGCCTCCGGCAAGCCCGCGCCGCCAGAAACGTCGCATCGCCGGAATGACATCCGGGCCGTCGCGGTAGATCGCATATGGCAACATCACGAAGGCAATGCCGATAAAGAGCCAGACCGAATACGCATTCGGATTGGCGGACAGCCGCGCGCCGATGCCATCCACCACTGAATAGGCGCAGATGGTGAGCGCGGTGAAGAGCGCGAAACCGATGGCACGGCGGTCCACTTCAGCAAGTTCACGCCCGCCACGCGCTGACAACAGCAGCACCCCCGCCACAAGCGAAAGAATCCCGGTCCACCCGATCAGGCTCAATTTCTCGCCAACGAAGACGGTGGTGGCGGCCGCCGTCATCAACGGCGCCGATCCGCGCGCGATCGGATAGACCTGCCCGAGATCGCCCGTGCGGTAACTTTCGATCAATGATGCAAAGTAGCAAAGATGGACGATGACTGATGCGATCAGCCAAGGCCAGGCCGCCGAGGCCGGCACGCCCACCAGCGGTACAAGCACCAGGGCGACCAAGCCGGCCCCAAGCGAGATCAAGGTCGTGGTCGACAGCGGATCGAGCCCGACCTTGATCAGCGCATTCCAGCCGGCATGGCAGGCAGCGGCGAACAAAACGGCGAGGAAAACGAAGTTTTCCATCAGGAATTGCTATTGCCGTCAGCAGATCCTGCAATCACTCGAAATTTACGGGGTGTCTTTTGCAGGGTGAGAGTCATGTGCAGGGGCTTCGGCCGGCGCACAATACGGGCGTATCCGCCGCTTTGCATCGAATTTCGGCCGCCCGCCCACCGCGCGCTTTCCCGGTTCGCCCGTGGTGTTGCGCTGCGAAAGTAATGAGATTTTTCCGCCGACCGATACTTTAGTGGCTAGGCGCCTGCGCGAGGCGAGAGTATCGTTTCATAAAGAGAAAAAAGAAGAAATCACCATCCGGGAGGATACCATGGGAAGTTCACGTCTATCACGTCGTGCCGTTCTCAAGACCGCTGCCCTCGGCTCGGCGGCCGTCATTACGGCACCCTATGTCAGCGGCGTCCATGCCGCCGGGACGCTCTCACTTGGCTGCTGGGACCACTGGGTGCCCGGCGCCAACAAGGCGCTCGATAAGATCTGCAAGGAATGGGGCGACAAGAACAAGGTCGACGTCCACATCGACTACATCACGTCGCAAGGCGAAAAGGACAAGTTGACGGCCGCAGCCGAAGCGCAAGCCGGCACGGGCCACGACATTATGTCCCACCGCGACTGGAACATTCAGATTCATGCGCGCCTGCTCGAACCGCTTGACGACGTGGTCGCGCAACTCATCAAGCAATATGGCCCGATAAGCCCGGTCGCCGAATATCTCGCCAAGATCAAAGGCACATGGCGTGGCGTCCCGACCGCGGTCGGCAGCCAGGTCAAGCCGTGCCAGTCACGCTTCGATCTTTACAAGGAACACTGCGGCATCGATCTGGTCGACATGTTCCCCGCCGATGAGTCGAAGTACGACAAGGCCAAGACGGATCAGTGGACCTGGGATCTCTATCTCGAAACCGCGCAGAAACTGCATAAGGCGGGCTACCCCGTCGGACTGCCGATGGGACAGACCAGCGACGCGGTCGATTGGGTCGGCGCGTTGTTCAAGTCCTTCGGCGCGGTCATGATCGACGAGAAGGACAACATCAAGGTCAACTCGGACGAAACCCGCACAGCGATGGAGTACCTGAAGAAGCTGATGGCGGTGAACCCACCCGAGGTCTACGCGTGGGATGACGCCGGCAACAACCGCTGGATTATTTCCGGGAAGGGCTCGGGCATCATGAACCCGCCGAGCTCCTGGGCCGTCGCCAAGCGCGATAATCCGAAGGTTGCGGAAAACATCTGGCTTCACTCCATGCCACGAGGCCCGAAGGGCCGCTTCGTTGGGCAGCTTCCGCAGTTCTACGGTCTGTGGAGCTTCTCGAAGAACAAGTCGGCAGGCAAGGATCTCCTTCTGCACATGTCGCAAAAGGAATCAATGGCCCAACTGGTCGCCGCTTCGATCGGTTACGACCTGCCGTCATTCAAAAGCATGTATGACCTCGACACCTGGAAGACCGTCGAGCCGCCGCGGGGCGTTGTGTACAGCTACCCGCCACGCGGTGACGAGCAGACATCGATGTTCGGCGCGCCTGCGCGTTCCGAAGTCGGTGCCCAGATGTACAACCAGGCGATCAACACCGTGATGGTGGCGAAGTTCACGCAGGGCAATGAGAAGCTCGACGACGTCATCAAGTGGGCGGAAAAAGAGCTCGAGGGAACGCTGCGCGCCTGAGTTCCGATAGGCGTTGAGACTATTTGCATGCCGGCCGTTCTGGCCGGCATGCAAAATGCTGAACCACGGCGAGAGGCGACCGTTATCAGGTCGAGAACAGCCGCATGGCAGACACAGTCCAGACCTGGGTTCCCGGCCTGCAACGCGTTGGCGCTGCGCGCACCTCGCGGAGCGGGTTTGGCAAATTTCTCCGCCGACGCTCGACCATCGCCTTCCTGTTTTGTTTACCCCTGATCGCGATCATCACCTGCCTCGTTGTCTACCCTGCTTTCTATTCCGTCTACCTGTCGATGCTGAACAAGTCGCAGACACGCTTCATTGGCCTCGGCAATTTCAGCTATCTGCTATCGCGCGACGTCTTCTGGATGGTGATGCAGCAATCGGCGATCTTCGCGTTATCCGCCGTCTTCTTCAAAGCGCTCATTGGCCTGATCACTGCCCACCTCATCAACAATCTTCCGAGCAAGGGTCAGCGCAAATGGCGCGGCATGCTGCTCGTTCCGTGGGTCATCCCGCTGGCATTGTCGTCGCTGGGCTGGTGGTGGCTGTTCGATCCGACGCATTCCGCGTTCAACTGGATCCTGAACGGCCTCGGTTTCGGCGAAATCCCATGGCTGAGCGACCCGTACTGGGCACGCTTTTCCGTGATCCTGGTGAATGTGTGGTACGGCGCGCCATTCTTCCTGATCATGTACCTCGCCGCACTCAAATCGGTGCCGGAGCAGCTTTATGAAGCGGCGGCGATCGACGGCGCCAATGCCTGGCAGAAATTCATCCACATCACCCTGCCTATGATGCGCAACATCATCGCCATTACGGTGCTGTTTTCGCTGATCGTCACTTTCGCCAATTTCGACATCGTGCAGATCATGACCGCGGGCGGACCGCGTAATATGACGCACGTGTTCGCAACCTACGCCTTCCTGCTCGGCATTCGTTCCGGCGATCTGCCGCTTGGCGCGGCCACGTCGCTGTTCATGTTCCCGATCCTGGCAATTGCGGCGGTGTTCATACTGCGCGGCGTGCGCAAGCGCGGGAGGGAAATCGGATGACCTCGACGACGATGGCCATTCCGGCGTCTCAACCGACACGCAAGATCGCGAGCCTCAAGCGCGATCGCCGCTGGGCGCTGATAACCTCGTATGTGTTCCTCGTGATATTCGCGATTTTCTTCCTCATTCCGCCCTACTACATGGTGGTCACGGCACTCAAGAGCGACGCGGAGGTCGCCCACATGGCGACCAATCCCTGGATTGTTGCCAACGGTTTCACGCTTGATCAGTTCAAGATCCTGTTCACGCAGACCGACTTCCTGATCTTCTTCAAGAACACTGCGATCGTGACCACGTGCGTCGTCGTGATCACGATGGTGGTGAGCGTGCTCGCCGCCTTCTCTCTCGGCCGCATGAGATTCTGGGGGTCGAGCATTCTGGCGACGGGGATATTCCTCACCTATCTCGTTCCCGACACACTGCTGTTCATCCCCCTGTTCCAGATCGTGAAGGCGTTCGGCTTGCTCAATTCCTACTGGGGCATGGTGCTGGTCTATCCGACGCTGACGGTGCCGTTCTGCACCTGGATCATGATCGGTTATTTCCAGTCGATCCCGAAGGAGCTCGATGAGGCTGCGCTCATCGACGGTGCGGGACACATGCAGATGCTGCTGAAGATCTTCATTCCGGTCGCCCTGCCCGGCATCATCGCCGCGACGATTTTCGCCTTCACGGTGTCGTGGGCGGCCTTCGTTTATCCGATGGCCTTTCTCTATTCGGCGGATCAGCAGGTGCTCACCGTTGGCACGGTGACGAGCCTCATCCGCGCCGACGTCTACAAGTGGGGCATGCTGATGGCCGGCGCGCTTGTCGCCGCCGCGCCGCCACTCGTTATTTACGCCTTTCTCATGGACTACTACATCGCCGGGCTGACTGCCGGCGCCACCAAAGGCTGAGTATCATGGCCGAAGTTGCCCTGCATCAGGTCGTCAAGAAGTTCGGAGATGTCGAAGCCGTACGCGCGATTGATCTCGACATCCCCGACAATGAATTCGTGGTGCTCGTCGGCCCTTCCGGTTGCGGCAAAAGCACAACATTGCGGATGATCGCCGGCCTGGAAGAAGTCACCTCAGGCAACATCTCGATCGGCGGCGAAGTGGTCAACGATCTCCCGCCGAAGGACCGCGACATCGCGATGGTGTTCCAGAACTATGCGCTTTATCCGCACATGACGGCCTACGAGAACATGTCGTTCGGTCTGAAGCTCCGCAAGTTCTCAAAGGCGGAAATCCGCCAGCGCGTCGAGCACGCCGCCCGTATTCTCGATATCACTGAACTGCTCGACCGGCGGCCAAAAGCGCTGTCGGGTGGGCAACGCCAGCGTGTCGCCATGGGCCGCGCTATTGTGCGCAATCCGAAAGTCTTCTTGTTCGACGAACCGCTGTCAAATCTCGATGCCAAGCTGCGCGTGCAGATGCGCACCGAGATCAAGCGTGTTCATCAAAAGGTGAAAACAACGACCGTTTACGTGACGCACGACCAGGTCGAAGCGATGACACTCGCCGACCGAGTCGTGGTCATGAACAAGGGCCTCATCGAGCAGATCGGTACTCCGCACGAACTTTATCATCACCCACGCACGCGCTTCGTCGCGGGATTTATCGGGTCACCGGCGATGAATTTCATTCCGTGCCGGCTCGAACAAAGCGGCGCGGGCCTGCGCGTGCGCATTTCGGATGCCATCGCCTTTCCCGTGCCGGCGGCAAATGAAGGCCGCTACCGGCCGGTCGCCGCAAAGGAGCTCGTTCTTGGATTGCGCCCCGAGCACGTTACCGAGCCGCGCCACAATGGACGCGACGACGGCTGTGATTTCACGGCGACGCTCGATGTGGTCGAGCCCATGGGCATGGAAACCATGGTGTACTTCACGATGAATGGCACCGAAATCTGTGGCCGGGTGGAGCCCAAGAGCGCCGGCGATGCCGGAGCTGCAATGCGGCTGCATGCCAACATCGATCACATGCACCTGATCGATCCGGCAAGCGGCGCCGTCATCTAGGACAATCGCTTCATGCTTTCGCCGCGGCCGGCGCCCACAGCTTCGGCCCGGCGCGCTGATATTGCGGCGGCCGCGCGACTTCTGCACCCAGCGTTTTAGCCGCATGCCAGCCCCAATGCGGGTCGTCGAGGAAGCAACGCGCCATCGACACCATGTCGGTCTGGCCCTTGGCCACGATTTCCTCGGCATGCTCGGGCTTCACGATCAACCCGACAGTCCGCGTGGCAATTCCGGCCTCTTTTTTTACGCGCGCGGCGATTGGCACGTTGTAGCCTGGCTCGGTGGGATTGCGGATGTCGGCAGCGACGCCGCCGGACGAGATGCAGATGAAGTCGATCCCTTCGCCCTTCAATGCCCGGGCGATTGCCACAGCGTCATCCGGCGTCAGTCCGCCGTCGCGCCAGTCACTTCCCGTGATGCGCGCGCCGAGCGGAATCGCTTTCGGTACCGTCGCGCGCACCGCGCGCGCGATCGAAAGCGGAAACCGCAAGCGGTTCTCCAACGAACCGCCGTATTGGTCCGTGCGCCTGTTTGAAATCGGCGACATGAAGCCGTGTGCAAGGTAGCCGTGCGCCATATGCAGCTCGATTTCGTCAAAACCGATACGCAACGCGCGCTGCACGGACGAGACGAAGGCCGCGCGGACCCGCTCCATGTCAGCTTCGGTGACTTCGCGCGGCGTCTGCCAGCCTTCGCCGAAGGGGATTGGCGAGGCGGCAATCGTCGGCCACGGGTCAGCCTCGGGTTTCAGCGCGGCCGCGCCTTCCCAGGGGCGCTGGGCTGAGCCCTTGCGGCCGGAATGAGCGATCTGGATTCCGAACTTCGCGCTGCCCATGCGCTTTGCTTGCGCAACCACGCGCGCCAGCGCGGATTCGTTGTCGTCTGAATACAGCCCGAGGCAACCATGGGTGATGCGGCCATGTCTTTCAACGTGGGTGGCCTCCACGACGACAAGGGCAGCGCCGGAATGCGCCAGCATGCCGAGGTGCATGAGATGCCAGTCATTGGCGCAGCCATCGTCGGCCGAATATTGGCACATCGGCGAGACGACGATGCGGTTGGCAAGTTCGAGGCCCGCCACACGAAAAGGCGTGAACAAGGTACTGGGCATGGGATTGATTCGACTCTGGCTGGAAGCGCTGCGCTCAGCGCTGCTGGATGGACTTCAGATAGACAATGATGGCACCGACGTCCTTGGCGTCAAACTTGAATTCCGGCATGTCCGGATGACCCGACATGATGCCCTCCCCCAGCGACTCCTCCAGGGATTCGACCGGATAGCGCTGCCCGAGGGTACGAAATGGCGGCGCAAGCTTGTTCGAACTTTCGCCATTGCGGCCGACCGCATGACACGATGCACAATTTTTCACAAGCAATTCTTCGCCATGCTTGAGATTCTGCGCGATCGCGGTCTGCCCAAGCGCGACGACCGCAATTGCTGTCGCCGCCGTCATGCAATCAAGTCTCTGCGATGGTGATTTCATCGGCCGCGCTTAAAGGCGGATACGAAGTAGGTGGGCGAGTTCGCCGACGATGCCGCGGCGGAACAGCAGCACGCAGGCCACAAAAATTGCGCCCTGTATGACCAGCACCCACTCGCCGATAGGCGCGAGCTTGAACTGCATCACCAGGATGACGAAGGCACCGGCCACCGGCCCGAAGATAGTACCGAGGCCACCGACGAGCGTCATCAGCACGACCTCGCCCGACATCGGCCAATTCACGTCGGTGAGAGACGCCAATTGCAGAACGATCGCCTTGGTAGCACCGGCCGCGCCCGCAAGCGTCGCCGAAAGGATAAACGCGACCAGCTTGTATCGATCGGTTTTGTAGCCGAGTGAAATCGCGCGCATTTCATTCTCGCGGATTGCCTTGAGCACCTCGCCGAACGGCGAATGGATAATGCGGTAAATAAACATAAAGCCGGCGAGAAATATCACGAGTACCAGAGCGTACATCGCCATCTCATTCCTGAGATCGATAAGGCCGAACAGATGACCGCGCGGCACAGCCTGGATGCCGTCCTCTCCACCGGTAAATTTCGCCTGCACTGCGAAGAAATACATCATCTGCGCCAGCGCCAGCGTGATCATGGCGAAATAAATGCCCTGCCGGCGGATGGCGAGCGAACCGGCGATGAGACCGCAGACGGCTCCAGTCGCCGTACCGGTCAGGATCGCCAATTCCGGCGGGAAGCCCCAGACTTTGGCGGAGTAGGCTGACAGATAACTTGCCCAGCCGAAATAAAGCGCATGACCAAACGACAAAAGCCCGACATAGCCGATCAGCAGGTTGAAGGCGCAGGCAAACAGCGCAAAACACATCGCCTGCATCACGAACAGCGGATAGGTGACAAACGGTGCAACCACAAGAGCGATGACCATGACGGCAAAGCCAATGGTCAGGCCGTGCGCGCGTAACGCTGACGGTTTCCTGGCGAGCGGATCGACCACGCGCTCCATCACCCTCTCCGTCCGAACAGGCCCGCCGGCCGCACCAGCAGCACGATGGCCATGATGACGAAGACCACCGTGTTCGACGCCTCGGGGAAGAACACTTTGGTCAATCCCTCGATCACGCCAAGTCCGAAGCCAGTGACAATGGCCCCAAGGATCGAACCCATGCCGCCGATCACCACCACCGCGAAAACCACGATGATCAGCTCGGAGCCCATCTGCGGCGACACGTTATATATCGGCGCCGCCATCACACCGGCAAAGGCCGCAAGCGCAACGCCGAAGCCGTAGGTGAGCGTGATCATGCGCGGCACATTGATGCCGAAGGCGCGCACCAGGGTCGGGTTTTCCGTGGCGGCGCGCAGGTATGCGCCGAGCCGCGTGCGCTCGATGACAAACCAGGTCGCGATGCAGACAGTAAGTGATGCAACAATGACCCAGGCGCGATAGTTGGGCAGGAACATGAAACCAAGATTCCGGCCGCCCTGAAGCGATTCCGGCACGGTATAGGGCAGACCCGCGGAGCCGAAATAGTTGCGCGCGACGCCTTCGAAGATGAGCGCCAGGCCGAATGTGAGCAGCAGGCCGTAGAGGTGGTCGAGCTTGTAGAGCCATTGCAGGAACAGCCGCTCGATAATGACACCTGTGATTCCGACCAGAATGGGCGCGATGATCAGCGCCGGCCAGTAGCCGAGGCCGGAATATTGCAGGATGAGGTAGGCGGCGAACGCGCCCATCATGTACTGGGCGCCGTGGCTGAAATTGATGATGTTGAGCATGCCGAAGATGACGGCCAGCCCCAGGCTGAGCAGCGCGTAAAACGAGCCGTTGATCAGGCCGATCAACAGCTGTCCGAACAGCGCCTGCGAAGGAATGCCGAAGATCTCGAACATGCACGCATCCCATTAGCCGAAAAGGGCGGGCCGGAGCCCGCCCTTCACTATTGTCCGATCAGCTGTTGACCAGCGGGCAACCGCTGTCCTTCGGATCGCGGAAGGCATCCTTGGCCGGAATGGTGGCCTTCAGATTGTAGAAGTCACCGGGATGCTTCGATTCGGCGGGCGACTTGACCTCGAAGAGGAACGCGTCATGCCGCTTGCGACCGGTCGCATCGATCGTGCCTTTGCCGAACAGCGGATCGTCAGTCGGCATCGCCTTCATCTTGGCGACCACCGCCTTGCCTTCAGGATTGCCACCCATTTCGAGGCGCGCCTTCAGGTAATGCAGGATGCCGGCATAGACACCCGCATGAATCATCGTCGGATATTTGGTGGATCCGGCGCCCGCTTCATGCCAGCGCTTGGTCCATGCACGGTTGGTATCATTCGCGTCCCAGTACCAGGTCTCGGTCAGCGTCAGACCCTGCGCCGTGTTGAGACCGAGCGCGTTCACATCGCTCGCGAACACGAGCAGGCCGGCAAGCTTCTGGCCACCCTTGACAATGCCGAACTCGGCCGCCTGTTTGATCGAGTTGATCGTGTCGCCGCCGGCATTGGCAAGACCGACCACTTTGGCCTTCGACGATTGCGCCTGCAGCAGGAACGACGAGAAGTCGTTCGTGTTCAGCGGGTGGCGGACCTTGCCGAGAACTTTACCGCCCGCCTTCTCGACTGCGGCCGCTGTGTCGCGTTCGAGCGCGTGGCCGAACGCATAGTCGGAGGTGAGGAAGAACCAGCTATCGCCGCCCGTCTTCACCATCGCGGTGCCTGTGCCGTTTGCCAGCATCCAGGTATCGTAGGTCCAGTGCACGGTGTTGGCGTTGCATTTCGCGCCGGTAAGATCGGACGCAGCCGCGCCGGACACGATGAATACCTTGTTCTTGTTGTTGGTGACATTGCTGACCGCCAGGGCCACGCCGGAGTTCGGCACGTCGATGATCATGTCGACTTTATCGACATCGTACCACTGATTGGCGATCTGCGAACCGATGTCTGGCTTGTTCTGATGATCACCGCTGATCATCTCAACTTTCACGTTGGGATGGTCTTTCGTGAAATCGGCGATTGCCAGTTTGGCGGCCGCGACCGAGCCCGGTCCGCCGATATCAGCGTAGAGACTCGACATGTCGCTCAGCACGCCGATCTTCACGTCCACCTGCTGGGCGTTGGCCCCTCCGCAGGCGAGAACCGCGGCCAGAGCCGCCAGTCCCAGGGTTTTTCTCATATACGCATCCTCCTTGTTGTTTTGGATCGATTAGATCAGAGAAAGCTCAACCGCTCACCAGAGGACAGTTACCCTCGTTGAGCGGGCGGAAGGCTTCGCCCGCGGGAATTGTCGCACGCAGCTTGTAGAAATCACCGGGATATTTCGATTCTTCCGGCTTCTTCACTTCGAACAGATAGGCCGGATGCAGCTTGCGTCCGTCTGCACGGATTGTGCCCTTACCGAACAGCGGATCGTCGGTGGGCATTTCCTTCATCTTGGCAACAACCGCCTTGCCATCGGCTGCACTTTTCAGCGCAGCCACCGCCTTGAGATAGTGCAGCGTACCGGCATAAACGCCGGCCTGGTTCATGGCCGGATATTTGCCAGCCGCGTTGCGCTCCGCATGCCAGCGCTTTGTCCAGGCGCGCGTCGCGTCGTTGAGATCCCAGTAGAAAGTTTCGGTCAAAACGAGGCCCTGCGCAGTCGGGAGGCCGAGCGCGGCAACGTCGGTCGCGAACACCAAAAGCCCGGCGAATTTCTGTCCGCCTTTTACGATTCCGAATTCGGCGCCTTGCTTGATCGAGTTGATGGTGTCGCCGCCGGCATTGGCGAGACCAATGATCTTGGCTTTGGAAGCCTGCGCCTGCAGCAAGAACGACGAGAAGTCGTTGGTGTTGATCGGATGACGAACCTTGCCCAGCACCTTGCCGCCGTTCTTGAGCACGACCGCCTCGGTATCGCGCTCCAGCGCATGACCGAAAGCATAGTCGGAGGTGAGGAAGAACCAGGTATCACCGCCCGTCTTCACCACAGCCTTGCCCGTGCCATTCGCCAGCATCCAGGTGTCGTAGGTCCAATGCACCATGTTGGCATTGCATTTTGGTCCAGTGAGATCCGAACTTGCAGGACCGGAGGCGACAAAGACCTTGTTCTTCTGACTGGAAATCTGGCTGATTGCGAGCGCCACGCCCGAGTTCGGCACGTCGGCGATCATGTCGACATGATCGACGTCGAACCACTGATTGGCAATCTGCGAGCCGATATCCGGCTTGTTCTGATGGTCGCCGCTGACCACCTCAACTTTCACATTCGGATGATCTTTCATGAAATCCGCTGCCGCCATCCTGGCGGCAATCACGGATCCGATGCCGGTCGCATCCGCATAAAGGCTCGACATATCGGTGAGCACGCCGATCTTGACGTTCACCTGCTGTGCAGCGGCGGTGCCGCAGGCCAACACGACGCCAAGGGCCGCCAAACTCATCATCCGTTTCATTGACGTATTCCTCCCTGTTTTCCCGCCCTAACGGCTTTGTCAGACACCGAGATAGTCGTGCAGTTTGTCGACATTGGCGTCGAGTTCGGAATTGGCGAATTTATCGATAATACGCCCATGTTCCATGACGTAATAGCGATCCGCGACGGTCGAGGCGAACCGGAAATTCTGTTCCACCAGCAGAATGGTAAAGCCCTGCTCTTTGAGCGTCCGGATGGTCTTGCCGATCTGCTGAATAATGACGGGGGCAAGTCCTTCGGTTGGCTCGTCGAGCAGCAGCAGCCGTGCGCCCGTGCGAAGGATGCGGCCGATCGCCAGCATTTGCTGTTCACCGCCCGAGAGTTTGGTGCCCTGGCTGGAACCGAGACGTTCCTTGAGATTGGGAAACAGCTCGAAGACGCGATCGAGCGAGAGCCCACCAGGCTTAACCACCGGAGGCAGCAGTAGGTTTTCCTCGACATTGAGACTGGAAAAGACACCGCGCTCCTCGGGGCAGAAGGCGACGCCGGCACGCGCAATCTGATCCGAGTTGCGGCCGATCAGTTCTTCGCCCTGAAAACGCACCGATCCGGTGCGGTGACCCACGATACCCATGATCGACTTCAGCGTCGTCGTCTTGCCCGCGCCATTGCGCCCGAGCAGCGTCACGACCTCACCCTCGTTCACATCGAAAGCCACACCGTGCAGGATATGCGACTCGCCATACCAGGCCTGGAGGTCCTTGATCACGAGCAGCGGTTTTCTCACGTCAAGCATGGCCCACTCCCATGTAGGCCTCGCGAACCTCGGAATTGCCGGACACCGTGTCATAATCGCCTTCCGCCAGCACGCGCCCGCGCGTGAGCACGGTAATGTGGTCGGAGAGATCGGCGACAACCGAAAGATTATGCTCCACCATCAGCACGGTACGGTTGGCCGCCACGCGCTTGATCAATTGCGCGACGCGGTCAATGTCCTCGTGACCCATGCCTGCGGTCGGCTCGTCGAGCAGCAACATTTCCGGATCGAGCGCCAGAGTGGTGGCGATTTCCAGGGCGCGCTTGCGACCGTAAGGGAGTTCGACAGCCGTCCAGTCTGCCACCGAGGACAATCCGACGTCGGCGATCAACTCCATGGCCCGTTCGTTCAGATCGTTGAGCACGGACGTCGACCGCCAAAAATCGAATGAGCCGCCTCGTCGCCGCTGCAAAGCGATACGCACATTTTCCAGCACGGTCATATGCGGAAACACTGCGGAGATCTGGAACGAGCGCACCAGTCCAAGCCTCGCGACATCCGCCGGCTGCATCGCGGTGATGTCCTGGCCTTTGAACAGAATACGCCCGCGCGTCGGGCTCAGGAGTTTGGTGAGCAAGTTGAAGCAGGTGGTCTTGCCGGCGCCGTTTGGTCCTATCAAGGCGTGGATGGTCCCGCGCTTCACGCGCAGGCTTACGCCGTTGACGGCGACAAAGCCGGCAAATTCCTTGGTGAGATCCTCGGTGGCGAGGATCAACTCTTCACTCATGCGCGGCGGCCCCTCGTCGCGCATTTCTGACAGGTTTTAGCGACGCGCGGCAAGGCCTACTAAAGGTTCGCGTCGTCCGCTAAGTACTTGATTATATTGGATCTGCCCGAACTGTCCCGTATCATCCGCTCTTGAATTTCTTGGCAAGTGCGTCCGCATTGCGGGCGAGCAGGCCGACGTCGGCACCGACCGCGACGAACTGATAGCCCCAGTCGATATAGCGGCGCGCCTCCTCTTCGTTGCCGGTCAGAATGCCGGCTGGCTTGCCGATGGCTTTGAGCCGTCTGGCCGCATCTTGCATGGCCTTTTGCACGTCGGCGTGCTGTGGATTGCCGAGATGTCCGAGCGAAGCTGCGAGGTCGGATGGTCCAATGAATACGCCGTCGACCCCTTCGACCCTGGCAATCGCTTCGAGCTGATCGAGCGCGCTGCGCGTTTCGACCTGCACCAGAACGCAAATCTCATCGTTCGCCTTGGTCAAATAGCCCGGCACGCGCCCGTAACGACTGGCACGAGCGGCAACGGAGACGCCGCGAATCCCTTGTGGCGGATATCGCGTCGAGGCGACTGCGCGCTTTGCCTCTTCCACGTTCTGCACATAGGGGAAAAGGAGCGTTTGCGAGCCGATGTCGAGTGCGCGCTTTGCCAGCACCGCATCGTTCCAGGCCGGGCGGATAATTGGCGTTGCAGAACCGCGCTGTATGGCCTGCAATTGGGTCACCAGATCGGGAATCTCGTTTGGCGAGTGCTCCGTGTCGAGCAGGATCCAGTCGAAGCCACTATCGGAAATCACTTCGGCGGCGATGTTGCTGCAAAGGCTCGACCACAAGCCAATCTGCAGCTTGCCCTGGCTGAGTGCGCGCTTGAAGGCGTTGGTTTGGAATTCGACCATGCTGTTGCTCATATAAATTGAATGGCAATGCCGCCGAGAGATCCGAAATCGGCGTGCAGCGTGTCGCCCTTTTGAGCGAACACGACGCGGGTGAAAGAACCGGCGAGCACAATATGTCCTGGCTCCAGGGCGTGTCCATGCGGACCGATCTTGTTCGCAAGCCAGGCGACGCCGAGCGCCGGATGACCAAGCACGCCGGCAGCCAGTCCTGTCTCCTCAATTTCAGAGTTGCGGTACATGATCCCGCCTACCCAGCGCAGGTCAACGTCCATCGGACCGACCGGCCGGCCGCCCATCGCAATGCCCGCCGCGGCGCCGTTGTCTGCGACGGTATCGACGATCTTGCGCTGATCCTGGATGCGTGCGTCCACGATCTCGATCGCCGGGATGACGTATTCGGTCGCGCGGAGCACATCGGTTAAACCCACGCCCGGCCCCTGCAGTCTCTTGCCCATGATGAAGGCGAGTTCGACTTCGACCCGTGGCTTGCAGTAGTCGGCGTGCTTGACCTTGGCGCCATCGGCGATCAGTTGATCGTCGAGGATATAGCCGTAATCCGGCTCATCGATCATTGACGAACGTTGCATCGCCTTCGAGGTGAGCCCGACTTTATGGCCGATCAACCTGGCGCCGGCCTTGATCTTGCGGTTCGCGACCTCCGTGGAGATCGCATAGGAATCCTCGATCGTAATATCCGGAAAGGTAATGTGCAGCTGGGTCGCCTGTTTGCGCTCTTTTTGCGCGGCCACCAGAATGTCGGCGGCCTTTTTGCGGTCGGCGTCGGACAGCATGTTTCCCCCTCGTCCTTGTGGGCCCGATCCTGTACCGGCTCTTTACGGAAAATCAAATGGTCTGCGCAGACGCTCAGCTCGCCTGCGAGGCAAGCTTACGGTTGATGCAAGCCAGAAGCCGCCCCAGCGGCCCGCGAAGGAACGGTACGTCGACCGCCAGCAAGGCCAGGCCCAGCGGCACCATCCAGAAGCCGAGGACCGGCAAAACGATGCCGGCAATTCCTCCGATGATCAGCAGCAGCGCAACCAGCGTGCGCAAAAAAACCGCGTCTGGGCTCCGCGCACGCCGAAGCACGCCGCGTGCCCAGTTCGGCAAGTGGTTCGCAAGCTCGTCTAACTCGCGATTGAATCTGTCGCTCCGATCCATTGAGCCACAAAAGCCGAAACAAGGCTTTAGTTCCAGTCCGCGGCTGCGGCCTAGTGCTTCACCCTGCGTCGGACTTCGTGGTGATGCAGGGCGGTGCGCCGCAAAAATCAGACTTTGCGGCCATACGAGGCACGAGCCGGTATTTCAGTCAGCCACCCGAATATCGCGTCTCAATCACAACTTCGTCAGAACGGTCGTGACCCCCGTTGTTTTTGTTTGACCCGGCCAGTATACGCCGCCACCGCTTACGTTTGAGAAAAGCCAACAGCGAAACAACCTTTCGAATAGGACGATGAGAAAGATGATTGCATGGCTGGTACGGAGCACTGCGAGAGTCTCGATCGCGTTTGTGATGATGGCCGGGTTCAACGCAACAGCCCGACCGGCCAACGTTCCGGTAACTCACGCGACCACGACCTATAAGTATCTGGACATTGATGGGTTGAAGATTTTTTACCGCGAGGCCGGACCGGCGTCGGCACCTACCATCCTATTGCTCCACGGTCTTCCGTCTTCTTCGCGCATGTTCGATACGCTCATTCCGCTGCTCGCAGACCGATACCATTTGATCGCTCCGGACTATCCCGGTTTCGGCCACTCGGATGCACCATCTCCCGACAAGTTCAGCTACACATTCGAGAATATTGCAAACGTCATCGATAAATTCACTCAGACGCTCAACCTGAACACATACGCGCTGTATGTTAACGACTACGGTGGACCGATTGGATTTCGGCTGGCGGTTGCCCATCCCGAGCGCGTAACGGCCATCGTCGTCCAAAATGCGGTCGCGCATAGCGATGGGCTCGAGGAAAGGCGCTGGGCGGGGCCGCGAGCCTTTTGGGCCGATCGTGCCAAATACGAAGATCAGTTCCGGCAGCGTCTGACCGCTCTTCAAGGAGCCAAGGCGAGGCACATTGGAAATTCACCTCGTGCGGAGCGGTACAATCCCGACCTCTGGGACGACGAATTTGCGTACCTGAGCAAGCCTGGAATAGCCGAGATCCAAGGTGCGCTGTTTTATGACTACCAAAGCAATCTCGTTGCGTATCCGGCCTGGCAAGACTACTTGCGCACGCACAAGCCTCCCATGCTCGTGATTTGGGGCAAATATGACCCGGCTTTCGCTTTGCCTGAGGTTGACGCTTACAAGCGCGACGTTCCCGGCACCGAGGTTCATGTCCTCGAAGCCGGCCACTTTGCCATCGACGAAGCGGTCGATGACATCGCCGCCTTGATGCGGGCTTTTATGGCAAAGACGCTGCGGACAAAACCACCGATCAGCACGCAGCCTGCCAGCAAGCAGTCTATGAGCAAGCAGCCGGGATAAGTGCTGGAATACTCAATGCTTCAGCTTCTGATCGATTTTGAAGCTTGCCTCGGTCCTCTTCGTGATCTCGTCGACCGAAACGCCGGGCGCAAGCTCGGCGAGTGTCATGCCACCGCCCTTTTTGTCGATGGTAAAGACGCCGAGGTCGGTGATGACCATATCCACTACTCCGGCACCGGTGAGTGGCAATTTGCATCTGTGAAGAAGCTTCGGTTCGTCCTTCGCGGTGTGTTCCATCACCACGACAACCTTTTTCACGCCGGCGACCAGATCCATCGCGCCACCCATTCCCTTCACCATCTTTCCGGGAATCATCCAGTTGGCGAGGTCACCATTCTCGGCAACCTGCATTGCGCCGAGAATGGAAAGGTCGATATGTCCGCCGCGAATCATCGCAAATGAATCCGCCGAAGAAAAAAAGCTCGTGGTCGGGAGTTCAGTCACCGTCTGCTTGCCGGCATTGATCAGATCGGGATCTTCCTCTCCCTCGAGAGGGAATGGCCCAAAGCCGAGCATGCCGTTTTCGCTCTGCAATTGAACCGTCATTCCCCCGGGAATGTAATTCGACACGAGCGTCGGAATGCCGATGCCGAGATTGACGTAGAAACCATCGCGCAATTCCTTGGCCGCGCGTTCGGCCATCTGATCGCGGGTCCAGGGCATTACACTTCCTCTCCGGTTCCGGCCGGTGCGGCCTCACGCTTGCGCACAGTCCGCTGCTCGATGTGCTTGACCGCATTGGGCACGTGGACGATGCGTTTGACATAAACGCCCGGCGTGATGATGTGATCGGCATTGAGATCGCCCGGCTGCACCAGATTCTCAACCTCGGCGACGGTAACCTTTCCAGCCGTCGCCATCATTGGATTGAAGTTTCGTGCCGTCTTCCGATAGACAAGATTCCCTTCGGTGTCGGCCATCCAGGCATGCACGATCGACAGATCGGCGACGATACCGCGCTCCATGATGTAGCGGCTGCCATCGAACTCGCGCTCTTCCTTGCCTTTGGCAATGTCGGTGCCTGCGCCGGTGCGCGTAAAAAAGGCCGGAATGCCGGCGCCCCCTGCGCGGATGCGCTCGGCAAGCGTGCCTTGCGGATTGAATTCGATCTCAAGCTCGCCGGCGAGATATTGCTGCGCAAATAATTTATTCTCACCGACATAGGACGAGATCATTTTCTTGACCTGCCGCGTCTCCAGCAGCAGGCCGAGACCGGCGCCGTCGACACCCGCATTGTTCGATACGATGGTGAGGTTCTTCACGCCGGAGTCGCGGATCGCCTTGATCAGTTCCTCAGGGATACCGCAGAGGCCGAAGCCGCCGGCACAGATCAGCATGCCGTCCTTGAGCAGGCCCGCCAGCGCGGTTTTTGGATCGGGATAGACTTTCTTCATGCAGCTCTTCTGCCCTCTTCTCCGGCTGTGCTCTTAACATCCCGAGAAAACATCATTCGGACGGTCGCTTGCAAGCCTAACGCGCCGGGGCCGGGGCTGCCGGCGGGGGAGCCGGCTCGGCCGGCGGACTTGCAGGCGCAGCCGGTGCCGCCGGGGGCGTGACGTCGGTGACGGGGTTGCGCGGGGTGATATCGGTGACCGGGTTGCGCGGCTTTTGCGGCGCTGCCGGAGCAGCGGGTGCAGCCGGCGCCGGCACGGCCGTGGTGGTCGTCGCACCCGGCAAACTGATCGCCCGCGGTCCTGGCACGCGATGCGGGTAATAAGTCCAGAACACGAACAGGGCCACGAACAGCACGGTTGACGCCAGGGCGGCCGTCCAGCGGCGTCCGAACGCGAGAAATCCGCCGACATAGGCCGTGACAAAAACAAAAATTGCCAGCAAGGCAACATAAAGCCAGTCCACCTGGCTCAGATCGATCGGCATGGTACGTCCCCACTATTGCATGAGAGCTTAGCGCAGACCCGCGATGCGGGTCACCCCCGCGCAGACATTTGCTGCGCCGAAAATTTGTCGGAAAAACGGGGTTCCAACTTTTCGGGCTCACGCGCTATACCTTCCGTCCCCTGTTGAATGTCTCCATGTCGAATGTCCTCATGTTGAACGTCCCTATGTCGAACGTCCTCATTCTAACCGAAGTCCAGGAAGCCATGCGGGCCCGTTACAAGGCGATGCTGCTGGAGCGGTTTCCGCAACTCACCATCAATGTGGTCGGTCATCACAATGATGTTGGCCCCTACATTGCCGGCACGGACATCTTGTTGTGCTTTTCGCCACCGATGGCCGACCATGTCGTGCGCGACGCACCCAGGCTCAAATGGATCCAGGCGCTCGGCACCGGCGTCGACAACATCATCGACCTGCCGTCGCTCGGCAAAGAGGTGCTGGTCACCAATGTGCGCGGCATTCACGGCGCGCCAGTATCAGAAGCGACCATCGCCTATATGTTGTCGCTCGCGCGCGATCTGCCGCGCGCCAGTGTTGCGCACGACAAGGGCCAATGGGAACGCTGGCCGGCCGCGCTGCTCGCCGGCAAGACCGTCGGCGTTCTCGGCGTTGGCCTGATCGCGGAATATCTGGCGCCAATCTGCAAGGCGCTCCACATGACGGTGATCGGTATCAGCGGCAGTCCGCGTGAGGCGAAGGGCTTCGACCGCATGGCGCATCGCGACAATTTCGTGAAGGTCGTCCCTGAGCTCGATTTTTTGGTTGCGCTCGCCCCGCTTACAGCCGAAACCCGTGGTATCGTCGGCGCCAGGGTTTTTGCGGCGATGAAGCCCACGGCCTATCTGGTCAATGTCGCGCGTGGCGGCGTGGTCGACGAGCCGGCGCTGATCGCTGCACTGGAAAGTGGTCAAATCGCCGGCGCTGCGCTCGACGTCTTTGCGCAGGAACCATTGCCGGCCAGTAGCCCGCTGTGGAGAACGAAAAACGTCACGATTTTTTCTCATCTCGGCGGTTATTCGCAGGGCTACGAGGACCGCGCCATGCCAACCATCGCCGGCAACATGGCGAAGTTTCTTTCCGGCGACCTCAAGTCCATGATCAATATCGTGCGCAAGCCCGCGTCCTGGAGAGACTAAAACCATGGCTTTGTCCGAACGCCTGAACACACCAATTTCCAACGCCGAGCTCGAGCGCCGCTGGCGCGCCGTGCGCGCCGCCATGGAAAAGGAAAAGATCGATGTCCTGCTGATGCAGAACAACAACGATCACATGGGCGGCTATGTCCGCTATTTCACGGACATGCCGGCGACCAACGGATATCCCAACACCGTCGTATTCCCGCGCGACGACGAGATGACTGTGGTGTGTCAGGGGCCGTTCGGCGGCAACGAAGCGACGGCGCAGGGCGATCAGAGTTGGCGCGGCGTCAAACGCCTTCTCACCACGCCGAGCTATGCCTCCGCGCACTACACAAAGGACTACGATCCCGAACTCGCCGCGACCGCGCTCAAGCCGTTCGCTCAGGCGACCATCGGCTATGTCGGCACGTATCAGATGTCGTATGCGACGCTCGACTACATCAAACGCGCGGTCCCGCAGGCACGCTTTGTCGATGCCACCGACATGGTCGACAGAATCAAGGTCATCAAGAGCGCGGAAGAGATGGAACTGGTGAAGCGCGCCGCACTGATGCAGGACGGCGCCATGCGCGCGGCCTTTGCAGCCGCCAAACCCGGGATGCGCGATGCCGAGGTTGCCGCTGCTGCGCAGCACTATAGCCAGTGTCACGGCAGCGAAAATGGCATCTATCTTTGCGCATCGATGCCGCTCGGCAAGCCTTCGAAATTCGCCAACCGGCATTTGCAGAACCGTGTCATCCAAAAGGGTGAC
>DASYSQ010000280.1:0-40041 GCA_036003145.1 Pseudolabrys sp.
GTGCCGGCCTGGCTGCCGCCGACAAAGCCGATCGCCGTCATTCCGGCGGCGGCACCGGCCGATATTCCAACCGGCGAATCTTCGACCACAATGCAGGCACTCGGCCTTACGTTGAGCTTTCCAGCGGCGTGCAGATATAGATCTGGAGCGGGCTTTCCTTTTCTTACGGCGCTCGCTGAAAATAGATTGGCATTGAAGAAGCGGAGAAGGCCCGTGCATTCGAGGCTGATGCGAATGCGTTCGGGCGAGGAAGACGATGCCACGCATTTCGGACCGCGCAGCCACGACAGCGCATATTCGGCGTGGGGGGTTGCTCGTAGCTCGCTGCGAAACCGGCGCAGGATCATGCTCGTGACAGCGTCGGCGAAATCCGGTGGCAGCTTGCGTCCACTTACGCATTCCACCTCCGCAAAGATGTCGGCAGGGCGGCGCCCGGTGAAATAACACGCGATGACATCCGGCGTCAGCGGGAAACCGGCGCGCGTGAACTCTTCTGAAAGGATGGCATTAGCCAACGGCTCACTATCAACCAGTACGCCGTTGCAATCGAAGATGACCACTGGCCCCCCGATGCTTGGGCCGGCTATTCCGACCTTCTAATGCACTGTGCAGACAAATCAGCGAGCGCGAGGATAGGGACAGCCCGGGAACGCGCAATGACCAGCGGGTGCTATCCAGCAGTTTTGCACATCAGCACGTTGGATAGTGGGGAAAACGTCGGGCCCGTCTCCAGCTTGGCACGGGTGGGGTTGGTCACCTGGAAGCGAACGCACCAAATTTGCGCCTAATTCAACTTCTTACGGACATCCTCGATGCCCTTGGCGATCAACTCCCCGCCGAGCTTCCCCTTGGTTTCGGCGGTGAGGATCTTCTCTGCAGCCGCGATAGCAGCTTCGGCAGCTGCACTACGGACATCGGCCGTCGCCTGCGCCTCGGCCTGAGCGATTTTCGTTTCCGCCATCGCGGTGCGGCGCGCGACGAAATCTTCGATCCTGACCTTGGCTTCCACTGCGAGGCGTTCCGCCTCGGCATTTGCGCCGGCGATGATGTCTTGCGCCTCGCTTTCGGCGGCTTGCCGCTTGTGCTGATATTCCGCCAATAGCTGGGCCGCTTCATCCTTGAGCTTGCGGGCCTCATCGAGTTCGCCCTTGATGCGGGCCGACCGCTCGTCAAGCGATTTCACCAGCATGCGGTGCACGCCGATAAATCCGAGTCCGGACACAAATACAATGAAGGCCAATGCTACCCAGGTTTCTGCTTCCAACAGCACGGCTACTAGCCTTTCAACACGGAAGTGACGGCTGCGGCGATAGCCTGTTCACTGGGAGACTCGCCGATCAGCCGCTCGACGATGGCGCGGGCCGCATCTTCGGCAATTCCGCGAACGCTCGACATCGCCGCCTGTTTGCTGGCAGCGATGGTCTCTTCGGCATCCACGAGCTTTGCGTTGAGTTCGCCCTCAAGCGTCTTGCGGCGCTGGTCAGCCTCCGCCGCCTGCCGCTCGCGCGTGTCGTTGGCGATGGCCTGCGCTCGCGCGCGCGCATCGGCAAGAGCCTTTTCATAAGCTGCGACAGCTGCGTCCGATTCGCCTTTCAGCCGGGAGGCCTCAGCGACGTCGTCAGTGATGTGCTTGTGCCGGTCATCAAAAATTGAACCGACGCGCGGTAGCGCCAGTTTGGCCATCAGCACGTAGAGCAGGACGAAGGCGATCGCCAGCCAGACGAGCTGCGAGGCGAAAGTCTCCGACTGGAACGGCGGAAAGCCGCCGTGCCCACCCTCCGCTGGGTGACCAGTACTCGTCGTATGCGCGGTCTCGGCCATCACTTGCCCCGATGCGGACAAAGCCCCGGTTTTACAGAGCGAACAGCAGCAAGAGCGCGATCAGCAGCGAGAAGATGCCGAGCGCTTCAGTGATCGCGAAACCGAAGATCAGGTTGCCAAACTGGCCCTGCGCGGCCGACGGATTGCGCAGAGCGGCGGCCAGATAGTTACCGAAGATGATGCCGACGCCGACGCCGGCGCCGCCCATGCCGATGCAGGCGATGCCCGCACCGATATATTTTGCTGCTACTGGGTCCATAGTTAACTCCTTCTGGTTTTTTGTTCGGGCGTCAGTGCCCGGGGTGAATCGCATCGTTGAGATAGATGCAGGTGAGGATGGCGAACACGTAGGCCTGCAGGAACGCGACCAGCGTCTCCAGCGCAAAGAGGATGACGATCATCAGGAACGGGAGCACGCCGCCAATCCAGCCGACGACTCCAAGACCGGTGCCGAGCAGGATGATGAAGCTGGCGAAGACCTGAAGTGTGATGTGTCCGGCCAGCATGTTGGCAAACAGACGCACGCTATGCGAGATCGGCCGCGACACAAATGAGAGAATTTCGATCGCTACGACCAACGGCAGGATGTAGACCGGCACGCCTTTGGGCACGAAGAGATTGAAGAAGTGCCAGCCGTTTCGAACGAAGCCGTATATCAGGACGGTAAAGAACACCGTGAACGCCAGCGCAGCAGTGACGATGATGTGGCTGGTAACAGTGAAAGAGTAGGGGATCAGACCGATCATGTTTAGCGTGAGCACGAACATGAAGATCGAGAAAACGAAAGGGAAAAACTTCATGCCTTCGGCGCCAGCGGTGCTGCGCACGGTCGTGGCCACAAATTCATAGGCGATCTCGGCGGCCGATTGCAGGCGCGAGGGGACCAGACTCCGGCTCGCCGTGGCGCCGACCAGAAAGATCGTGAGGCCTAGCACCGCCGCCAGCATGAAAGCGGCCGAATTGGTGAAGACGATTTCGGTGTTGCCGATCTTCGCGACCGGAAACAGGTTCTGGATGTGGAATTGTTCAATGGGGTCGACGGCCATGGTCGTTAGTCGCTCAGATTTCTCTCACGCACGATTCCGGCCGCTCGCATCACGTTCAGTACGCCGGCGGCGAAACCGAGCAACAAAAATATGATGAGCCCCCACGGCGAAATTCCCAGCCAGCGATCAAGCAACCAGCCGATCATCGCGCCTACAAGAACCCCGGCGACCAGTTCGGTCGACAGCCGGAAACCGCGAGCGATCGCCGAAGGATCGGCGGTCTGACGAGGACCGGAGCCGTTTTCGGACGACCGGTTCGCTTGCGCGAGCCGGTTGCCGAGACGCTTGAGTCTCGCGGAGAGAGCAGCCTCGTCGTTCGGCGGTTCGTTGCGATCGTCTGTGCCGCGCGTGCCGTCCGACATGCTTTCGACCCGCGTGGATTTCAGGTTTCGCGTGTCCCGCCGCCCTAAAAGCCGCGCGGACCATACTTATCGGGTTTATTCGAGTCAAGGAACAGGGCCTTCCCCATAAGCATTTGATAGCAGGAGAAAAAGGCCCGATTTCCGATTTAAAACAGTGCCATGCGTTATATCATCCAAAGAGCACAAAGGGCTCAGGTTCAGCGCATGAGGATGTGGTGCTACGATCCGGTCTTCCGGCGGTAACTGAAGGAACCCCCTCATGCGCATCGTCGTGCTCATCTTCACCGCAATTTTCGCTGGTGCAGTGGTTCCCGCGCAGGCGCAGGCTGTGATCGACGTCGAGGGACAGAAGGCGGCGGCGCCGCAACTACAGGGGCAAGGTCAGGCGCAGCCCCCGAATCAGGCTCCGCCAGAAACACAAGAGAACTCGCAGCCCCTTTCATCTGGCCGCTACAGCTTTAGTCGTGTCGACGATGGTTTCCTGCGACTCGATAACGCGAGTGGGGAGGTTGCCTACTGCAGTGCTCGCCCAGTCGGCTGGGCGTGTGAGGCAGTGGCGATTGACCGCAGCGTTTTGGATACGAAAACCGCAAGCGTTCAAACGCAAGTCGCGTTACTGACGAAGCTCGATTCGGAAATCGCCCGGCTGCACGACGAAATTGAGTCGCTGAAGAGGGAAGTTGCGGCCCTGAAGGAGCCGCCACCGCCGCGGCCGCCAGCGGACCTGTCGGCGCCTCTCGAGAAAGGCAGCGCTTCATCAGCCAATTTGCCGACCCAGCAGGACATGGCGCGTGCACGCGAATACCTCGAAGAAACCTGGCGACGCTTGGTCGAGATGATCGTCGCCATTCAGAAAGACATCATGCGTAAAGGCTGAGCAGCCTGCGTCCATGCCCGGCCACTTGTCCGCCATCGTCGAGGTTACTCCGCAGCTGCTCGCCAGTGCGACGTTGCGCGTCGATACACCAGGCGCCGGATTCACGGACATCACCGGCAGCGCCGCCGAGTTCATCGAAAAGGTCCGTGCAGGCGAGGGGACGTTACTCGTCTATCTCCGCCACACATCGGCATCTCTTGCGATCCAGGAAAATGCAGATCCAGACGTGCAATCGGATCTGATTGCTGCGCTTGATCGTCTGGCGCCGGAAAATGCGCCATGGATCCATGATGTGGAAGGCCCGGATGACATGCCCGCCCACGTCAAAGCAATGCTCAATGGCGTATCGCTGCACGTACCGGTCGTCGGCGGCGAGCTGGCGCTCGGGGTGTGGCAGGGCATTTATCTTGTCGAGCACCGGCGCCGGGCACACAGCCGCGAAGTTACGTTTCAGTTCATCGGCAGCCGCAGGTAAATGGCCAAGCGATACATGTCGGCTAAAAAAGAACGCCCCGCGCTGCGGGGCGTTCTCTCTTTGGATGCGGAGATCGTCAGGCTTTGTTCTGGATGGCAACGCCAGACCCGGTGACGATGTCCACTCCCTTCGTGTCGCGCAGGAAAACCAGGCCGACAATGAGGGTCATCACCGCGACGATGATCGGGTACCAAAGGCCGGCATAGATATCGCCTTGCGCCGCAACGATTGCAGTGGCGAGCAAGGGCAACATGCCGCCGAACCACCCGTTGCCGATGTGATAAGGCAGCGACATTGAGGTGTAGCGGATCTTGGTCGGGAACATCTCGACCAGGAAGGCAGCGATCGGCCCATACACCATGGTCACGTAGATCACCATAATGACGAGGATCACCTGAGTCATAAACCAGTTGATCTTCTTCGGATCGGCGGCCTTCGGGAAGTTCTTGGCCGCGAGCGCAGCCGTCCACTTGGCGTTATCCCAGCCCTGGACCTTGGTGCCCGCGATATCCAGATCGACCGTCTTCGATCCGGGCGCGCCGACGATTTTGAACGACAGGCCCGACTTGGTCAGGAAATCCTGGGCGCGGTCGCAATCGGTGAATTTTGACCACGGACCGACGAAGATGTGGAAGTTACAGTTCGACTGATCCGCCGAAACCGTAATCGGATTGGCCTTTGCGAAAGCCTCCAGGTCTGGATTGACGTAGTGGGTCAATCCCTGGAACAGCGGGAAGTAGGTAATTGCCGCAATCGCGCAGCCGGCCAGAATGATCTTGAGCCGGCCGATGCGGTCGGACAGCCACCCGAACACGATGAAGAACGGCGTGCCTATGATGAGCGACAGACCGATCAACTGGTAAGCTGTGAGATAATCGACCTTGAGTGTGATCACGAGGAAGAACAGCGCGTAGAACTGTCCCGTGTACCACACCACGCCTTGGCCCGCCGTGGCGCCGAGCAATGCCAGCAGCACGTATTTATTGTTCGGATAGTGGAAGAAGCTCTCGGTCAACGGGGCCTTCGAGCCCTTTCCTTCCTGTACCATCTTCTGGAAGATCGGCGTCTCATTCAGTTTCAGCCGGATGTAGACGGAGAAGATGAGGAGGAACACCGACACCAGGAACGGAACGCGCCATCCCCATTCGGAGAAATCCTTGGCAACCATGTTGCTGCGGCAGAGCGCGATGATGATCAGTGCCAGCAGAAGTCCGAGCGTTGCAGTGGTCTGGATGAAGCTTGTGGCATAGCCACGTTCATGCGGCCGCGAGTGCTCGGCAACATAGGTTGCGGCCCCGCCGTATTCGCCGCCCAGCGCCAGGCCCTGGCACAGGCGCAACGTGACCAGCATGATCGGCGCTAGCCAACCGACACTAGCATATGTCGGCAAGACACCGACCAGGAATGTCGACGTGCCCATGACCATGATGGTGACAAGGAAGGTGTATTTGCGGCCCACCAGGTCGCCGATGCGTCCGAAAATGATCGCGCCGAACGGCCGCACCAAGAAGCCTGCGGCATAGGTGGCGAAAGCGGAGAGGAGGGCCGCCGTGTCATTGCCGGCGGGGAAGAACAAAGAAGCGAAGAACGGTGCCAGCACCGCGTACAGATAGAAGTCGTACCATTCGAAGATCGTGCCAAGCGAAGATGCGAAGATGACGAATTTCTCGTCCTTCGACATCCCGCCTGTGCGGGAAGCGGTACCAGCAAGTGCGCTCATCTTGAGTCCCCCCGTTAGTCGTGTTTTTTCCAAACGACGCTCCCGCCGCCGTTGACAAAGACGCCGTGCTGATCGGCACGACCGGTCTTTGCCTCGCCGATGGTGGTTGCGGGAATTGTAGTCCTGCGGCGGCCGTCGGCCATATTCGACTTTTGGCGCAATCGCTTGCGTAAGGTACGGATTTACAAGTAGTTTCCCGCACTGCAACGTAGCGTCGTAAAGCCGATTTTCATCGTGTGGCGAAAGACTTGCGCTCAAAGCAGCAGGGGAGGAACATTGCGTCGAAGCGTGGGTTCACAGGCAAAAATGGTGCGGCGCATGGCCGCGCTGCCGAAAGCTTCGAAGGATAGTTCCGGTTGGCTGAAATCTTGCAGTACCGGTTGGTAATCGCGGACGACCATCCCCTGTTTCGTGGCGCCCTGCGCGAGGCGGTGGCGGGCCTGTTGGAACGGGTGGACATCGCCGAAGCTGGTACCTTCGACGAGCTCGTTGAATTGCTCGAGCGCGGCGGCGACGTCGATCTTGTGCTGCTCGATCTCGCGATGCCCGGTGTGCGCGGCTTTTCCGGGCTAATGTATATGCGCGCCCAATACCCGGGCGTCCCGGCGATTGTCGTGTCTGCCAATGATGATCCCGCCACCATACGCCGATGCATGGGATTTGGCGCGTCCGGGTTCATCCCCAAGACCCTTGGTGTTGATGCCATGCGGGCTGCGATTTCGCGTGTGCTGGGTGGGGACGTGTGGACGCCGCCAGACATTGATCTTGCGGCCGGTGCGGACGCTGAGGCGGCCGAACTGATGGCGCGCCTGGCAACGTTGACGCCGCAACAGGTGCGCGTGCTGATGATGCTGTCGGAAGGGCTGCTAAACAAACAGATCGCCTACCAGCTCGGTGTGTCCGAGGCGACGGTGAAGGCGCATGTTTCTGCCATTCTGCAGAAGCTCGGCGTCGAAAGCCGCACCCAGGCCGTCATCGCTGCTGCCAAAATTGAAACCGGCCAGTGGCCGCAAGGCGTCGCCGCAGAAGGCGGATGACGTCACTCCGCGGCCGCGGCTTGCATCATACGCCATTGCGCCAGGAGGGCGCGTAACGCTGCTGGTCTGATTGGCTTGTGCAGGACCTGAATGCTTGCTTCGCGGGCCTGCTCCCGCACCGTCGGAGAACGATCGGCAGTAATCAGGATCGCCGGGAGATCACCATAGCGGCTACGCAGCGCGACGATGGCCTCGATGCCATTGCCGTGGTCGAGATGATAGTCAACCAAAAGCCCATTCGGCATCAAATGGCTTTCGGAGATCGCGGTCAGTGCAAAGGCGAGATCAGGGGCTGTGAGTACCTGGCATCCCCAGCCGTGCAGCAAGGTTTCCATGCCATCGAGCACCGAAGGCTCGTTGTCGACGCATAGCACCGTGATGCCGGAGAGTTGGCTGGAATCGATGCGTAGATTTTCGCGCGCGGGCAACTCGATGGGTGCCTCATTTGACCGAGGGACCGTAACGGCGAAATGCGACCCGCGATCTGTCTCCGATTTAAGTTCGATCTTGCTATCGAGGACCCGCGCCACGCGCTCGACGATCGAAAGGCCGAGGCCCAATCCACGCGCGATCCTGGCGCCCTGATCGAGTCGGTGAAATTCGACGAAAATGTCACGCCACTTCGATTGCGGGATACCAACGCCGGTATCGTAGACGTCGATACGCAGGTCCTTGCTACGCCGTCGACAGCCGACCAGCACCCGTCCCTTCGGGGTGTATTTGATGGCGTTCGAGACCAGGTTTTGGATCAAACGACGCAATAGCCGTCGATCGGAGCGAACCACCAACGCACAAGGCATAAACGTGAGTTCGAGTCCTTTCGCCGCTGCGAGCGGAGAGAACTCGAGTTCAATCTGCCGCAACAATTCATCGATACGGAAATTGGCGAATTCCGGCCGCAGTGCCCCGGTATCGAGACGCGACATATCCAACAGTGCGCCCAGAATTTCCTCAACGGCTTCGAGAGAAGCGTCGATATTGTCGACCAGGCGGCGGTCGTCCTGTCCTCCACGCTCAATGAGGCTGGTGACATAAAGCCGTGCAGCATTAAGTGGCTGCAGGATGTCGTGACTTGCCGCCGCGAGGAACTTGGTCTTGGAGATATTCGCGGCTTCGGCCTCACCTTTGGCACGCGCGAGCGCGGCATTGAGCCGGGTCAGTTCCTCCGTACGCTCTTGAACGCGCCGTTCCAGAGTCTCGTTCGAGCGCTCAAGTGCTTCTGCCGCCTCGACGCTCGCCGTGATGTCGGTGAATGTGGTCGCGATGGCGCCATCAGGCATGCGGTTTGAGCGCACCTCGATGACGACTCCTTCGGCGAAGCGCTCCAGAAACGGCTCGTTGCCAGAGATATAGCGTTCGATCTGCGCGGTCACGAATTCCTCGGCGCGGTCGGCTGAAAGGTCGCCGCGCCGGCTGCTGTTGAAACGCAGGATGTCTGCCAGCCCAACACCGACCCGAATCAGGCCCGGCGGCAGATCAAGGATCTCGCCAAATTGCCGGTTCCAGCAGATGAGCTGGAGTTCCTTGTCGAAGACTGCAATGCCCTGCCGCACGTGATCGAGCGCGGTCTGGAGGATTTCACGATTGTACTGAATGGCGGCGTTGGCATCGTCGAGCAGTTTCAGAGCTGCCTTGGTCGATACCGTGCGCTTGCGCAGCAACAGTGAGAGGACCAGGCGCGAAGAGGCAGCACCGATCGCGGAAGCCAGGATGTGTTCGGCATGCCGCACCAACCGGAAATCGGCCTCTTCTTTCGGATCGAGACTGACGCGTTCGGCTGCGGCGAAGGCTTCAAAAGCCGACCGCGTGCGTTCCTCGCCAAGATATCGCGACACCGTGGCCGTGAGTTCTTCCACCGCCACGGAGGAGCGCCAAAGCCGGAAGCTCGGCGTGATAGGGGTGAATTCCGACGGCACGAAGGTATTGGCCTGCAGCCGCTCGATCGGCGATGGCTCACGGCGCAAGGAAAAACCGATGTAACAAGCGATATTGAGCAGCAGGCTCCAGACGACGCCGTGGACGAGCGGCGGCAATTCCAGCCCTAGCAGGTGCTGCGGGCGCAACATGATCAGGCCCCACGGCCCATCGGTCAGGATGCGCTCGCCGACGACGCCGATATCGGACAGCGTGGGAAGAAGCAGCGTATAGGCCCACACGAAGAAGCCAGCCGTCATGCCGGCTATGGCGCCAGCCGCCGTCGCGCGTCGCCACAGAAGGCCGCCGAAGAATGCCGGCGCCAGTTGCGCAATGGCGGCGAATGAAAGCAGCCCGATTGAGGCCAGTTGTGCCTCGCCGGCCGACCGGTAATAGACGTAAGCGAGGAGAAGAATGGCGAAAATCGCCAGCCGCCGCACGGTGAGCAGCAACGAACCGATATTTTCGCGTCCGCTGATCAGCGCCTCGCGTCGCTGCAATACCAGAGGCATGATCAGATCGTTCGACACCATGATCGAAAGCGCGACTGACTCGACGATCACCATCGCGGTCGCGGCCGACAGGCCGCCGACGAACGCAATGATGGTGAAGAGGTTCGAACCGCTCTCAAGCGGCAGAGCGAGAACGAACATGTCGCTGTCGACTTTGCCGGCTGAGAAAGTCAGCAGGCCGGCGAGCGCGATCGGTACGACGAAGAGATTGATCAGGACTAGATAGAGAGGGAATAGCCAGAGGGCGCGTTTGATCTCGCCCACATTGTTGTTTTCGACAACAGCGACATGGAACTGTCTTGGCAGCAGGATAAACGCCACAAAAGATAGCAGCGTCATTGCAACCAGCGTATCGATGCGCGGCTCTCGACCGAAGATGGCAGCGGTCGACGGCCGTTGCATGGCCTCATGGAAAAGTGCGACGGGTCCATCGAACATCCAAAAGGTCACGAAAATTCCGACAGCCAGGAATGCGACCAATTTGACAATCGATTCCGTTGCTACGGCCAACATCAAGCCGTCCTGATGTTCAGTAGCGTCAATGTGACGGGTGCCAAACAGGACGGCGAAGGTCGCCATGGACAGTGCTACAAAGAGCGCAATGTCCCCAAGCAGCGGCCGGGTCACTTCGGTGCTTGACGTGGTGTGCGCGAGAATGGTCTCGAGTGATGACGAGACCGCTTTAAGCTGCAATGCGATGTAGGGAATGCTGCCAACGATCGCAATCAACGCGACAGTTGCGGCAACCGCCTGTCCCTTGCCGTAGCGCGCGGCGATGAAATCAGCGATCGAAGTAATGTTCTGGGCCTTGGCAAGGCGAACGACCCGCATCAGAAGCGGGCCGAACAGGCCGATCATCAAGGCCGGGCCGATATAGATGGTCAGAAAATCAAAGCCGGTGCGTGATGCAAGACCGACCGAGCCGAAGAACGTCCACGAGGTACAATAGATCGCCAGCGACAATGGATAGATCAACAGCCGCGAGCGGTTTTCGCGACCGAGACCACGCGTGCGATCGCCGTAGCTCGCGACCAGGAACAATAGTCCGATATACGCAAGCGCTACCGCAATAACGACCCAACCCTGCAGCATGCACTCTCCACCTCGGGACTAGGCACAAGGCTCAAGGCTACGACTTTGCCGGACTCGTCGCCACAGGACGCCATCGGACGCAGTTGTGCAACGCGTGAATTGGCGCGGCACCAATGTACCGGTCTGCTGTTCAATCATACCTTAAATTATTGTAATACCAGCACTTTTTACTTCACCCTGCCCTCGTATGGTGCAAAATACACGGGGCTTTGACGTGCCACGTGTCCAGGGAAGCAATCATGGCTCCGGCGGTTCTTGCGGCCAGTGATCTGTTCATCGTCGATGACGATGAAATGATGCGCGACGCACTTTCGATTGTTTTCACGCTCGCCGGCTATCGCGTGACCGGCTTCGCGGACGCCCAAAGCTTTCTTGTGGCCGCGCGTGATCGCACGCCCGTTTGTGTATTGCTTGATCTGCGTCTGCCCGACAAGTCGGGCGCAGCGGTCCTGAAGGAACTCGATGCCTACAGCTATCCGGCTCCGATTTTCATTGTGACGGGCGATGACGACGTGGGCTCGGCTGTTGAAGCAGTAAAATGGGGTGCGTTCGATTACCTGGTCAAGCCGCTCGACGCTCGGTCCATCGTCACGCGGGTGGGCGGGGCCATCGCTGCCTTCCGTAAGCGTGACCGGCATGCCGGCGAGATCGATTTTCCGGGTCATGGTCTCCTGACGCCACGCGAACGCGAGGTGCTTGCCCAGATTGCGGAAGGTGCATCGAACAAGGAAGTCGGTCGCCGTCTCGGCATCAGCCCGCGCACTGTAGAAGTTCATCGCGCGCGGATCATGGAGAAGATCGGTGCCCGAAATGCGGCCGATCTGGTGCGTATCGTCCTCAGCAGCGGCCACGTTCATAGGCCGTCACCCGCAATGGTGACATAGCAGCCAGTATTTGACGCGAGCGCCCGCGCGCGGCATTGATCGCATCCGATGAGCCTCGGCGCAGGGTGCGCTTGGCTCCCTGAGAGCCCTGGTCTTGTCCGCGTCGTCCGTCACCGACCGCTTCACGGCTGTGCGCCACCTTGCCGAAACGCTGGCTATTGCGGCCGCGGGCGGTGCCGCATTGGGACTCATCGGCGTTCCCGCCGGCTGGCTGTCTGGTTCGATTTTGGCAGTGGCTGGTGCATCGCTCGCCGGTCGCCCGATGCTGATTCCGACATTTTTGATGCGCGCGATCTTCGTGCTGATTGGCATATCGCTTGGCGCCGTCGTGACACCGGAGACATTGCACGGCATGGCAACGTATCCGGTCAGCATTGCGGTGCTGATCCTGGCGATGGCCCTCATTTCTGTTGGTGGTGCAGGATATCTGCGTCTCATTCATCGCTGGGACAATGTCGACGCGTACCTTGCTGCGGCTCCCGGAGGCATGTCGCAGGTGCTGGCGCTGGGTGCCGAGCTCGGCGGCGATCTGCGCGCGATTGCGATCGTGCAGAGTATCCGTGTCGTCGTCATTGCCGTCGGACTGCCCGCCGGACTATCCATGCTGGGGCTTGTCGGCCAGGCCCCGCCAAGAGTGACCGGCGGTCTGAGCATCGGCGTACTCGACGAGTTGGCGATCCTCGTGGCGGCTTCGACCATTGTCGCAATCATCGCCTATCGCATCCGCTTTCCGGGCGGATTGCTCTTCGGCGCCATGCTCACGTCAGCAGTGCTGCATGGGAGCGGCCTGATTCACGCTGTCATGCCCTGGGGGGCGGCGAATACGGCGATGGTAGCGATGGGGGCTATTACTGGCTCACGTTTCGCCAATACGCCGCTGCGCATGCTGTTGAACTTTGTCGGGGCTGCCTTCGGCTCCTTTGCTGTCGCCGTGACGATTGCCGCCGCATTTGCGGCAGTCCTGATCAGCGTACTGTCGTTGCGTGCCGCCGAAGTGATGATCGCCTTCGCGCCCGGCTCGGTCGACGCCATGATGCTGCTGGCGCTCGCGCTCAATCTCGATCCGGTTTATGTGGGCGCCCACCATCTGACGCGAATCTTTTTCGTATCGCTGACCATGCCGCTGGTGGCGCGGCGGACGGCGCGCTCTCTCAAAATTCGAAGCGAGCCGCCCAAGCAGCTACCCAAACAACCACCCAAGCCACCGCTCAAGCCGCCGCTCAAGCGGCCGCCATTTCAGGATTGATGAACGCTTATTCGGCCGCGGCCGCCTGCAAACGCCGTGGCAGTCCGAGCCGTTCCCATACGTCTACCAGCGCTTCGGCCAGGGCGTCGATCAGGACGTCATCGTGATAGGGTGACGGTGTGATCCGCAATCGCTCCATGCCGCGCGGTACTGTCGGGTAGTTGATCGGCTGAATGTAGACAGCATGTTCGGACAGCAGCAAGTCACTCGCTGCTTTACATTTCTCCGGATTGCCCACCAGCACCGGCACAATATGAGTGACGCTCGGCATCACAGGCAGGCCGGCCGCGTTGAGCACCGCCTTAACCCGCGCCGCGCGCTCCTGGTGCCGCTCGCGTTCCCAGCTTGAGTTCTTCAGATGGCGGATTGCGGCAGTCGCCGCCGCGCAGATCGCCGGCGGCAGTGCCGTGGTGAAGATGAAGCCCGGTGCGTATGAGCGCACGGCATCCACGAGTTCTTCGCTTGCCGCGATGTAACCGCCGAGGCAGCCGAACGCTTTGGCAAGCGTGCCTTCGATCACGTCGACGCGCTGCATGGCATTGTCGCGCTCGCAGATGCCGCCACCGCACGGGCCATACATGCCGACCGCATGCACTTCATCGCAGTAGGTCATGGCACCGTAGCGCTCGGCCAGGTCGCAAATCGCGTGCACCGACGCGACGTCGCCGTCCATGGAATAGAGACTCTCGAATACGATCAGCTTCGGGCGCACCGGGTCGCTTGCCTTCAGTAATTCCTCGAGATGGCCGAGATCATTGTGTCGCCAGATCTGCTTCTCGCAACCGGACCGGCGTACGCCTTCGATCATGGAATTATGATTGAGCGCGTCGGACAAAAGCAGACAATTCGGCAATAGTCCGGCGATGGTGGAGATACCGGTTTCGTTGGACACGTAACCCGACGTGAAAACAAGCGCCGCCGGCTTGTTGTGCAGGTCGGCGAGTTCACGCTCGAGTTCGACGAGGGGATGATTGGTGCCGGCAATATTGCGGGTGCCGCCGGCCCCGGTGCCCATACGGGCAGCGGCCTCGACCATGGCACCGATCACCTTCGGATGCTGCGCCATGCCGAGGTAGTCGTTGGAACACCAGATCACGACATCGCGCTGTCCGTGTGGAGAGTGCCAGATGGCGTGCGGATAGCGACCAGCGATGCGCTCGAGGTCGGCGAAGACCCGGTAGCGACGCTCGTCCCGTAACTTGTCCAGGGCAGACGCAAAAAAACCCTTGTAGTCCATGCTTTTTTCTTTCCCGCCCCGCGATAGGCACCTTTTAGAAGGGTTCCAGGGTGGTTGTCGAGACGAGATTCGTCGCACTCCAAAGCCGCGCATTGATCGGGATTAATGCCTTGGCGTCTACCGAAGGGCCGCCAGGTCGAGATGACCACGCATCCCCGCGAGCAGCAGTGCGCCGATGTGCAGTTGCAAAGCGAATTCGCCCGCCAAAATAAGTGCGCCCAGCTCACGCGGCGTCGCTAGCTTGAGTTCAATGCCGTCGTCTAAAGCCTGTCTACCGTCGTGTGGAACCGCATCAACGAAGAACGAATGTATCCGGTTGGACAATCGCGCGGTGCAGGGCGAGTAGCTGCCAAGGTCGTGCACTGCGCGCGCAATGAGACCCGCTTCCTCGAGAAGTTCACGGCGGCAGCAGTCTATGGGTGCCTCGTCTTTGTCCGCCATGCCGGCGGGCAACTCCCAAGTGAAGCGTTCAAATGCAGGTCGAAATTGACGCACGATCGGGATCATCCCATCCGGCGTGCGCGCGACGATGGCGATGTAATCCTGTTGACCGATGGCATGGTAGGTTTCGGGGGTGGCACCCGGCTTGAATTCAACCTCACGTTCGATAATTTCTATCCACGGTGATACACGCGTTGCGCGCCGGCTAATGATTTTCGGCCAAGCCATGCTCGTCGCCATTTTGGTCGCCATGCTCATTATCCTGTGTCAGGCCGCATTTCTGCGGGGTACGCTTTGCGCTGGCCGTCGCAGATAGGTCGTCGCGAAAGCGTATACGTACCAGCGCAGATAGTCCGGAAGCCACTTTATCACCTGGAAACGGCTGGCGCCGTGAGCGCGCTGGAACCAGCGCGCGGGGACTTCTCCAATTTGCCAACCCAGCCGATGGCACTTTACCAGCAGCTCGATGCTGTAGCAGAAGCCGCGATCGGACTCGATTGTGATCTCGTCGATGATGCGGTGCGAGAACAGACGAAAGCCGTTGCTGGCATCGTGCGTAGGCAGGCAGGCGAGATTGTAGAGCGTGAAATTTGCGGAACGCACCAGCACATCCTTTAGCCAGGGGCAGCCGACCATGCTGCCGCCCGCCATGAAGCGGCTGGCGCAGACGATGTCGCAACCCTTCACGGCTTCCGCCACCATCGAATCAAGGATGCCGGTGTTGTAGTCGTCATCAGCCGGGAATACGAGCACGAATGGCGCATCGCTTCGGGCAAATCCGGTGAGAACCGCCGCGTGAGCGCCGCGCTTGCGGTTGCGTACGAATTCGATGGCCAGCGTGCCGAAGGCTTCGCGGTTGCCGGTTATCGCCGGCAGTGTGTCGTCTTCGTCAAGATCGTAGCAGATCAACACCCGGCCCGGAGTCTTCACGTCGCGCGCAATGGCGCGCAAGGTCGGCACGATATTGGCGCCTTCGTTGTAAACCGGGATGACAATGTCCAGGCGCTCCCGCGCAGTATTGCTCATTGGCCAGAATTCGCGCCTTTGCGACCGGCCGGGAATTCAAGCGACCATATCGTCACAGCTTCTCTCCGCTGGTCAGCACGAAGGGCCGAAAGGGCTGCATGATCGCAAGATTGAACACGGCGCCATCAATGAAATTATAGATCGGCAGCAGCATGCGCGTACGCCGCGATGCAACGTAGCGGTAGGCGAGGCCCGCAAGGTAGTCGGTCTGGACGCGGAAACCCTCGTCACGAAAGACGTCGGCGATTTTCCAGGCCAGAACCGGCCGCTCGTTTTCGGTGACACCCACCGAACTATAAAAAGGCGATGCGCGATCGCGATAGAGCCACATGAAGGGATTCATGCGATTGGGATCGAAAGCGACGAACCGTCCGCCGTTTCTGAGCACACGTTTGACCTCACCGGCCAGCCGCCGCGGATCGGGAAAATGGTGAACCAGGCCACTCAGCAGCACCCCGTCGAGGCTCGCGCTTTCGAATGGCAGATTTTCCGCATCGCCTTCGATCAGTTCGAGGCCAGGATATTTGCGACGGCCAAGTGCCACCAGTTTGGGGCTGATATCGAGGCCGATGCTTTGATATCCCCGCCGGCGCAACAGTTCGGTAAAGGCTCCCGAGCCGCAGCCGAGATCGGCCACACGTGCCTCGGCTGGCAGACCGCTTAACCGCACGAATGCCGCGATCAGCGCTTCATTGGCCTGCGGGGTAAACACATCGTACTCGTCGCTTTCCGCGTGAGCGTCGAAGAAGGCGATCTCCTTGCCCTTGTCCTGGGCGCCGTCGTCGATGTTCATCGTGCGACCTACAGCGTGCGCGGTACCGGCAGAGGCGTGATCAGCGTCCCGCGGAAGCCCTTTGCCTTGAGTTTGGGCGCCAGCTCTTCGGCGATGTGCCAGGAAAAGATGATCGCACAGTCGGGCTGGTCGGAATACAACCGCGATTCGTCGACAACCGGAATCTGTGTGCCCGGCATACATTTTCCAATCTTCAGTGAGCCGGCGATCTCGCACACGTAGTCGATCAGTCCCTCATCGAGGCCGACATAGTTCACCAGTGTGCTCGCGCGAGATGGCGCGCTGATGCCGGCGATGCGTGCGCCCTTTTCCTTCAATTCGCGCACCATCGACAACAACCTGAGCTTGGAAAGAATCACTTCATTTCTGAATGTGTCGAGACACTTCGCCATGGCGTCGCCACGCGGCTCGGCTGCGAGCATGCGGCGGACGCTGTCCTGTACAGGGTGCGTCCCGCGACGCGCGGCATAGACGCGAATCGAGCCGCCGTGACTCGGAATCGGCCGTGCGTGAAAAATCTCGAGATCGTGCATCTCCAGGAGATATTTGAGGCTGGCCAGCGAATAATAACGCAGGTGCTCATGATAGATCGTGTCGTATTGCAGCGTATCGAGGAGCGGGATGAGATAGTGAGATTCCGAAATGAATACGCCATCCGGTTTGAGCATCTCGACGATGCCATCAACGACGGCGTGCACGTCCTCGATATGCGCAAAGCAATTAGCGGCGGTAACGACGCTTGCGGCGCCAAACTCGCGCTTGACCTCGCGTGCTGCCTCGACGCCGAAATAGCGTTTGATGGTGTGAATACCGCGCTGGTTGGCAATATCGCTGACGTCCGTGGGCTCGATGCCGAGCACGCGTTGCCCGCCGTTTTTGAAGTTCGACAGCAACGTGCCATCGTTCGAGCCAATGTCGACGACGAGGTCTTTTTCATTCAGACCAAGCAGGGCCGCGCTCTCGCGCTGCAAGTCGGCAAAATTATCGCGCAGCAATTTGGTCGTGCCGCTGGTGTAAGGGTATTCCGGTGGAAAGATAATCGTCGGGTCCACGGCAAGTCCAAGCTGGACCAGATCGCAGTTGCGGCAATGCAGAAGCGTGGTCGGGAACCACGGCAACTGGCGCGGCACTTGACCGATGGGCACCATCTGATTGACCGGCGGCATGAAGCCGAGCGAAAGCACGGCATCGAGCGGCGCATGGCCGCAGACCTGACAGGTTTCAATCGGGACGCTGGCACCGGTGCCGGCCGCACGCGCAACTTTGCTGGGACGCAAAACTCTAGCCCTCCTTCGGCGCCAACTGCACATTGCGCCAGTACCAGGCGAGCGTGGGCTTCAAGCCTTCCGCCAACGGCACGCGCGGCTTATAGCCCAGCCCTGCGAGTTTCGAAATGTCGGGGCAACGGCGCGCCGTGCTGCCTGCCACCGGCTTGCCGGGAACCAGTTCGATCTCGCGGCCGGATACGCCTGCGACCCGACGCGCAAGCTCGGCAATCGTAACCTCCTCGGTCGTACCGACATGATAGATGCCAAGATGTTCGCCTTTTTCAAGCATCACCATGACGCCTGATACGAGATCGTCGATGAAGCAGAAACTGCGGGTGTTTTTGCCGGTGCCCTGGATTTCAAACGGCAGCTTTCCGGACGGCTGCTTCTTGGCCGCGGCATCGAGGCGTAAGGCGAATTGCGGGATCACATGTTCCCAGCCCATGTCGGGGCCATAGACATTGTGCGGACGGAAGATCAGCACGCGCTCGAAATACTTGCGGCCGAAATTGATTGCCATCAATTCACTGATCAGCTTGCCGCCACCGTAGGAATAGCGCGGGTTCAACGGGTCGGGGACGGAGAGGGGGACATTTTCATCGGTCGGAGTTGTCGGTGGTGTCTGATAGACCTCGGAGCTAGAAGCGAGAACGAGGGTGCCGATATCGTGCTTGCGGCACGCGTCGATGACATTGATCATGCCGCGTACGCCGACATCGAGCACGAGGTCGGGCTGGCTGTAGAAAAATTCAGTGCCGTTGACAAATGCGAGGTGATGAACCTCATCGATGGCCTGCGCCGCTTTCTCAACGGCAGCTGCATCGCGGATATCGCCCGCGATGAATTCAATATCATTGGCAACCTCTGTGAGCCGGCGGGGGTTGCCGCGTGAATTGTCGTCGAGCACGCGGACGCGATGGCCCGTTCTGACCAGCGCTTTGACAAGTCCGGAGCCGATGAACCCGCTGCCTCCGGTGACCAGGATGCGGCTCACGCGCGCATCTCCTCTTTGGCAGTTTCCCGCGCGACATCGATCCACACGCCCTGCAGGTGGGCCCGCCGGGCGGTGTCGATGAGCTGTTGCACGCGATAGCCTTCGGCAAAACCCGGTGCTGCGATGCCACCACGTTCAATAGCGTCGAAAAATATCTTTGCGAGCCGCGATACGGGCGCGATACGACCGTCGGGGTACTTTGCGTCGACCGGGTCGTCGGTTCCGATTCGGACAAGAGGGGCCTCCCGCTTGCCGTGCCACAGCTCGAAGCCGCGCATGTAATCGCCACCTGGGTTGTGCAGCACCAGCGTGCCATCCTCGCCGAAGAATTCAATGCGATGTCCGGTTCCAAGGTACGATGCGCAGCTCATCGAGAGGCTCGCCAGGGCCCCCGACGAAAACTGCATTGCCATCGCGACGGTGGTCTCCAGCTCTCTGTCGTCAGGCAGGCCCGCGACCCGTGCCGACAGCCCGGCGATTGGCCCGCAAAACCATTCCAGATAGTGGAAACAGTGCGAGATGAAATTGCCGAGAACGCCACCGCCATCGTCACCGACGGTCTTCCAGTTGCGCATGCGCAGCTGGATAGCCCGGCTTTCCACATGCCAGTGCACTGTGACATGGCGGAGCGCGCCGATCGCATTGGCGGCGAGCATCGCCTTGGCGCGCTGCCAGCTCATGATCTGATGGAAATTAAAGTCGACCATGGTCGGCTTGCGGCTGAGCGCGGCCTGCCGAAGCATCGTACGCGCACCGGCGAGGTCGTTCGCCATCGGCTTCTCGGCAAACACGGGCTTGCCCAGTTCCAGTGCGCGGATTGCGATCGGCACTTGCAGGCTCGGCAAGGTGGCGATGGCCACCGCCTGCACATCCTCGTCTTCGACCAGCGCTCGCCAGTCACCGTAGGCCTTCGGTACGCCGGCGTCATGAGCGCGGGCGGCCGCGCGCTTTGCGTCACTGCCCGCAAGCGCGATAACTTCACAGCGAGGGTCGGCCCGGAAAGCAGGCAGCTGCACGGTCCGTCCATAATTGGTACCGACTATTCCCAAACGGATCACGTTTCGAAGCCCGCTACTCAGGGTTTTGCCTTGTGCGGCATGGATTTGAGCCAAATCGTCATGCTAGGCAAGGGCGAATTGGTTTGGGCATTTCCATGAATGCGCTGAATAGGGACGCTGCCGGCGCCGGGTGGCGCAAAGCGGGCGCGCTCGGTCTCGCGATTGCCGTTATTGGACTGCCGATCAACAATATTTCCGACTATGCACTGCTGCTGATCTCGGCGGTGATGATTCTTTGCGGCGATGTGCGCGCAACCCCGCGCGCATGGGCGGCCGCCGCGGCGATCGTCATTGCCGCCGTTTTGGGTCAGGCACTTTTGTCGACGCCGCGCATCCAGGAGGGCCACAATGTTTTCCTGCCGGGTGGCGTGCAGGAACGAGGACTACCGGGTGACGTCTATCGCCGTATGACGGCGGAATTCGACGCGCAATACCCGGCAGCCCAGCGTTGTGATCCGGAAAAATTGGGATGTTGGCAGAAAAAAGCAAACTTTCCCGATTCGACATTTGCCTTCTCGGCCGATGGCATCTGGCGAAAGCCGGATTTTTCCCGTGCAGTCACCAGGATCGATTTTTCAGATCCGGTTTGGTTGCGGACCGGCTTTGTCAACGAGCTTCGCTACAGTTGGACGTCGGATCACGACGTGAAACGCTCCACACGCGACCGGCGTTTCTGGATGGGGTGGCATCGCTGGAATCTCACCGTGCCGTGGTTCGAAATGATCAGTCTGCCGGCGGGGTATATCGGCGGCGAACTCTGCTGGCGCGGCTCGGTCATGTGGGAAGGCGAGAGCCAGCATTTCACTGCGATGCCCGGTGACGGATGCCGAACTGTGCAGGCGGCCGATGTTGGAAAACGCATATTCGGCAGCGGTCTCAAACCGGACACGCTTGCCATGCATTTGACACCGCCATGGACCGTTCGTCTGGCCAGCTTTGCGCGCGGCATATTGCTGCTGGCGGCCGCCGCCGCTTTGCTTGCGGTCCTTGTGAGAGTCAGAGCAAAGCGAATGATTCTGCCAGCTATCATCGTCGCGCTGTCGGCGCTGGTTATCGCTGTAGACGATGCAAGTTTTCTGGGTGGCATTCGGCCATTCGATGGCGGCGATGATGGAATCTTCTACGACGGCGTCGGGCGCCTGATCTTGCAGAAATTGTTGGCCGGCGATTTTTACGGAGCGCTGGAGGGAGGCGAAAAGGTCTTTTATTACGGTGGACCCGGGCTGCGATATTTCCGCGCCCTCGAGCACATTGTCTTCGGTGAAAGTTACCTGGGCTATCTTTCGATTATTCTGTCACTGCCATTTCTTGTTTACGGTTTGTTTCGCCGCTTCCTGCCGGAACGTTGGTCGCTCGCCCTGATCCTGCTCTTTGTTGCCATTCCGGTTGGGACCGCTTTTGGCACCTCCTTCGTGCAATACGAGCAATGGGCGTCGCGCGGGTTCGCCGACCCTATGGCCTATATTCTCTTTATCGCCGGGGTTCTGCTGATCGTCGGCCGCCCGTCCGAAGACGCTGGTGTGGCCGAGGCTTTTTTTGGCGCCTTGCTCCTGGCGCTCGGGATCTTCATGAAGCCTATCGTCGCGCCGGCTGCCGCAGTCTTCCTTGGTGGTGCCGGTCTCGCGGCACTTTATTTGCGGCATTGGCCAAGGCTCGTCGGGATGTGCGTTGGGTTTCTTCCGGTGTTTTCGATGGCGCTGCACAACTGGGTCTATGGCCGTGTGTTCGTGCTGTTCAGCACCAATAGTGACCACCCTTATGTATTGGTCATGCCGCCCTCGGCGTACGCGGAGATTGCGCACGACCTGATGCGTTTGGATTTGAATACCGAGCATTTCAGACGGCTCGTCGTGCAAATTGCAGATTGGTTGAGCGGTCCAGCGGAATCGCGCTTCACCATCCCATTGAATGCCGCAGGCGTCGCCATTCTCGCCTACGTCGTTTTTCGTGGCCGCCGGTTTGATCCGTGGCTGCGGCTGATCGGCGCCTCCGCCCTTGCGCAGCATGTTGTGGCCCTCTTCTATACGGCTGTCACGGCCCGCTATCATCTCCTGACGTGGTTTCTCACCATGCTGGTTGTTGTGGTCTGGCTTCAGCAAGTAGGTGTAGGTCGCCTGAAGCAGCGCTATCCGTTGCTTTCCGAACGTTTTGCCAAACATCCCTGGGTGCGGTCACTTGCATCCGGGCTCGACCGGCTGCAAAGAGTGTCTGCATGAACGACAAACCCACCGGCATTGCCAAAGGCCTCACCAACTACGGCGACCGCGATTTCTCGCTTTATCTGCGACGTTCTTTCGCGCAATCGATGGGCTATTCCCGCGCGATGCTCGCAAAGCCCGTCGTTGGCATCGCTTACACGGCCTCAGGCTTCAACAACTGCCATCGGCATTTCCCGGAATTGCTGGATGCGGTGAAGCGCGGCGTGCTGGCCGCAGGTGCGCTGCCAATTGAATTTCCGACCGTCTCCCTGGGCGAGGTCTTCCTGAGCCCGACAAGCCTCAAATTCCGCAACCTGATGTCGATCGACACAGAGGAAATGGTGCGTGCACAGCCGATGGACGCTGTGGTGCTGATGGGCGGCTGCGACAAGACGGTGCCAGCCCAGTTGATGGGCGCGGTCTCGGCCGGCAAGCCTTCCATCATGCTGGTGGCAGGTCCCATGATGACGGGCCGGCATCACGGCGAACGCCTGGGCGCATGCACGGATTGCAGACGCTTCTGGGCGCAGTATCGGGCCGGCAAGGTCGACGACCGTGAAATTTCCGAGGTCGAAGGCAAGCTTGCGACCACGGCGGGCACTTGCGCGGTGATGGGCACTGCCTCGACCATGGCCTGCATCGCAGAGGCACTCGGCATGATCCTCCCGGGGACGGCCGCGATTCCTGCCGTGCATGCCGATCGGCTGCGCGCAGCGGAAGCAACCGGGGCCGCGGCGGTCAAACTGATCGGCTCGCAACTGACGCCCGAGCGTATCGTCAACCAGAAATCAGTCGAAAACGCATTGAGAGTGTTGCTTGCCATCGGCGGCTCTACCAACGCCGTGATTCATCTGACCGCAATTGCCGGCCGCGCCGGAATCCCTGTGTCGCTGCAACGGCTCAACGAGTTGTCGGATACGACGCCGGTGCTGGTGAATTTGAAGCCGGTCGGCAATGGCTACATGGAGGATTTTTTCGCCGCAGGGGGAATGGGCGTGCTGCTGCGCGAGTTGAAGGACCTTCTTCACCTCGATTGCCTGACCGTAACCGGCGAAACGCTCAGTGAGCGTCTTGCACACGACGATGGCGACTGGATCGACCGCAGCATCATTGCAGAGCGCAGCAAGCCGCTCGAAAAGGAAGGCGGACTGGTCGCCTTGTTCGGAAACCTTGCGCCGCAGGGCGCCATTCTCAAGCGTTCTGCGGCCGACGCCAATCTTTTCGAGCACGAGGGCAGGGCGGTGGTCTTTTCATCGCTCGAAGACCTTGCGGCACGCATCGACGATCCCAAGCTCGATGTCGATGCCAGGGATATTCTGGTGCTGCAGAATGCGGGACCGCATTCGACATCGGCCATGCCCGAGGCGGGCTATCTGCCAATTCCCAAGAAGCTTGCCACAAAAGGCGTCAAGGACATGGTGCGCGTTTCGGATGCGCGAATGAGCGGCACGGCATTCGGAACCATCGTCTTGCATGTGACTCCCGATAGCGCCTCGGGAGGGCCGCTCTGTCTTGTGAAAACCGGCGATCGTGTCCGCCTTTCCGTCAAGCAACGGCGTATCGACCTGATGGTGGACGACTCGGAGCTCAAGCGTCGGTCGGCGGAATCCAAACGGGCGGTGCAACCGCCCGAGCGAGGATACGCTCGCCTTTATGCGCAGGAGATTCTTGGCGCCGATCAAGGCTGCGATTTTGAATTCTTAAAACCGCGCTGATCGTTAGGCGCAAGGGCAGGGCGGGCGCCCCTGAAAAATCCGTCAACGCAGGTCCAAACGCGCCGTTTGCAGGTCGATGGTCCCGCGGATCATGATGTTGAAGGCGACGACGATCCGATCCTCGGATTCGTCGGCCGCGCCCTGCTCGACGGCATGCGGAACGTAGCTCGGCCAGATCAACATCCGGCCTTTCTCCGCGGGCATCGTAAAAGCGTCCGAATTGATCTCGTTCTTTTCGAGATACGTGGGCTCGAGACTTTTCGACAGCTGACGCGGAGAAATGAACACCGTCGACCCGCAGTTCTTCGGCGTCTTGATGTAGACGAGGCCGCTTAACAGGCAGTTCGGATGAATGTGCATGTGATGGCGGCGATTCGGATTGGCGATGTTCGCCCACATGTTGGTGATGTAGTGCGTGTCCCGCTTTATCCTGTAGGCATCCAGAATATTTCCGGATTCGAACATGATCACGTCGACCAGCTCTTTCATCTCGGGAAGGATCTGGATGTCGTCCGGCGTCATGTAGGCAAGGATCATCCCTTCGGGAGAGGACATGCCCTTTCCGGATTTCTGCAGCTCCCGCAGCTTTTTCTCGACCCGCTCGCACATGCCGATGTCGGCCAGCTTTCCCGTAAACATCGGAGACGGGAAAAGCATGAACATCTGTTTTGCGGTCAGTTCGGCCCCGTTAGGCGCGCGCGGAGTGTGAAGCATCGGAGTGGACGCCCTCGTCTGGCCGATCGTTTGGGGCCGCAACGTGGATCACGGCGTGATGCCGACCAATCCCCCGAAATGGGTACAGAGGACAGCCCGGCTCCCCAAAACTGGTGATGTCGCGAGGGACCCGCGCCTGTTGAACGGAGGTGCTTCGTCATCCTGACCGCGAGCGGGTTGTTGACCTCTGTGCAGTTTTGTCCAGACCCAAACCCTTTTATCGAGCCCGGATCTCGTTGAATTTGGAAATTGCTCGTTCAAACTTGTCATTGAAGAGCCACAACCAAACTGAGACGACGGTACGGCGGCGGTATAACTTTTCCTCCCCATACAGATTTCCAATACCTCAGGTTTGACCGGCTACGACTCATCGGATGAAGGACCACTCTTCTTCTGTCGGCCCTTTAAGGACTCCCAAACGCGCAAGGAGGTCGCCGGCATGTCGATGCGCTCGACCCCGGTAGGGCGGAGTGCGTCGAGGATTGCGTGCATGATCGCAGGCGGCGCGCCGGTTGCGCCAGCCTCTCCAGCGCCTTTGATCCCTAGGGGGTTGCTGGCGGCTAGGATTGGTAAGAATTCTGCGGTGAACGGGGGAAAATGGTGCGCGCGGGGCATGCTGTAGTCTTGAAAGCTGCCCGACACGAGTTGGCCATCGTTATCGTAGACCATAGCCTCCATCAATGCTTGGCCTATTCCTTGCGCCAGACCACCGTGGATCTGGCCTTCCGCCAAGAGCGGATTGAGCACGCGCCCGATATCGTCGACCGCGACATATCGGTCGAGGGTGACGACCCCAGTTTCGGGGTCGATTTCGATCTCACAGATATGACACCCATTTGGATAGGTTGGCGGCTCGCTGGCCCAGTTTCCAGACGCCTCCAAACCGACCTCGAATTGCTTTGGCAAAAAGACCGGCCGATAGAACGCCTTCGCGACGTCGGGCAGCGAAATTAATCGATCCGTGCCGAGAATATTGAATCTGCCGTCGCGGAATTCGATATCATCAACAGCCGCCTCTAAGAGGTGGGCCGCCATAGGTTTGGCTTTTTCCACGATGCGGTCAGCCGCTACCTTCAAAGCGTTGCCGCCGAGCATGGCGCTGCGCGATCCATAAGTGCCGCGTCCGAAAGGTACTTTGTCGGTGTCCCCTTGCACGTAGCGGATCGAATTGAAGTCGATGCCGAGCCAATCAGAGACCAATTGCGCGAAAGTTGTGGCGTGACCCTGACCGTGTGAGTGCGTGCCCGCGATGATGGTCACGGTTCCACCTGGATCGAAGCGGATCTCCATGCGCTCGTTAAACACCGACGCTTCTTCGAGGAAGTACGCGAGACCGCGTCCGCGCAACCTGCCTTCGCGCTTCGATGCCGTGCGGCGTTCGCTGTAGCCCTTGTGGTCTGACAGCTCGAGGCAGGCATCCATGACGCGCTCGAACTCTCCACTGTCGTACACACAGCCGGTGGGCGTCCGGTACGGCATCATGTCAGCCTTAATGAAATTACGCCGTCTTAGCTCGCTCGGGTCGATTTTCAATTCGAAAGCCGCCTGATCGATCAATCGCTCGGTGAGATAGGCGGCTTCAGGCCGTCCAGCGCCCCGGTAAGGCGACAAAGGCGCGGTGTTAGTGAGAACTGCCTTGCAAACAAGGTGCACGGTGGGGATTGCATAGACATTCGGCGCCAGCTTCATCGAGAACAACGACGTCACGACAGCAGCGCCGAAAACGTGCGAGCCGACTGCATGCATGGAGTCGGCGCGCAAACCGAGAATCCTGGCGTCACGGTCAAAAGCCATTTCGGCGGATACGATCTGATCCCGACCGTGCGTGTCGCCGAGAAAGGATTCGGATCGCGTAGCGACCCATTTGACAGGGCGCCCGACGCGGCGCGATCCCCACATCACCAGTGCTTCTTCCGGGTAGCCGCCGGATTTCATCCCGAAACCACCGCCGACATCCGGCGATATCACACGCATTCTTGTTTCCGGAATTTTGAAAACTTCCGCGAGCGCGCTGCGGTTTCCATGTGGGTTCTGGGATGTCGAATACAGCGTAAAGCTGTCGTCATCACTGTGATACTCTCCCAACGCCGCGCGTGGTTCGATCGCGTTGGCCGTGATTCGGTTGTTCGTGATCTTCAATGCGACAATGTGGTCGGCCTTTGCGAAAGCCGAGTCGGTTTTTTGTTTGTCACCGAAGGCCAGAACAAACGCCACGTTACCCGGACATTCGTCCCAAATCGCGGGGGCGCCCGTCTTCGTCGCGTCCTCGACCGTGACCACGGCCGGAAAGAGTTCGTAGTCGACACGTACCAGCTCGGCGGCGTCCCGCGCCTGCAGCGCAGTCTCGGCGACAACAAAAGCGAGCCGGTCGCCGACGGCGCGGACCTTGTCACCCACAAGGATCGGGCGGAGGGTGCGAAAGCCCTTTGGCCCGCCCATATCTTCGGGCATGACCGGCGACAGGCTTCCGAGCCCTTCCGTCTGCACATCCTGAGCAGTCAGGACACAAAGAACACCGGGCGCCCGCACGGCTTCATCCACATCGATTGCTTTGATGAGCGCGTGTCCAACTTGCGACATCACCAATGTGCCGTAGCATTGGCGCGGCAGATTGATGTCGTCGACGTAGTTTCCGCGTCCCATGACGAAGCGCGGATCCTCCGTACGGCGAACTGGCTGGCCGATTCCAAATTTATTTGCTGTCATAGGCGCGTTGATTTTCCGCTGCATTTCATGCCCCAAATCCCGGTGGCAATACAAGCGTTGCACCAGTCCTCGAGCCTTGAGTTTGAGGGTAAACCGGACGTTGCGCAAACAGTGGCTTGTTAGGTTCACAGGGTGACCGTGATAGAGTCGCCGTCTCCGGAAACTACAGGTCATTTCCATGCCGCTCTCCGACACCATCAAGACCCTGATCCGCAATGCCTGGGACGACGGCTGTCCCTGCCTGCTCGCCACGAACGGGCCACAGGGGCCAAACATCACGCCTAAAGGCAGCATGATCGTGTTTGATGACATGCACTTGGCATGGTGGGAACGCTCCAAGCGGGCAGTGCTGGAGAATCTGTCGCACGACAGACGCGTATGTGTGATTTATGCCAACTTCAAAGCACAACGCGATGGCGTGCTCGAGAGCGGTTTCCTGCGGTTCTTCGGCAGCGCCGAACTGCACGACAGCGGCTCCGTGCGCGAGGCTATTTTTGCCAGCCTGTTGCCACGAGAGCAAACCCACGTCGGCGCAGAAGCCGGCATCGGCGTGCTCGTCAAGATCGACAAAGCGATCGATATTCGCGGCAAGCCGCTTATGTGACGTCATGTCCGCGGCCAATCGCTGGCCGATGAGACTGGCGCAAAACTTGGCGAATCCTTAACATGTGCGCGCCAGTCAGCGTGCCGGAGCCAGCGAACATGCCTCTCATTGACGTCCACCAGCACGTCATTCCCGATATCTACAAAAGCGAACTTGCACGCGTCGGCGTGCTGGGCAGCGGGGAAAACCCCTGGCCGGCATGGAGCGTAACGCGGCAGCTCGAGTTGATGGATGAACTCGGAATCGATGCCGTACTCATGTCGATCGCCTCGCCGGGGGCCTATTTCGGCGATGTCGAATTCACAAAACGGCTGGTCAAGATCTGCAATGAGGTCATGGCGCAGATGGTCGCCGACCATCATGGCAAATTCGGCGCCATGGGTTTCGTGTCGCTGCCGAACGTTGAGGCCGCCTGCCGCGATGTGGAACACGCCCTCGACGTGCTTAAGATCGACGGCATCAATCTGCAAACCCACACGGGACATCGGTATCTCGGCCACCCTGAAGAGAACGAGCTATATGCCGAACTCGACCGCCGCCGCGCCGTCGTCTTCGTGCATCCGCAGCGGCCGCCCGCGCAGAATATGCCGCAATACGCGTTTCCTGCCGGCTATACCGAGCTCACCTTCGACACCACCCGCGCCATCGCCAACATGCTCTACACCGGGACGCTGGCCAAATATCCCAACATCCGATGGATCATGCCGCACATGGGCGGCGTGACGCCGTTTCTGATGTTCCGGTTATGCGGCCTCGATGACGATCCCAAGACTCGCGAGCGGATACCGGACGGAGTCGCCGCTTACCTCAGGCGCCTCTACTACGACGTCGCTCAGTCGCCTTCGCCGCTCGCGTTACGGGCGCTGCTTGATGTCGCTGATCCGTCGCACATTTTGTTCGGAACTGACTATCCCTCCGCCCGCAATGTGGAAAAGGTCATGCGCGACACCGTGGCCGCTGTTCGCACCTTCGATGGTTTCGACGACAAGCTTCGCCGGAAGGTCATGGCGGGCAATGCGCAAGGAATCCTTCCGCGCTTTGCGCAGTTACAGTGATCGATATTGATTGAGCAAATCCCGACCGTAGTCATTGCCATTTGGCGTGCGCACCAGCGCATGCGCGTGGCGCCTGTTGTATCCGGTGTTGGGCAATGCGACGCCCGGTTGGTGATAGAACTCGATGAAGATCACCGGACTGTAGATGCGGTAGTAGAACGGGTTCACCGGATCGAACTCGCCGATCCAGGCGAAAACAGTCCTCTCGAGGTGTTGGCGGATCTCTTCCAAACGAACCTTCGCGTGAGCGACCGGGAACCGATCCGTATATAGCGTGATCAGGCCGATAAACTGATGCCGTTGTGCCGGGGTCATAGCGGTGACCGGCAGGCCGCCGTAAGGAACAACAATATTGTCCTTGAAGCCCGAGGCGTAGCCATCGAATGGCAGATCCATTCCGATCACCGCCTTGGCGCGCTGCTTCGGTGTCAGCGCATTCATGAAAGCCCAACCTTCCGCCTCTTCCTCACGCAGGACGGTGGTGTCTTTGTAGACGCCGGATTCGGCGAGCACAGGTTCGGAGCCGAGAAGCATCGGCGACAAGACCATTTGGTCGCCAACCACGAAGCAATTGATGTTGCAGTGGTGCCCGTCGAACTGCCAGCCCCACGGTACATCTGCGGAGGGTTTGCCAAAAATGCTGATCCAGTAGTAGAACTCGCCGAATTCGTCGGGCAAGCCGGTCAGCTCGGCGAGATGCTCGTTGAGCTTCATCGCATTGCGGGCCGTTTCAAAAGCGCGCACCCCCAGGCCGGCCCGCAAAACGCCAAAAGCGAGGTCACGTTGCCGGTCGCCAAGCTCGGCGAGGCAGAGCCCGTGGCGCATCAGATTACGATGGATATTGCTCCAGGTCCGCCACGTTTCGCCATCGACGTCAAAGTGCGCCGCCGCGCGCTGGTCGCGGTCGAGGGAATTGAGGAACGCACGCGCGGCATCGATCATCGGTTGTACCGATGCGCCGGTCTTGCGCAACGGAAACAATCCGCGTTCGATTTCGCCGTTCGCGGTCAATCCCTTGAAGGGCTCTTTGAGGGATCGTCGCCAGCCCGCAAACAAATCCTGTAGCGCCTGCGAAACCTTCGTTTCGTCGATTCGAGGCGGCGCTCGGCGTGGGCGCGAATTGAGAACGGTGACGTCAGTCATCGCATGGTCTTGGATTGCGTCCCTCTCAGCATTGCTCGAACCCGGAGCGGGCGCAATCCCGACCCTGTGAAACGCCGCCGCCCCGGGTAGCCGGCGTCTGCCCACCATTACCACGCAGCGTTGCAGGCCGTTCGTTGCAGCACCATTCCGCGCGGCGCCAGTTTGGCGTGCGCGATGGACAACAAGGTTTCCGCCCGACATAATTTGGTAAAGCAAAAAAGAAATGAGGGAGAAACGCCATGCAGGCCTCTACGAGTGCCGCTCGTGCGCGAAAGGTGGCCATCGATCCGGAGGAATGGAAGGCCCGCGTCGATCTTGCCGCCGCCTTCCGGCTCGCCGCGCTACAGAATTGGGATGAGCTATTGTTCGCGCATCTGTCCGCGCGCGTTCCGGGTCATCCGAAACAATTTCTCATGCATCCGGCCGCTATCCTGTTTGAGGAGGTGACCGCGTCGAACCTGCACAAGCTCGACGAGAACTGCAATCACGTGGGGCCAAGCGACGAGCTGCCGCACAAGTTTGCCTTTCCGTTCCATAAGGGCATCTACGATGCCTTCCCGCAGGCGCAATGTGTCATGCATTTGCACACAAAATACGTGACCGCGGCGGCGATGCAGGAGCAGGGGATCATTCCCGGCAACCAATATGCCATGTGGCTCGGGCCCGTCGGCTACCACGACTACGAAGGCCTGTTGTCGACCGACGAGGAAGGTCACAGGCTGGCAAAGAATTTTGGCAACAAGCAGATCGTGCTGCAACGAGGCCACGGCTTTGTACTGTGGGGTCACACCATCCATGAGGCCTACATGCTCGCCTTTCTGGTGATCCGCGCGTGTGAAACGCAGGTGCGGTCCATGGCCGGTGGCATCAAGCCTTACGTGCCGCAGCAAGCGGTGCTCGACGCGACCATTGGGCAGGCCCGCATTATCACCGACGGCAATGCGCCGTTCAATCAGATGACCTGGCGAGCGTTGCTGCGCAAGCTCGACCGGGACGCACCGGACTACAAAACGTAATCGCCCCGCGTTGACCGGTAAAGACGCGGTTGGCAGCGTCGCCCGCGCAGGCATTGCTACGGAGACTGAAATGTCGGTTATGGAGCGTACGCTGACGGAAACATCGCTGCCGATCTATCACCGATCGATCGACTGGGACGTGCTTTACAAGCGCTACCCCGTCCCCGACGTGTTTGCGAACACGCGGTGGAAATGGTCGGCCGACGAAATCCACGCGTTCCAGAACGAGCAGTTCCTTGATCTGATGAAAACGGGCTGGCAGAACGAATTCTACAAGCGGCGTTGGACAGCCGAAGGTCTCGAGCCGGGCGACATCAAGAGCATCGACGACATCGTGAAGCTGCCGATGTTCGATTCTGCCGACATCAAGAAGGATCAGGAAGAGAACCCGCCCTTCGGCCTGATCAATGGTGACGTTACCAGGCGCATGCAGACGACGCCGATGAAGCTGCAGACCAGCGGAGGCACTACCGGCAAGCCCCGGCCCACGCTCTATGCGCCGCAGGAATGGGAGCTGAACGGGCTCACCCATGCCCGCGTGCTTTACATCTGCGGCGTGCGTCCCGGCGACCGTGTGCAGATTCCGCACACCTGCTCGCTCGGAAATGCCGGGTGGTGCTGCTACAAGGCCTGCCACGACTATCTTGGCGCGCTGCCGATCACCACCGGCACCGGTGCCGTGACATCATCGCGGCGGCAGATCGAAATCGCGCAGGAGTGGGGCACCAATGTCTGGTATGTGCGCCCGGAATACGCCACGCAGCTCGCCAAGGTCGCGCGTGACGAACTGAATTTCGACGTCCGCAATCTCAAGACGAAATTCCTCGGTTGCGGGCTTGGGCCCGATACCGACAACGCTTTCCGCAACCAGCTTGAAAGCCTTTGGGGCTGCCACGTCTACGACATGTATGGCACGCACGAGATGGGCATGGGCGCCTTCGAGTGCCAACATAAATCCGGCATGCATTTTCACGAGGATAGCACATTCTTCGAGGTCGTCGGCGTGGAAGACAACAAGCCCGTTGCCAATGGCGAAATCGGCAACATGGTGTGCACGATTTTGCACCGCCGTCAGCAGCCGATGATCCGCTTCAATCTGCGTGACCTGACCCGCATTGTCGCGACTGACCGCTGCGAATGCGGCAGCTGCTTCCGCCGCATGCAGAAAATGTTGGGCCGCAGCGACACGATGGTCCGTATCCGCGGCGTCAGCATTTGGCCGCAAGCCTGCCTGCCGGCGATCAAGAGCGACAACCGCACCACGGGCGAATGGCTGTGTATCGCCGAGCGTACCGTCAGCGATGGGGTTGTGCGCGATGAAATGACGGTGAAGGTCGAGGTGCGCGACGACGCTTCGGGGTGGGATGGCCTGAAGGAACATATCGAAAAGCGGCTACATTCCGACCTCGGCCTGCGCCTCAATATTGAACTGGTGCCGGAAGACGCGCTCATGGAATGGTCGAACCGCGGCCGCGAAGGCAAGCCCAAACGCATCCTCGATCAACGCTACGAGAAGAAATAACCCCATCAATGCGCTATTTCGATTGCCATTCGCATTTCTCGACGAAAGCGGGGCTGCATCACGCCACGCAGGAGGACTACGAGCAGGCGCAGCGCGTCTTCAAACGCAAGCGGACGTTCGAGACCGAAGGGCAGATGGCCGATGGATTCCGCCAGCGCAAGGTCCGCACCATCCTCGACATCTACCGCACCTGGCGGATGACCGATGAGGATGAAATCCGTGCCTCCAATGACTATGCCGCCGACTTTGCGCGCAAGAATTCGGACATTGTCTATGGCAATTGGCTTGCTGCAAATCCTGCCATGAAAGATTTCTGGTTGAAGGAATATGCGCGGCTGGCAGCAAAAAAGAGCGGGTTTCTTGGCTTTTGCCAGAGCCAAAACAGCCTTGGCCATCCGGCAAGCGATCCACTCTGGGACCCGTTCTACAAGCTGTCGATCGAGATCGGCGCGCCGGTGCTCATCATGACTGGCTTAACCGGTATCGGTCAGGGCATGCCGGGCGGCAAAGGCATCATCCTCGAGGATGGGCACCCGCGCCATGTCGACAGGGTTGCGGCGAGATTTCCTGAGCTGAAGATTCTGGCCGGCCGCCCCGCCTGGCCATGGCAAGACGACATGATCGCCATCCTTCTGCACAAAGCTAACGTTTCCTATGAGGTGCATGGCTGGTCGCCGAAATATTTTACGCCGGCCCTGAAGAAAGAGATTGGCTGGCGCCTGCAGGACCGCATCATGTTTGGCTGGGACTGGCCGACATTGACGCTGGAGCGTCTGGTCGACGACTGGAGAACGCTCGGTTATGCGGAAGACGTTTACGAAAAGATTTTTCACCGCAACGCCGAGGCTTTCTTCCCCGGCGCGGCCCCAAAGTGAAGGCTTCGATGGCAGACATTGCATTGCTGGCCGAAAGGCTTCGCGAGTTTGCGGCGAGCGAGCACGTGAAGCCGGAAAAGCTCTCGCGCCTCGTGTCAGACACGTTCGAGCATTGCGGGGTACCGCATGAGGACGCCGCGATTGGCGCGGAAGTCGCGTTATGGGCGCAACTCCACGGTTCAGATTCGCATGGCGTCGTGCATCTGCCGCTGTATGTGCGCGGGCTGCTCGACCGCACGATCAAGGCGCGGCCCGCTTTCACCACGACGCAGGCCATGTCGTGCTGTGCCGTCCTCGACGCCGATAACGGCTTGGGTTTAGTGGCGAGCCGCCGCGCCATCGACATGGCTATTGGCATCGCCAGGCAATTCGGACTCGGTGCCGTTTCAATACGCAACAGCAGCCATTTCGGTGCCGCCGGCTACTACGCCGACCGTGCCGCCGAACATGGGCTCATCGGCATCGCCTTGACCAATGCGATGCCGGCGATCGCGCCAACCGGTGGGACCGAGGGGCTGCTCGGCACGAATCCAATTGGTGTCGCGTTTCCGGTCCCCGGCGCCGATCCGGTCATCGCAGATATGGCAACTGCGGTGGTCGCGCGTTCGCGCATCCGCCATGCGCTGGCGGCCGGGCAGAAGTCGATTCCGGAAGGCTGGGCGCTCGATCCGAGCGGCCGGCCGACGACCGATCCTGGGGTCGCGGTGAAAGGTTCGCTGCTGCCAATCGGTGGGCCGAAGGGCTACGCCCTCGCGCTGATGGTCGAGATCCTGTGCAGCGCGCTTTCGGACGGCGAGCCAGGCTTCCAGGTGACTTACGAAAACATGGTCAAGCGGCCCAGCAACATTTGCCAATGTTTTCTAGTGCTTAACCCGGATGGCTTTGCCGGCAGCGAACGCTACGGTGCACGCGTGACGCATATCGCTGAGGTCATCGGCAAGGCGAAAGCCATGGAAGGTGAGGCCCCGCCTCGCTTGCCCGGCGCGCGCGGCCATGCGGTCAAACGCAAGGTTGCCGCGGAGGGCATCGCCATGTTCGGCAATCTTCGCAGCGCACTCAACAACGTTGCCGGCATGCTCGAGAGCCACACGGAGACGGCATGAAGGCCTATGAGGTGCGTGAAACCACCGGCCTCGACGGGTTGGTGCTCAATACCTCCCGTGCTGATCCGCAACCGGCGCCCGGGCAGATTCTGGTGCGCATGCGCGCCGCCGCGCTGAACTACCGTGATCAGGGCGTCATCAAGGGCGCCTATGGCTACACCAAATTTCCGTTGATCCCGTTGTCTGACGGGGCGGGCGAGGTCGTGGCGACCGGTGGCGGCGTGACGCAATTCAAGCCCGGGGACCGGGTCACCAGCACCTTTTTCGTGAACTGGACCGGCGGCCGCATGCCGGCCGACGCTTCGCGCAATTCGCTCGGCGGTATGGTCGATGGTGTGCTGGCGGAATACGCGCTGCTCCACGAGACCGGCGCGATCAGGATTCCCGGTAATTTGAGTTTCGAGGAAGCCGCCACGCTGCCTTGCGCGGCGCTCACCGCGTGGAACGCTGTCGTTGAAACCGGACGGATCAAGGCCGGCGAGACCGTTGCGGTACTCGGCACTGGCGGGGTGTCTTGTTTTGCACTTGCCTTTGCGAAGATGCATGGCGCCTACACCTTTCTCACCTCGAGCAGCGAGGAGAAACTCATCCGTGCCCAGACACTGGGGGCCGATGCACTGATCAATTATCGCAGTCAGCCAGAATGGGATCAGGAGATTCTGAAAGAGACCGGCGGCGCCGGTGTCGATCTGGTCATCGAGGTCGGTGGCGCCGGCACGCTCGAGCGGTCAATGAATGTAGTGCGTCCTGGCGGCACCATCTGCGTCATTGGCGCGCTCGCCGGCGCTGGCGCCATCAACCCCCGTATGATCAATCGCAAGGCGATCCGCCTCCTGGGCATTCATGTCGGCTCACGCGACATGTTCGACGCGATGAACAGGGCGGTTGCGTTGCACAGGCTTAAGCCCGCCATCGACAAAATCTTCGGTTTTTCTGATGCCAAGGCCGCTTACCTCCATCAGCAAAGCGGCAAGCATTTCGGCAAGATCGTGATTTCAATCGCGCCGTAATGCCCGCCGCTCAGGCAAGCAGGTGCATAATCCAGAGCGAAATGGCCGGGATATAGGTCACCAGCATCAAGGCGAGGATTGCGATCGCCACGAACGGAATCAGCCCGATGTAGAGCGTCTGCGACGGCGTTTTGAATAGCGCCTGGCATACGAAGATGTTCAGCCCGAAGGGCGGATGGAACGTGCCTATTGTCAAGTTCATGACCACAATCACGCCGAAGTGGATAGGGTCGATGCCGAGCGAGGCGGCAACCGGGGCAAGGAGTGGCGTCAACATGATCAGCGCGGAGGCTGGGTCGAGGAAGCAGCCGACGAACAGCAGGAACACGTTAATCACCAACAGCACCACCCAACGCTCGGAATGCAGGCTGGTGATCAGCGACACCGTGGATTCGGCAATCCCGCTAATGGTCAGCAGCCACGCATAAAGGCCGGCGACCGCGACAATGATGAAGATGAGTCCGGTCAGGTACATCGAACGCGCGGCGGTCTCGAAGATCTCATGCAACGTCGTTTCGCGATAGACGAAATAGCTGACGATGATCGCGTAGATGCAGGCGACGCCGGCGGCTTCCGTCGGCGAAAACACGCCGGAATAGATACCGCCGAATATGATGGCGATGGCGCCGATGGCCCAGACGCCGTCCCGCGTGGCGAGCAGGAATTCCTTGAACGAGAATTTCCCGCTCTCCATGATTCCGACGCGCCACGAATGATAATAGATGTAGACGCCAAACATTCCGGCCAGCAGAAGACCCGGGCCGATGCCGGCGGCAAACAGCTGGATAACCGAGGTGTCTGAGGCGATGCCGTAGATGATCATGGCGATCGATGGCGGAATGAGATTGTCGAGGGCGCCTTCCGCCGTAATCAGCGCCGAAGCAAACCGCTCGCTGTATCCCGCTTCGCGCATGCGAGGATAGGTCAAGGTGCCGATGGCGGCGGTTGCGGCCGTCGTTACGCCCGAAATCGCGCCGAACAGCGCCGCAAAACCGAGCGACGTCATGGGGATATGCGCCCGGAAGCCGCCGATCATGGACGCCACCCAGCGCAGAAGCCGATTCGAGATACCGCCGCGCGACATCAGGTCACCGGCGAACACGAAAAACGGCACCGCCAGCAGCGCGTATTTGTTGAGGCTGTTGAAGATGTCCTGATGCACCACCGCCATCGGCAGATCGAAGAAAAAGAGCAGGATCACCAGCGAGGTGGCCAGCAGCAGCAGGAAAATCGGAAAGCCCAGCAACAGCAGCACGAAGGGCAGGATCGCCATCACCCAATACATCGCTGCCCCTTACTCGAACTTGCCTGAGATGTAGGAGCGGATGCGCACCATTGCCGCGAGCGCCATGAAGGTGAAGCCGAATAGCAACGCCAGGTGCGGGAACACCAGCGGAATATCGGTCCCGGCGGTGACGCCGTGATTGCGATAATGCAGCATCACTACTTTCCACGACTGCATGGCGGTGAACACCGTGCAGACGATCAAGGTGAGCGCGATCGCGATGTTGACGGCGCGTTTCCACGGCGGGCTCATTGTTGAGTAGATCAAATCCATGTTGAGGTGGCCGCCGCGATAGGTGATCGAGCCAGCGACCAGAAAGACGCCCCAGATGATGATAAAGATGAGGATTTCCTCAGCCCAGAAGATGGGATTCGAAAACACGTAACGCGCGATCACGTTGATGATGTTGAGCGCAGCGGCGATCAGGAACAGGATGCCACCGGCGACGTGCGGCATCTTGATGAAAATGAGCTCTTCAATCTGTTTGGACTTGGACGGTTTCGGTTCGTCGGTCATGCCAGCCCCAGCCGCCGGAACGGCGCATCGTCGTGCGCGCGGGGCCTAAAACCGTATCGTCCGGCTCGGCGGCCCTTGGTGGTCGACCGGCGCCCCCGTTTGAGCGGGCGCGCCGGGTCTTGGATCAATTGTATTTCGCCGCGGTCGCCTGAATCTTGTCGTAGAACTCTTTCAGCGCCGGATTGTCCTTGGTGACTTCGGCGCCGATCGGCCGCAGGCGTTTCTCGAGCTCGGCCTGCTCGGCCGGAGGCAGCGTCACAATCTCGCCGCCGCGCTGCTCGGTCCACACCTTGCGCAGCGCCGCGACCTCGTCAATCGCGGTCTGGCGAGCCCATGGCTGAAGTTTGCGCGCTTCCTCCACGATGATCTTGCTGAGATCGGGCGGTAGCTTGTCGAGCCACGCCTTACTCAAGCCGCCGAAGGAGATCAGCAGCGTGTCGTGCGTTTCGAGCAGCGTCTTGCCAACGTTCTGAAGATTGAAGTTGGTGTAGATCGACATACCGCTCATCGTGCCGTCGATCACGCCGTTTTGGAGCGAGGTGATCATTTCGGGAAGGCCCATCGGCACTGCGGTCGCTCCCAACGCGCCCATGCGCGCACGTTCGGCGGGTGTCGCGTTGACGCGCAGCTTCATGCCCTTGAAGTCATCGATGCTCTTCAACGGCTTCTTGGCACCGAAGTATAGCGACTCGGCGGCGACCGCGAGGTTGACACCGACGATGCCCTTGGCCTCCGCCATATTGAGCACGTACGCGTTGAATTCCGAATCGCCAAGCACCTTGTTGGCCTGGTCGGTGCTCTTGAACAGGAACGGAATGCTGAACTCGCCGAAGCGCGCATCGACGCCGACAAAGAAGTCGGCCGGATTTTCGTAACCCTCGATCGTGCCGAGCTGCAGACCTTCTATCATCGCCGCCGGGCTGCCCAGCTGGCCGCCGGGAAACACCTTGACCTCGACGCGGCCGTTGGTGGCTTTCGGAAGAATTTCGGCGAGCTTGTGCCCAAATTTTTCCTGCATGTCGCCACGCGTGACGACCGCCCATTTCAGCGTGTATTCGGCAGCAAGCGTGGGTGTGACAAACGAAGTACATGCGGCCGCAAGAATGGTGGCAATTGCCGCGATTTGAACACGGACCTTCATGACGTCCTCCCCAAGACAGCGGCTGTTATTTATTCTGTCGTTGCCGCACAATTTGCTAGTAGCATCGATACGATACAGACTATCCCAGCAAAGAACACTGTCAAATATCGCACCGCTGCATGACGCGATGTGCCGCACGCGGTACGACCGTGCGTTGCAGCAACGAGGATCATATTATGAAAATCGGCTTGGTTGGACTCGGTCGAATGGGCACAGCGATGTCCCACCGTTTGCGCGAGCACGGGTTCGACATCGTGGGCTGGGATGGCAATGCCGACCGAAACAAGGCGCTGGCTGCGAGCGGACTGCGGATCGCGGCAAATTCCCGCGCCCTGGCCGCCGAAGCGGAAGTCGTCATCTCGATCATTACCGAGGATCACGGCGTCCGCCACGTTTTCAACGGTGTGGACGGGTTCCTGGCCGGTGATGTCAAAGGCAAGCTGTTTATCGAGATGAGCACGCTGCAACCGATGACCGCGCGCGAGCTCGCGCCGCTGGTTGAAGCCAGGGGTGCGCGACTGATCGACTCGCCGGTGCTCGGCACGATTCCGCAGGTCAAGGACGGCAAACTGTTCGCGCTCGTGGGCGGGCGCGCCGAGGATCTCGACCGTGCAAAACCGGTCCTCGAAAAGATGACGCGCCGCATCGCCCATATGGGTCCGAATGGCAGCGGCTACGCGATGAAGCTCGCGGTCAACCTCGGTCTTGGCGCCTATATCCAGGCGCTGTCGGAATCGCTGGCGCTGGGCGCCAAGCAGGGCCTCACGCTCGATCAGATGTTGGACGTCCTGCAGGAAGCGCCGTACGCGAGCGGCTGGATGAAAAGCAAGATCGGCGTGATGAAAGGCGAGAAGCCCGAAATGACCCTCGACATCCGAACATTGCGGAAGGACATCATGTCGGCTGTCGCTACCGGTGCGCTGAGTGGCGTCCCCATGCCGCTATCCGCCGGTACACTTGCGTCGCTGTCGGCAGCCGTCGCAAATGGATACGGCAGCGGCGATCTCGGCGAGATGCCGAAGTTTCTGCGCGAGGCGATGCTGCAAAATTTCGGATGACGCGGCACCGGTGAATCTCTAAGAAAGCAAGGGGCGCTTGGAGTGTTTGATCGCGTGATTGCTGGAGGCAGAGTGGCGCATCGCCGAATGTAATGCGCGCATCGAACGACAACGTCAGCTTATTGAACAGTTAGGTGACGAAGGTCGCGACATTGCTTCTGAGCACACCGTGTTCGATAGTTTGCTCGCAAGCCTTTATTTGCACTTGCAGGATCGGCAGCAGCGGGGCGGCCGCGCGAGGCAGGGTTGGCCGATGTGGAAAGTGGGAGACGTGGGCTAAACGCCGCTCAACGTTCTTCTCCGAGTAGGTGTTTTGATCTGTGGGCCGGCTCAATTTTTACCACTCGTTGCAAACACGCCCGCATCACGCGTCCACGTATCGCCCGGGGTAGACTGTCTAATAGCTGGTATCACCGACCCATCGGTCGTGGGTTTTTCGCCTGCCCACGTGTCTATTGGTATGGACCGATCTTCACTGTTACCGCGCGTCCAAGTTTCCTCCAGCGGCAATAGTCCATCTGCAGGTGCCACCGGCGCGAAGCTCGCTTGCTCGAATTGGCCCCGTGCGCCAGCTGCG
>DASYSQ010000281.1:0-32233 GCA_036003145.1 Pseudolabrys sp.
TGAGAGCGCAAATGTCGCGCATGGGCACTTCCCGGCGTTTGCTGCACGCGCGGAGAGTCGGCAATGGCTTCCTGGACTACGGACACGATCAAACCGCGTGAGCGCCTTTCATTCGGGCGCGGTATCCTTTGCAAAAACGTATTCAATATTTCGTCGGAAGCTCCGCCCGAGCTTTTTTCGGGTCTCGTCACCGCGCACAGTCCCGGTCCGCTTCGCTTTGCGACATGCGAGACTCCCGGCTGGAACAGTACCTGGTTCAACGACTTATCGCACTTCAACAGGTCATTCCGCGCCTGCTTCGGTATGCCGCCGAAGCAGTGGCGTTATGAGTCATTGACGAAGCGGTGATTCGAATGCCCGGCATCTGCGCACCTGCGGGGGCTGAAATGGTTTCGTGGTCGACCGATACGATCAATGAGCGTGAACGCTTCTCGTACTGGCGCGAAATGATCTGCAACACACTGTTCAGCATTTCGCCAGAGGCCCCGCCCGAACGTTTCTCCGCCCGCATCACAGTGCGCAATTCCGGCGCACTGCGCTTTGCGACCTGCGAATCCACGAGCTACGAGATCATCCGCACCCGCCGCGATATCGCTCGGGCTCCCGCCGACCACTACACCATTTATCTTCAGCTGCGTGGGTTAACCGCGATGGAGCAATCCGGCGAGGCGGTTTCGTTCGGCCGTAACGATATCGTCATCTCCGACTGCCGCCGGCCGTTCCGCGCGATGCTTTCCAACGACGGATGCCGCGCAGTTGCAGTTGTGCCACGTGCGATGGTCAATTCGCGTGCCCCATGGTTGCGTCAGCGGCCGGTGTACAAATTCTCGAACTCACGCTTTCTCGATCTTGCGCGGCGCCACATGATCCGATTGGTTTCCGACGACTTGAACGAGACCGAGTCGTACCTGTTGACCGAGAACCTCTGTAACTTGCTGGCGCTCTCCAGCGCGGCCGACGTTCCATTAGATCGTCTGCGAACAGAACTTCAGCTCGGGGCTCTGCTCGCCTTCTGCCAGCAAAATCTACATTTTCCGGGCCTGTCGCCGCAATTTGTCGCCGAGCGCTTTGGCCTCTCGGTGCGCACACTGCATCTGCGGTTCGAAAAAATTGGTCAAACATTCGGTCGTTGGCTGCTTGAAACCCGGTTGGATGCGTGCAGCAAGGCGTTGAGAGATCCTCTTCAGCAGACTCGCAGCATATCCGAGATTGCCTACAGCAGCGGTTTCAACGATCTATCGCATTTCAATAAGACATTCCGCGCTCGCTTCGGCATGCCACCGAGCCAATGGCGCCATGAATGTGTGAAAAATAAGCTTTAGATTGTCGTCAAAACGAGCCGTGTGGCGTGTCCGAGTGCAATCAAATCGATTAGCGGACATCTGCGTTCTGGCCTGTCGAGCCGGCTGGCGGATCGAATTTGACCCTGACCATTGTGGCTCCGGCAAGAATCACAGTCAGTGAAAGATAAGCGACGAAGATCCGCAGCAACAGATGTCTGACTTTTCTTCGTTCCTGGCGACCCAGATGGTCCATGTAGAACGGATGCCGCATCACACACTCCTCGCGTTTGTTGTCGAACAACGGCAATACCGGTCCGTGGTCACGAAGGCCGCTTGATGCGGGCTTGGTTGACGTCAGCTTGCGGACGCCGTGCCTCAGCGTGAACCTCGCCTGTGCGTTCGTTCCGCCACCGCAGCTAGCGTGATTGACCGGGTTGGCGGGGGAAGGCGACGCCAACCCGGCGTTTCTTCAGTTCGGCTTGAGTGTTGTGCCGGAACCGTTCTCGACCGGATCCCGGCTTGGGCCCGCGCCGCCCGGTAAGCCGGCAGCCGGTGGAGCGCTGTAGCCAGGATCGCCCAGGGCCGGACCGCCTGGGAGCTTTCCGATATCACCGAGGCCCTTGCCGATGGTTGGACCGGTGCCCGGAAGAGGACCGGGACCACCACCAGGATGGTGGATGGGCTTGACGATAGGAGTGGGACACTTTTTCTTCCCACCACATTTGTTGTCGGCTTTTCCTTTGCCTTTGCCGTCGTGATCTTTGTGTTTGTGATTGTATTTGTGATTGTGGTCGTGATCATGCTTGCCATCATGGTCATGATCGTGATGCACCTCGCGCAGCTCCAAGGCGCCCTTGTGATTGTTGCTTTTCTTGGCGACGGCGCCCTCCGTCGCCGCAAGCAGCAACGCCACCGATGCCAACGATGTAGCAAGTGCGAGTGCAGGTATTGTCTTGATAATGCGCATTCCGGGTCTCCGTTTGCTTTGTCTCTTCGAGCGTTGCCGAAATGTCGTTCGTCACATCGACCGCCACGTCGGCGATACATTTTCAGGAAGCATTACGCTTGCTGTATCGTCGATGTGTTTACGGTTTTTGAACTGAACTCACACTGAATGCCGACGCGATTCAATTGACAGGATTTGCATGATGAGTCCCCCTCCGACGGGAGGAGAACTTGCGTCGATAACTCATACTTCGCAAAAAGCCTAAATTGATGGCGCTTTACGCATCATTCAAACGGATGATCTTGTCGCCTTCACACTCACGTTTGCGTGTGGCGAAGCATTCAGAATTGCGCCTGCGTCGCGGACGCGGATCGCAATTCATTTTACATATTGATGATGAAGAGGCAGGTCGAGCGTCAGCCGACCAGCATGCTTGAATATCCGGCGACCAGTTTGACAAGATCGGCCTGCCGGCTGACCCCAGTCTTTTCAAAGAGTCGACCGAGATGAGTCTTCACTGTCGTATCAGCAACGCCGAGATTTCCTGCAACCTGACGAACGCCGCCGACATTGACGATGGCAAGCAGGACACGCAACTCAGTTGGTGTGAGCTTGTAGGTTTTCCCAATGACTTCGGACGGCGGCGCAGTTTTTAATTCGGCCTTGCGCACAAACAGCGCCGCAACAGCGCGTGAACCCACACCAGGATTGTGCCGCGCGCTCGCGCTCAACGGCAGGACGTGTGCAACATATCGTTCTCCGCCATGACCTCTGAGCGACACAGCACTGCCCTTACCGCCGGTTTCCTCATCGACCGTGGCCGCGGCGATGATGGCGTTATGCAGAGTCTGATCGACCTGCGCGTCACTCGCCGTGAGACGACCATGCACGACGCGCAGCAGATCTCCCGTGTCCATCAAAGAACGGCTTGCGGAGTTGCCGTGGACTATTTGTCCCTCGGCATCGACAAGAAAGATCGCGGGGTTGAGACCATCGAGGATGTCGGCAAAGGTGGCGGCTTCGGCCTGTCTGAGATCAATGACCTTCCCTGTGCGTACGGCCCGGCGCACATGCGGCACGAGGAGTCCCATGCGCCGGCGCATTTCGTCATCTACCATGCCGCTCGCTTGGTTGCGGAGGATGGTCAGATACGCACAGCTGCTCGTTGATTTTTCAAGCACCGCATTCGCGGCATCGATCCAGCCTTGTGGCTGAGCCCACTCGCGGTAAAAGCGGCCCGCAAGAAATTCTTCGTATGACATGAGATCCGGAACGCTGACAATTTGTTCGAGTTCGTAGTCCGGCAAGCCCGCCACCGGATCGAACTTCCAGTAGGTTTCCGTGTAAGTCCGCACGAAATGGGGATCGACCCCGGCCTGATAGTAGACGCTGCCGGACTTGCTGACACCGTCTTTCGTTAGAAGGCCAGCGGCCTGTCCATCGACATAGCGGGCGATCTTCGCAAGGACATGCGTCCAACGCGATGCATCAAGCGCCGCATCGTAGATTTCACCAATAAGCTGAGTGAGGCCCTGATCTTCTTCCATCTCTCATCCGGCAATACGCAAATCGCACACGGTAATACGCCAAGAGGACGACGTATTCTTGGACAAGAACGCAAATGAGTTGGGCTAAAGCGCTAAGAAGGCTGGATTTACGGGGCTTGGCTAACATTAAGTTCCGGTCGGACGCACCAGACACAAACAATGGCCGAACAGCCTCAATTTGATTCGACCGTCTGGCAAAATCCATAAACGGAATTTGCCGACGAGTCAGAAAATCACCTGAATGCCGTCTGATCGAGCGCCGAAAAGCGCCCCAATGCCGGAACCGCTCCTGCGACTATGCAACCTAAATCACCCTCCGACAGTTGTTCGTGCATAGCCGATGGAGGCTTCCATGAAAAACAGGTGTTTACTGGTGGCCGGAGCAGCCGTTACGGCAATTCTCGCTTTGTCGTCGATGACCGCGCTGGTCTCCGCTGAAGATGGCGTCACGACTCCGACCAACCCAGGCTTTGCTCCGAATACCGGTCAGATCAACCGGGGCATTGCGCAACAGCTTTCGTCGCAATCAAGCGACGTCCCCAACATGCCGACACCGGAAGAAGCGCGCGCGGCATTGATGACTCCGGTGTCAAAGCAACCCTCGACTGGCGATGCCTTGCCGACAACAACAGGCACCGGAGCGCCGGAAAAACAGGAGACGACAAACACAGGTGCGGCCGGAAAAATCAATGAGCCCCCGCCCTCAGGACCAATTGGATCTTTCGGCCAGACAATTCCTGCGAAATTTTCCAAGCGCAACGATATCCTTGATCGCGTCCCGATCATGGCGCTCCCGTTGCCGCTCACCGACGAACAACTCAAACAAATCTATGATGCGGTGATGGCAGAAAGCTCACCGCCTCCGGCCGGCGCCGAGGCGCTCAAGCCCACAAGTGAATTGTCACCAGATCAGGCGCTCAACGGTATGCATCCGCTGCCGGCGAGTGTGCGTGGCATCGACGGCGTTACACGGCTTTACTATGTGAAGGCCCAGGGAAAGGTTTTGCTGGTCGAGCCAGCAGTGCGCACGGTGGTTGGGCAGATTACGTCGCCAAAATAACAAGCAGCTCAATCGGCGCCAAGGAACAGCGAACAAAAAGCGACGTGGTATTGTGATGCCCACCGGCAACAACAATGCGTTGCTACAGGCCGGTGAAAGAATTTATCAGTCTGTCGATAAGGTTCGCCGCCGATCCAACCTGGTTCTCCTCACCGACAATATTTATGGTGACTATTCGTTTCCCCGGATCGCAGTCGAAGGTGATGCGGAAGTGGCGGGTCTGGTCTTTCACCCGGAAAACAGGATTTCCCGTCCACTTGCTCGTATTGACCTCAGGGTCCGCAAAACCGAAGCGCGCAACGATATCCACGACGCGCCTCTGACACTGCTCGGTGGATGTGATTGAGTTTGGCCAATCGACGCCGGCGTAGGCCTCGCGATAGCTGCGATAGTCATCAGCCGCAGCCGAAGCCGTTAGCAGCGCGAGGATCAATGTAACGCGCTTAAGCACGGATGATTCCCACTCCCCGGGATATCCATTCGCCAGACACATAACACTATACCAGAGCGCAAACGCAGGACAGGCAGGCTCAGGAGTGGCATCAGCGGAAACAAGGCCTGGATTTGTGATATCCGCGTTGCCGCGACAGCGGACAAGAAGCGGACATTAATGCGCCAGATTCAGGTGCGCTTTTCAAACCACTTATTGCGCGGCAACTCATCGCCCTCAATTCGTGAGGATCGCAACATTCGTTGCTCTGTTCAAGAACATCAAAGCAATCAATGGATGAAAATAATTGTTGTGTCGCAGTTCTGATTTTGTTGAGAAGAACGGAAAATATATCTTTTCACTGACTGGCGCGCGCATGCGCTGTCATCATTGCTGCATTTCATTATTACCATGACCTCATCGGCAACTGGCACGCTATTGAAGACCGCCTAACGGCCTTCGCAGTGCCCAGATTCGTTGAGCAGTGTCTTGGCATCGTGCACGTGACGTTCTGCCCGGCGTGATGGAGAGAGAATGAATGATGAAGGTTAGCGAGCAGCGAAATGTAAATTCAGCCGGCGTGGCACATGCAAAAAGCCACGAAAGGCAACCTCGCGCGAATTTCGCATCCGAAGCGTTATTGCGGTTCACCCGGCCGCACGGAGGAATGGCGGCTAAAAGAGTCCCGGAAACATTCGTGAAGGCAGCAGGCCAACCCCGTCTCAATTCCATCGACCTTCTGCGCGGGTTGGTCATGATAGTGATGGCGCTTGACCACACACGAGACTTTTTCGCCGCCGGCGGATTCAATCCGCGCGACGTGACCGACCCGGCGCTCTTCCTGACACGCTGGATCACCCATTTCTGCGCGCCAGCCTTCATCTTTCTGGCCGGCATCTCTGCATTTCTGTACGGCGTTCATCGCGATACTCGTGAGATTCGCCACTACCTGTTCACGCGCGGCTGCTGGCTGGTGCTGATCGAGTTCACCGTCGTCCGTTTTGGCTGGACTTTCAGTTTCAAATTCGACCACCTCGTTGTTCAGGTGATCTTCGCGATCGGCGCGGCGATGATCGCGCTTGCAGCACTCGTCCGCCTGCCGCGCTGGGCAATTGCCACCGTCGGCCTTGCCATGATCGTCGGCCACAACATGTTCGACAGTATCAAGGCTGAGCAGTTCGGTGCCGCTGCGCCGATCTGGAACCTGTTGCACCAGCCTGCGCAGCTTGATCTTACGTCTGGCTTCAAACTGATTGTCCTCTATCCCCTGGTACCGTGGATCGGGGTGATGGCGGCGGGCTACGCATTCGGCCCGCTGTTCTTGCTCGAACCAGCGGTGCGTGTGCGGCGGCTGCTTTTCTGGGGCGCCGCAATTACCACCGGGTTCGTTCTCCTGCGGGCGACCAACCTCTACGGCGACCCCGCATCGTGGGCCGCACAGAACAGCGTCCTTGCCACCGCGCTGTCGTTCATCAATTGCGAAAAATATCCGCCATCATTGCTCTATCTGGCGATGACGCTCGGGCCGGCGCTTATCCTGCTGGCGGCGTTTGACGGACGGCGTGGACCCATCACTGACTGGATCACAACCTTCGGGCGCGTGCCGTTCTTCTACTACGTCATGCACCTCTACGTGCTCCACGCGCTCGCAATTCTGTTTGCCTGGGCAACGATTGGCAATGCAGTCTTCGTGGCCACCGGCAAGCCTCCCGGCTATGGGCTCGGCCTCGCCGGCATCTATGCAGTGTGGCTGGCGGTGGTCATATCGCTCTACCCGCTTTGTCGGTGGTTTGCCGCCATCAAGCAGCGGCGCACCGAATGGTGGTGGAGCTATCTCTAGAAGACATTCGTCGATGAATGCCTCCATCGATTGCGCAATACTCAAGGAAAAATCAGGCGCGCCAAAGGAAAAAATCAAGGGTGTCTCAAAGACGGCCGGCGAATCGGTGGCTAGCAAGAGCCAGAACTTTATTTCAGCAACTCTGAGCAAAGGATACACCGCAATGACCGTTTATATGATCGCCGACATCAAGGTGACCGACAATAAGTGGGTGCCAGCCTACGCGGCTTCTGTACACGATCTCGTGCACAAACACGGCGGCAAGTACCTGTCACGCTCCGGGAACGTAAGGACACTGGAAGGCAAGCCGCTCGATACCAGCCTTATTGCGATTCTTCAGTTTCCATCGGGAGAGGCCGTCACGGCCTTCCTCGCTGATCCCAAATACGCCCCGTTCGCCGCGGCTCGCAAGGACGGCAGCGAAAGCCGCTTCCAGCTGATCGACGATACCGATCTGGCCGGAACAATTTCGTATCTGCCCAAAGGATGAAAAAGGAGAGGCTGGAGCCCTCTCGCTTTCGTTGACCCTTTTGTATGGAACGTTGAAGCACGCCATCTCACGCGCAGGCGAAGCGGCGTCCTTTTCAGTTAATCCGCGACAACCGCGGTACCTTCGATCTCGACTTTAGCGCGCGGCTCCAGGAGTCCGGCAACGACCAACAGTGTCATTGCCGGAAAATGCCGGCCGATCATCCGACGATAGGCTTCTCCGATCTCGCGCTGACGAGCGAGATATTCGGCCTTGTCGGTCACGTACCAGGTGAGCCGCACCAGATGACGCGGCTCACCGCCCGCAGCCGCAAGAACATCGACAATGTTTTTCAGCGCCTGCTCGACCTGGACGACGAAATCGTCGCTTTCAAATTGCGCCAACGCGTTCCAGCCTATCTGGCCGGCGATGAAAACCTGTCGGCCTTGCGCAACGATGCCGTTGGCGTAGCCCTTTGGCGGAGCCCAGTGCTTCGGCTGCACAATTTCAAACGAGCTTTTGCTCATGATACCTGTTCTCGCAATTTGAAACGTTGAATTTTTCCGGTCTGCGTCTTCGGCAGGGAGTCTATGAACTTCACCGCGCGCGGATATTTATACGGCGCGATGGTTGCCTTGACGTGGTCCTGCAGGATCTTGACGCGCAGACTGTCCGCCACGACGCCTACCTTGAGCACGACAAAGGCCGAAACGATCTGCCCGCGTTCCTCATCGGTAGCGCCAACCACGGCGCATTCGGCAACATCCGGATGCGATAGCAGAGCGGCCTCGACCTCCGGCCCGGCGATATTGTAGCCGGCCGACACAATCATATCGTCGTTGCGGGCGGCGAAGTGGAAGCGCCCTTGTTCGTCCCTCACAAACGCATCACCGGTGAGATTCCAGCCGTCACTGACGTAGTTTTTCTGCCGCTGGTCGGCGAGATAGCGGCAGCCGGTTGGCCCACGCACCGCGAGGCGGCCGACGGTGCCGATGGGGACGTCGTTCATGTTGGCATCGACGATCCTGGCTTCGTAACCCCCAACTGGCCGCCCGGTCGCGCCGGGCAGCGCGTCGCCGATCCGGTTCGTGATGAAGATGTGCAGCATCTCGGTCGAACCGATGCCGTCAAGGATCGGCTTGCCGGTCCGGTGAGTCCAGTCCTCGAATACCGGCGCCGGCAAAGTTTCCCCGGCTGACACGGCGAGCCGCAGCGACGACAGATTGGCACCCTGGTCCATCGCCGCCATCATCGCGCGATACGCTGTCGGCGCAGTGAACGAGATTGTCGCTTTATAGGTCTCGATGATCTGTATCATGCTGGCTGGCGACGCGTTTTCGAGCAGCGTGGCGGTGGCACCGAAGCGAAGCGGAAAAATCGCCAGGCCGCCGAGACCGAAGGTAAAGGCCAAAGGCGGCGAACCGACGAACACGTCTTCAGGCGTCACGTTGAGAACTTCCCTGGCGTAACCATCGGCGATGATCAGCAGGTCGCGATGGAAATGCATCGTCGCCTTGGGTTCGCCGGTGGTGCCGGAGGTAAAGCCGAGCAACGCGACATCGTCGCGCCCGGTCGCCACCGCGTCGAACTTCACCGGCTTGTCGAGTGCGACGCGGTCAAGCTCCGCGTCGTGATTGGAGGTGCCATCGAAATTGACAACCTGCTTGAGGAATTTGCTGGTCTTGGCGCAGGCAACCAGTTCGTCGGCGATGCGGCTATCGGTCAAAGCCAGCGCAATCTCGGCCTTGTCGACAATCTTGCCGAGTTCGCCGGCGCGCAGCATCGGCATCGTGTTAACGACGACCGCACCCGCTTTGGTGGCGGCGAGCCAGGCCGCGACCAGCGCCGGGTTGTTGCCGGAGCGGATCAAGATACGGTTGCCTGGCTTGACCCCGTAATTCTCAACAAGTGCGTGGGCCAGCCGGTTCGACCAGTCGGCCAGTTCCTTGTACGTGCGTCTGCGACCATTGCCGATCAGCGCGATGTGGTCGCCGAAACCCCGCTCGACCATGCGGTCCGTCAATTCGACCGCGGCGTTCAGGCGTTCCGGATACTGAAATTCCGGCCTGTCCAGCAGGATGTCCGGCCACTGATCGAACGGCGGAAGGCTGTCGCGGGTGAAGGTATCGACATGCGCGGATGGGCCAAGCTTGATGTTTCTACTCATGTCAGCCACCTGCAGCAGATGAAAGCGCGGATCGGGCGATGATGATTTTCTGGACGTCGGACGCGCCCTCGTAAATGCGCAAGGCGCGAATCTCACGGTAAAGCATCTCGACCGGATGACCGGCGCGCACGCCGTCGCCGCCATGGATCTGCACAGCCGCGTCGATCACGCGCTGCGCCGCCTCGGTAGCGTAAAGCTTTGCCATTGCCGCTTCGCGCGTCACGCGCCCCGCGCCTGCGTCCTTGGTCCATGCGGCGCGATAGACGAGAAGCGCCGCTGCGTCGACCTCAAGCGCCATATCGGCGATGTGACCTTGTACCATCTGCAATTCCGACAACGGGGCGCCGAACAACTCCCGGCTTTTGGCCCGCTTGAGTGTTTCGGCCAGTGCGCGGCGCGCGAAGCCGAGCGCGGCGGCGCCGACCGAGGTGCGGAACACGTCGAGCGTCGCCATCGCGATCTTGAAGCCGTTGCCGGCCGCACCGATGAGGTCAGCTTCGCCAACGTGGCAGTTTGTGAAGGTGAGGCGTGCAAGCGGGTGCGGCGCGATCACCTCGATACGCTCGGCAATCGACAGGCCGGGATTATCGCCGCGCACGATGAACGCGGATAGGCCCTTCGCGCCCGCGGCCTCGCCTGTACGGGCGAATACAACGTACAGATCGGCGATGCCCCCGTTCGAAATCCAGGTCTTCTCACCATCGAGTGTGAAACCGTCGCGGTCTCGGCGCGCCGTCGTTGAAATGTTGGCGACGTCGGAGCCGGATGCCGGCTCCGAAAGCGCGAATGCCGCGATCGCTGCGCCGCTGCGGGTTTTCGGCAGCCATTGAGCTTTTTGAGCAGCCGTGCCGAACAGGGAAATCGGGCCGGCGCCAAGGCCTTGCATCGCGAAGGCGAAGTCGGCAAGGCCGGAATGACGCGCCAGGATCTCGCGGATCAAAGCCAGTGTACGGACGTCGATTTTCTCCGACGGATGGTCGCCCGGCGCGCTGTGGCTGAGCCAGCCATCGCGACCGAGCTGGTGCACCAGATCGCGGCAGGCGGCGTCGACATCGTGGTGATCGACATGCGCGCAATGCTGTGCCGCCCAGGCTTCCAGCCGGCCGGCCAGCGCGCGGTGTCGCTCCTCGAAGAACGGCCAATGCAGGAAACTGCGGTCGAGCATCGTTCAATTTCCGGCGAACTGTGGTTTCTCTTTGGCGACAAAGGCCTCATAGGCACGGCGAAAATCCTGCGTTTGCATGCAGACTGCCTGCGCGAGCGCCTCCGCCTCGATCGCCGCGTCGAGCGGCATCGCGAATTCCTGATGCAGCATGGTCTTCGTCATTGCATGCGCGAATGTCGGACCGTTGGCGAGTTGCTGCGCCATTGCCGTTGCATCTGCTTCGAGTTTATCCGCGCCGACAATGCGATTGAAAAAACCCCAGCGCTCGCCCTCCTCCGCTGTCATGACGCGGCCGGTATAGAGCAGCTCTGACGCACGACCGTGCCCGATGACGCGCGGCAGCAGTGCACAAGCGCCCATGTCGCAGCCTGCAAGACCGACGCGGGTGAACAAAAACGCGGTCTTGGCCTGCGGTGTCCCGAGGCGAATATCGCAGAACAGAGCAATCATCGCGCCGGCACCGACGCAGACACCATCAATTGCAGCGATTATCGGTTGCGGACAGGCGCGCATCGCCTTCACGAGTTCGCCGGTCATACGGGTGAATTCGAGAAGTCCTTTCATATCGCGGCTCAACAGCGGTCCGATGATGTCGTGAACGTCGCCGCCGGAACAGAAATTGCCGCCGTTCGAACCGAATATAATGACCTTGATATCGCGAGCCCGCGAAAGATCGCGGAAGGTCTGCCCGAGCTCCGCGTAACTTTCGAAAGTGATCGGGTTCTTCCGCTCGGCGCCCTTGAGCGTGATCACGGCGACGCCGTTCTGCGCCAGCCAGTTAAAATGTTTCGGCTTGTAGTCGCTCATGTTCATGCGCGCGATCCTCCGTTGCGAATACGGCCGGACAATCCCTCAAGATGGTGGATCAACGTGTCAGCCTCCGCCGCGTCGAAGTCCGAGAGCAAGCCATCGACCCAGCCCTGGTGCGCCTTCGCCATGGTTGTGAACTCCTTTAGCCCACGTGGCGTCAGCCGCACATTGATGGCGCGCCGGTCATCGGCCGGTGCCTGGCGCGTGACCAGCTTGTCCGATACCAGCCGATCAATGATGCCGGTAACATTGCCGTTCGACACCATCAGGAAGCGTGAGAGCTCGGTCATGGTCATGCCATCGGGCTTCCTTTCGAGCGCAGCCATCACATCGAACTGCGGCAGCGTCACCCCGAATTCGACCCGCAACCGCTCACGCACCTCAACTTCAATCGCCCGCGCGGCGCGCAAAATCCGGATCCACAGGCGCAGCCGCTGCTTGCTCAGAGACGGCGCAGCCTGACGCGATCTTGTTCTCATAGCGATTGTCATGCCACGCCCCCGGTAATGACAATGGCTTCGCCATTGACCGCATTGCCCGCCGGTGAGCACAGCCACACGACTTTGGCGGCGACATCGTCCGGTGAAATCAACCGACCATCGACATTGTCCCTGGCGAGCATAGCGCGCGCCTCAGCGAGAGTACGACCGGTCTTGTCTGCAATCGCAGCCGCCGACGCGTCCAAAAGCGGCGTATCGGTAAAGCCAGGACACACCGCGTTGACGGTCACGCCGGCCGGCATAAGCTCTACCGCCAGAGAGCGCGCGAGACCCACGACGCCGTGCTTGGCGGCGCAATAGGCCGCCACATAGGGATAGCCCCTGAGCCCCGCAGTCGAGGCGGTGAACACAATCCGTCGCGTCCCCGCGCCTTTGCGCGTGACGTCACTCAAAGCTGCCTGCACCGTCAAGAACGCGCCGGTCAAATTGACGCCGATCATCCGCTGCCAATGCTCGGCCGAGATTTTCGCAGCCGGTGCGCTCTCGGCTGCACCGGCATTGGCGACGACGATATCGATTGGCCCAAGCACGGCGCGCGCGGCCTCCACCATCGCCGCGCAATCCGCCGCATTCGTCACATCGGCCGCGATGGCGGTGGCCTTTGGCAAATTCCTTGCAATCTCGTCGAGCGGCGCCTTGCGTCTCCCGACAAGCGACACAGCTGCGCCTTCTTTCGCTAGCGCCCGTGCGATCGCAGCGCCGATGCCGCTGCCGCCGCCGGTGATCAAGGCGTGCAAGCCGTCGAGTGAAGCCATTTCACACCTTGCCTGTCATCGCGTCAGGTCGCGACTTCAAGCGATGCAGCTGGTCGCGACCGGGCCAATAGGGCTTCGGCCAAGTCGAACCCTCGTAACCCAGATTGGCTGCGGCATGCAGCGTCCAGTACGGATTGGCGAGGTGGGGCCGCGCCAGGCATACGAGATCGGCGCGCCCGGCCATCAGGATCGAATTGACGTGGTCGGCATCGTAGATGTTGCCGACCGCGAGCGTCGCGATACCAGCCTCGTTGCGGATTCGGTCGGAGAATGGCGTCTGAAACATGCGTCCATAGACGGGTTTCGCCTGCTTCGTCGTTTGCCCGGCCGAAACGTCGATCATGTCGACGCCGGCATCGGTCAGCATGCGCGCAACTTCGACCGCGTCCGGCGGCGATATGCCGTCCGGAACCCAATCGTTGGCGGAAATGCGCACCGAAATCGGCTTGTCGTCTGGCCACACCGCCCGCACCGCACGAAACACCTCGAGCGGAAACCGCATGCGGTTCGCAAGACTGCCGCCATACTCGTCGGCGCGCCTGTTGGTGAGTGGCGTAATGAAGCCCGACATCAAATAACCGTGCGCATAGTGCAGCTCGAGCCAGTCGAAACCGGCGCGCTGCGCCATTTCCGCCGAACGGACGAAGTCGTCGCGCACTTTATCCATGTCGGAGCGCGCCATCGCTCGGGGCGTCTGGTTCTCCGCGCTCCACGCAACCGCCGACGGCGCCAAAACCGTCCAGTTGCCGGAGGGCAGCGGCGCGTCCATCGTTTCCCACCCGAGCTGGGTTGAGCCCTTGGCGCCGGAATGGCCAAGCTGAATGGCAATTTTGGCGTCAGTCTCGGCATGGACGAAATCGACGATCCTTTCCCACGCGGCTTCATGTTCGGAGCGATAAAGTCCGGTACAGCCGGGTGTGATGCGACCCTCGGGCGACACGCAGGTCATCTCGGTAAAGACCAGCCCTGCCCCTCCTTTGGCGCGCTCGGCATAGTGGACCAAATGCCAGTCGGTTGGCGTGCCATCGACCGCACGATACTGCGCCATCGGCGAGACCACGACGCGGTTCTTCAACTCGATGCCCCGCACACGGAACGGCACGAACATCGGCGCCCGCGTCACCTGCGGCGTGCGACCGGTGGCCTGGCGTTCGAACCAGCGCTCGGCATCGCCAAGCCAGATCCCGTCACGTTCACGCAAGTTCTCATGGCTGATGCGTTGCGAGCGTGTCAGCAGCGAATAGTTGAACTGAACCGGATCGAGATTGAGGTACCGCTCGACATCCTCGAACCATTCAGTCGAATTGCGCGCCGCACTTTGCAGACGCAGAACCTCGAGCCGTCGCTCGTCCTCGTAGCGGCGGAAGGCCTGAGTCATCGTCGGCTCGCTGTGCAGATAATCGGCAAGCGCAATGGCGCTTTCGAGCGCAAGTTTTGAACCCGAGCCGACCGAAAAATGCGCGGTCGCAGCGGCATCGCCGAGCAAGACGATGTTCTGATGGCTCCACCGCTCGCAGAGGACACGGTTAAAATTGAGCCAGGCTGAGCCGCGCAGGTGACGTGCATTCGACATCAATTTATGGCCGGCGAGACTGCGGGCGAAGATTCTCTGGCACGCCGCAATCGTCTCCTCGGTGCTCATCCGGTCGAACCCGGCACGGCGCCATGTCTCCTCCGAGCATTCGACGATAAAGGTCGCGGTGTCTGCATCGAACTGGTAGGCGTGTACCCAGATCCAGCCGTGCTCGGTTTGCTCGAAGATAAACGTGAAGGCGTCGTCGAATTTCTGGTGCGTGCCGAGCCAGATATACTTGCAGGCGCGCACATCGATGTCCGGCTTAAACATGTCGGCGTGAGCGGTGCGAACGCGCGAATTTGCGCCGTCGGCACCGACAATCAGATCATAGTCCGCGTAAGCGGAGACATCTTTGGCCTCCGTCTCGAATTCGAGCCTGACCCCGAGAGCGAGTGCACGCTCCTGGAGGATGTTCAACAGCCGCTTGCGGCCGATGCCCGAAAAGCCGTGGCCACTCGAGCGCATGGTCTGACCGCGATAGTGCACCGCGATATCGTCCCAATAAACGAATGACTCGCGAACGCGCGCCGCACTTTCCGGATCGTTGGCCTGGAGATTGGCGAGTGTCTCGTCGGACAACACCACGCCCCAGCCGAAGGTGTCGTCCGGCCGGTTGCGCTCGACGACCACCACCTCGTGCCCGGGATTCCGCCGCTTCAGCGAAATCGCGAAGTAGAGCCCCCCGGGGCCGCCGCCAAGACAGACCGCGCGCATGAGCCGATCCGATCCTTATGCCGCACTATTATTATAACCTTAGAATTTTTAAGTTTAAAACATTTTTCCGCGAAAATGCAAGGCCCTTCCTGCGCCAAGAAGGGAACCGGCGGAACAGCCCGGCTTTACTGGGTCTTGCAGTCCTTGGCGTACCCGTCGGCGTGGTTCGAGAAGATTTTCTCGACGATCTGCGTCTCGTACTTGCCATCTGCACGCTTGGCGACCTTGGTGAGGTAAAAGTCCTCAATCGGGTAGCCGTTGATGTTGAACTTGAACGGTCCGCGCACCGAGGTAAACGCGCCCTTCTTGAGGGCGGCGCGCACTGCGTTCTGGTCGGCGAGGTTGCCCTTCACCGCGACCACCGCACTATTGATGAGCATCACAGCGTCATAGGCCTGCATGGCGTAAGATGCGGGCACCGCTTTATAGGCGGCTTCGTATTCGGAGACAAACTTCTTGTTGGCCGGGCTGTCCATGTTCGGCGCCCAAGTGAGCACACCGTAGATGCCAACGGCGTTGTCTTTGAGCACCGGCAGCGTCGCCTCGTCCGCCGTGAATGCGGAGATCACCGGGAGCTTATCCTTGAGTCCGGCCTGGATGAACGTGTTGAGGAGATTGATGCCAAGTCCGCCCGGCATAAAGGTGAACAGTGCGTCGGGCTTCGATGCCGAGATTTTCGAAACCTCCGGCGCGAAGTCGGTGGTATTGAGTGGCACCAGCGATTCCTCGACGATCTCACCCTTGTAGGTACGCTTGAAGCCGGCAATCGCATCCTTGCCAGCCGGATAGTTCGGCACCAGGGCGTAGACGCGCTTGTAGCCGAGTTTGTTGGCGGCCGCGCCGATCGCTTCGTAAATCTGGTCGTTCTGATACGACGTCACGAAGAAATTGGGGCTGCAGGCCGCGCCGGCAAAATTCGAAGTCCCGGCATTGGTGCTGATCAAGATCTTTCCGGCGTCGATCACCGGCTTGTGGATTGCTACCAGGATGTTTGAGAAGATCGGACCAACCACGAAGTCGACATGGTCGTGCTCGATCATCCCGCGCACTTTCTGGATCGCGACATCGGGCTTGAGTTCATCATCGACAACGACGAGCTCGACGTCTTTCCCACCCATTTTGCCGCCGAGGTCCTTCAAGGCGAGCTCGAAACCGTTTTTCGACTGCTGGCCGAGCGCGGAGGGCGGACCCGACAGCGTATAAATGAGGCCAATGCGGATCTTGTCCTGTGCGGCCGCCGCGTTAACTACAAATACAAGTGCCGCGGTTGCCGCCAACCTGCATACGATAGCCCGCATGATCGAACTCCTCCCAAAACACCAGCTTTGCCCCGGCTATTGGTCCAATAAAGCTCAGGAGAGTCAATTGCCGACGCGGTGCGCCCCGATTGCCTCGGCGACCGGCAAGCCGCATTATATCGGCAGTTGCTAGCGTCAGGCGCGGGCTATGAAGGCAATCATCGTCGGCGGCGGCATTGGCGGGCTCACCACGGCCCTCATGCTGCATGCCCGGGGCATCGACTGCGAGATTTTCGAGCAGGCCGACAGCGTACGCGAGCTCGGCGTCGGCATCAACACGCTGCCGCACGCGATCAAGGAGCTGGCGCAGCTCGGGTTGCTCTCAAAGCTCGACCAGGTCGGAATCCGGACCCACGAGCTCTTCTATATGAACCGCATCGGCCAGGAGATCTGGCGCGAGCCGCGCGGCACTGATGCCGGTTTCGAATATCCGCAATTCTCGATCCATCGCGGCCGTTTGCAGGCGGTCATCTACCAGACCACACGCGCGCGCCTCGGGGAATCCCGCATCCACAGCGGGCACCGGCTCGGCTCGTTCACGCAGGACGAAGGCGGCGTCACGTGTTATTTCTTCGGCCGCGACGGCTCGCACCGCGCAACCGCACGCGGCGACATTCTGGTCGGCGCCGACGGCATCCATTCGATCGTGCGCGAGACTCTATATCCGAACGAAGGCCCGGCGTGTTGGAACGGCTCGATGCTCTGGCGGGGTGCGACCGACTGGCCGAAATTTCTGACCGGACGCTCGATGGTGATCGCCGGCGGCATGGCTGGCAAGTTGGTCGTCTATCCGATTGGCGAAGGTGCTCGCGACGACAAACCCCTCACCAACTGGGCCGTCCTGGTGAAAGTCGGCGAAGGCGGCGCGCCGCCGCGCAAGGAAGACTGGTCGCGCGCCGGCAGGTTCGAAGATCTGATGCCGCATGTGCAGCGCTTCAGTATTCCCTTTGTCGACGCGAAGGCGCTGATCGAATCGACGCCGGAGTTCTGGGAATATCCAATGTGCGACCGCGATCCGCTGCCGCACTGGTCGCACGGCCGAGTCACATTGCTCGGCGACGCTGCGCACCCGATGTATCCGGTCGGCTCGAACGGCGCCTCGCAGGCGATCCTCGACGCGCGCTCTCTCGCCGATCGGCTGAGCGAATCCGATCATGCCGGACAGGCGCTGTGGGCCTATGAGCGCGAGCGGCTGCCGATGACGGCGCAGATCGTCCAGTCGAACCGCTCGGGCGGACCCGAGGGTGTGATCGACGCAGTCGAGCAACGCGCGCCCGACGGTTTCGACAATATCGACAACGTGCTGTCTTATGAGGAGCGCAAGGCGATCGTGCGCGGCTACGCCACCCAAGCGGGCTTTGCCAAGGAACAGGTCAACCGGGCGAGCAAAATCGCCTAGGCGCCCGGAGGCGGCGGCAGGAAGTTGACTTCGTGCTTGGCGGACAGCGCGACGACGTCGGGCGGATTTTGATCTTTCATCGAATGGATCGCCCAAAACAGGTCATAAAGTTTCCGCGTCGGCGTCACCCAGAACAGACACTTGAGGACCTGGTCGGACTTGTTGAACAGCCCGTGCGGGATTCCCATCGGCAATTTGATCAGGTCGCCGGCGGTCGCAGAGAACTGCTTGCCGTCGATCAACGCATCCATGCGCCCTTCGAGCATGTAGACGAATTCGTCCTGTGTCGGATGGATATGCGGCGGCACGAACGTGGTCGGCGGCAGCGTCGCGTGCCAGGCGAATGATGCTTCCGTGAGCTGTTTGGGGACGTAGGTCTGCCCCAGGATATTCCAAACGATTCCGTCGAGGCCCGAATTGGCCTTGGTGACACCCGATGCCATCGCCTGCATTACCCGCCACTCCCTCTCACATTTTCCGCGTAACCCTAATTTATGCATCCCGGGAATGCCAGCCGCCACCTGCGGCGCAGCCCGAGCAACTCCTTGCCGGGCTTTGTGGCACCGTGCGCAACCCCATTTTTAATTATTTGCAAGAGCACAATTTGCAAGAGCACAAAACGTTGCTGCTTCGAATCCGGCAACGTCTGATTTGCGCCACTGGCAGACATTGCGGCACGTTGGCCACATATCCGATTTTCACTCGCACAAGCATGAGTGGAATGTCCGCTGCCTGGAGTCCAGGCCCTATCGCGCGTCGATGCAGGCCGCTGCGCCCTCCGTGGCATGGCCGTGCCGGCGGCGAACAACTGCGCCGAGTCTCATGGCCCCGCGCAGGGTCCAATTTGTGCCAGCCGTCACAAAAAGGCGCATTGGCACCCGAGGTGTGATCAATCGCACAGCCAAACGGGCATGGCAGGGCCAATTTACCGATGCGAAACGCCGAACAATAAATGGGTTGGTCCCCTATTTCGGCGGAGCGTAGGGGGTCGCTGTGATGCCACAAACAGCGGCCCCTTTTGATTTGCGGCGACAGGGGTCCGTTCGCCGCCGGTCGGGAGGCCTGACCTTCCGCTGGTCAATGGATCGGGCGGAACCGATCCTCAGGCCCCGGCAGCCGGCAACATCCCTGTGGGTCCGGGCGACCGGCATTCCACGCCTCTGCGACCACAGGACCCCACCCCCCACACCGTTCCCCGCCGGCGGTCAGGCCGCGCCATCGCCCTCTAACGCGGCGTCAAGCAAGCGTTCGCGGTCTCGTTCGCCCTGTGCTGCGGATCTAAAAATGCGCTCGGCCAGAGTCGTTTTCAGCGTATTGGCTTGCTGTTCGGGCCCAAGGCGGGCCCAGGCATCGTCGAGAACCTCTTTCAAGACCATGATAGTCTCGGGATCAAATGGCACAGGCGTTTTGCCCACCATCACAGATCACCCCCCTCTGGACCTTTGCGCGCGTAGCCGGACGTCGGGGAAGATGCTGCCGTACCGCGCATCCGCGTCATCGGACCGACGACGGGCTGATGCCATGGACCAGCCAAACTTGAAGGCCGCCAAGCCTACAACCTGCAGAACCAGACCTGGGAGGCCAAGCATGAGGTATCTCCCTGAGGGCTACGTCTCTTGGGGAGAATAGGCGCCCGCCGCCGAGCGCAATGTGTCGTACCTCACAGACCTCAAGCACTGGGGCAGAAAGATGGTCGCCAATAGCGTATGATGTGTTCAGGCACTGATTCTACCAATTTCAGTGGAATGGAGAATCGAAATGGCCAAAAAAACAAGGCGACGGCGCACGAAACGAGCCGCCTGGACCAGAGCTCAAGTGGCCGAGTTAAGACGTTATTCGAAGGACAAGCTACGGGTAAAGAAAGTTTCAAGGCTGATGAAACGTACAGTCGGCTCGTTGCGCCAGAAAGCAAGAGCGTTGGGTATTCGGCTCGGCCATCGTCGTTGAAGACCATCCCCCGCAGACATTCGTCTCTGGGACTAACTCACCATGTACGATTTGAAATTTTGGAGGAGGCAATGAAGAAATTGATGTCGAAATCGGAACTCATTCAAAAAATCGCTGAGCAGCATCCGAACAATATGACGCGAAAGGACGTCAAAACCGTCATCGAGTCGCTCGCCGCGATTGGCTACAAGGAGCTCAACAAATCAGGAGCTTTTCTTGTGCCCGGATTTGCCAAATTCGTTGTCATCAAGAAGCCCGCAACAAAAGAGCGCAGCGGTATCAATCCGTTCACAAAAGAGCCAACAATATTTAAAGCGAAGCCGGCTCGGAAGATCGTCAGGGCTCGACCGGTAAAGGCTGCCAAAGACGCAGTATTGTAGCGTCCCGCGCGAAGTCCTCGACAAGGTTGTAATTGCCGCGGTGACGAACAGAAACCGCAGCGAGTGCTGATGCTTTTGTCGCGATTCAGTGAAATAGCAGCATGACCATCGCGTTGGCGCCGCGTGCAGGTTTGCCGCGCGTCCACGAATCTCATAAGGCTAGTGTCACGGCGCATAGCGCGCACGATAAGGAGCAACCGTCCATGACTGACATGGCAACCGCACGTAAACCTACGGCACCAAAGGCGATCTCTACCAAGCAGTTGGCCGATGCACTGGCGGAGCAGCATCAGTTCACCAAGAAGCAGGGCCATGAGATGCTGGAAAACCTCGTCGGCCTCATCACGAAGCACTTGAAGAAGGGCGAACGGGTGAAAATTGTCGGGCTCGGAATTCTGCAAGTGCGAAATCGAGCTGCACGCGTAGGCCGCAATCCGGCGACCGGCGAGGCGATCCAGATCAAGGCCAGCAAAAAAGTCGCCTTCCGCGCCAGCAAAGATCTGAAGATGGCGATCTGATGCGCTGACAAAGCGTCAACTCGGGTTTTGGATTTTTCTCGTGCATCGAATACGACCGCTTTAGATTACTGGCGGACGTAACAGGTTTATATTTCCGCTTTTGCTCAGTTGATCGGCACGCTTAGCGCGGCGTTAGTGACGCGTTGCTTTTAGAAACATTGGGCTGCGTGCTTCAAAAATCCAGGCGGATCAGGCTATAGATTCCCGCCGCAGCTCATTTTGCGTGCGGTTCGATTAGTTCGATCCGGTTGCCGAACGGATCATCGATGTGGCGCCTATCGCAGCCCTCGATCGGCTCGTCTTCGGCGACCGGTAGTCCGGCCTGTTTGGCTTTGGCCACCATGCCGGCCAGATCATCGACGATGAATGCGGGATGCGCCTTGCGCGCCGGAATGAAATTCTTCTCGACGCCCAGATGAACCTGCAAGGCCCCGCTTTCAAACCAGCAGCCGCCTCGTGCGGCAAGCTGCGGCGGCTTCACCTTTTCCACGAGTCCGAGGATGCCATGATAGAACGCCCTCGCCTCGTCTTCTCTCCCGGCAGGCATCGCAATTAAAATGTGGTCGATCCGGCGAACTGACATTCGATTCCCCATCGATGAGAATGATCCTGTTCCTTAAGCCTGCACCGAATATCCGCCATCAACGGCGATTGCCGCGCCGGTGATGAAATTCGAAGCTGGCGAGGCCAGAAAGACGGCGACACCTGCGAAATCGTCCGGGGCTCCCCATCGCTGGGCCGGCGTGCGCGCCAGCACCTTTTCATGAAGGCCCTGGACCTGCTCCCGCGCCTTTCGCGTGAGTTCTGTATCGACCCATCCGGGTAATATCGCATTGACCTGGATGTTGTCCTTCGCCCATGCGACCGCCATCGATCTCGCCAACTGGACGATGCCGCCCTTACTCGCCGCGTAGGGTGCGGCATAGGACGATGCGAACACGGACATCATCGATCCAATATTGATTATCTTGCCGCCGCCGGCACGTACCATGTGGGGATAGGCCGCCTGTGAACAGAGAAAAGCGCTGGTGAGATTGGTATTCATCACCAGATGCCAGTCCTGCGCTGTGAGGTCTTCAGGTTGCTTGCGAATGCTTGTCCCAGCGTTATTGACGAGGATATCGAGACGTCCAAACCGCTGGACAGCATGCTGGACCGCCTGATGACAGGACGCTTCCTGCAGAACATCCAGATCCACAAACTCAGCCTGGGCGTCAAGCGAACGCAGTTCCGATAAAGCCGATTGAGCCTTTGTCTTGCTTCGTCCCGCGATGACAACCGAAGCGCCGGCCTCTGCCAATCCCCTGGCCATACCAAGTCCGATTCCGCCGTTCCCGCCGGTTATAAAGGCCACCCGCTTTCGTAGGTCGAAAATTGCCATCGCAATCTCCCGTTCGATGTCGTGGGGAAATAATTCGAAATGCCTTCAGCGAAGCGGGCGCGCTATTGTTCCGACAATGCAGGCTCTTCCAAGGGGCCAGGACATCGGTAAAGCCCACGGCATCATAACTCCAATTCGTGTCTGTTCTAGCTTTAGACGGGCGCGCTATGCTTTCATCGGGGGACACATGCGCCTGAAAGACTGCTTCAATTTCCACGACTTCCGGGAGTTGGCGCGACGGCGCCTCCCGAGCCCTATCTTCAATTATATCGATGGCGCAGCCGACGACGAGACCACGTATCGAAGAAACACGGCAGCTTTCGAGGAATGCGACCTCCTGCCGAATGTTCTGCGAGGCGTAGAGCAAGTTGACCTGTCAGTCATCGTTATGGGGCAAAAACTTCAGGTGCCATTTTATTGTTCGCCAACGGCCCTCCAGCGCCTCTTTCATCATCAAGGCGAGCGTGCCGTCGCGCACGCAGTGCAGAAATTCGGGACTATGTTCGGGCTATCATCCCTCGGCACGGTCAGTTTGGAAGACTTTTCGTCCAACTTCTCGTTTCCTCAAGTTTACCAATTCTACTTCCACAAGGATCGGGGTTTAAATAAAGCGATGCTTGACCGGGCGAAAGCCGCAGGCGTGCGCATCTTGATGCTGACAGTGGACTCGATCACCGGTGGAAACCGTGAGCGTGACCTTCGGACCGGATTTTCCATCCCGTTTAGCCTGACGCTGCAAGGCATGGCTCAATTTGTCCTTAAGCCGAAATGGGCCATCGAATATGCCACCCACGAAAAATTTCGGTTGCCGCAATTGGAGCAGCACGTCGCGATGTCTGGAGGCACCACGTCCATTGGGGATTACTTCACAAACATGCTCGACCCTTCGATGAATTGGCGTGACGTTGCTGAAATGGTCAAGCACTGGGACGATAAATTTTGCCTCAAAGGCATCATGAGTCCCGAAGACGCAAAAAAGGCCGTCGACATTGGTTGCGCCGGAATCGTCGTTTCGAATCACGGTGGGCGTCAACTCGACGGCTCACGCAGTTCGTTTGACCAGCTTGCCGAGATTGTCGACGCTGTAGGCGACAAGATCGATGTTCTGCTCGACGGCGGAGTTCAGCGCGGGACCCATGTGCTGAAGGCACTCTCGGTGGGCGCCAAGGCGGTAGGACTGGGCCGGGCTTATCTTTTTCCATTGGCCGCAGCGGGACAGCCTGGTGTGGAGCGCGCGCTCGGTTTGATGCGCGCCGAGACTGAAAGGGCAATGAGGCTCATGGGATGTCGTTCGATTGATCAACTGTCCCGCAGCAATCTCAGGTTCCGTAACTCGCCACCGAGCCGGACTCGATAGGTCGATCATCGGGACGAGTATCCGTTTGGGTCAGCCGCCGCGGCGTTGATCTTTCTTATCTTTGCGGTTCGGCAGGGATGGATCGGAAACTCCCGGTACCACGGGATTGAGATGCCCCGAATTGTATCACCACGGTGACAAACGCAGTCGTTGGTTACAAGAAAATTTGCTCGCTATACTTGCAAAGCCCCCAATGAGAATTTAGTTTCTGGCGTGAATTAAAAACGGGGGGCGTGATGTACGGCCGTAGAATCCACGGAATAATAGCGGTCTGCGTCTTGGGTCTTACAATTCTCGCTGTCGGTGCGCCTGCGCGGGCCGATGACCTCATCACGGTAAACCAAGGTTGGTCGGCCAAGCGAAAGGCAATTTGGTATTCGCTATCGCAAGGCTCGCGGCTAATCCCGCTCAGCTGGCTTCTCGCTCTTGAACAGCCCGGTTCTGACCAGCCATTTCTCGATCCGGCACACATTGAAAAATTTCGCTACTTGCCGAATTCCACACCGGCAAAGACAGGCCTTCCTATTGGCTTTGCTATCGATAGTCAGGACGACACCAGATTTTACAACACTCAACTGCGCTGGAAAGAGTCACAAGGCGCGACCGAAAAATGGGTCGGGATGACTTGCTCTGCGTGTCATACCAACGAAATTACCTATCAGGGCAAACGCATTCGAATCGAGGGAGCCCCGGCGCTTGCCGATTTTCAGAGCTTTATGGAGACCCTGAACAAGGCATTGGTTGAAACCAAAAGCAACCCGGATAAGGCTAAACGGTTTTCGCACGATGTACTCAAAGACGACGACACGGCGGCGAACCGCGCGAAGCTCGATGAGGCTCTGTCGCAGCTCATCGCATGGCAATTGAAGATCGAAAAGGCGAATGCAACTGCGTTGCGCTATGGCTTTGGGCGGGTCGACGCATTCGGACATATTTTTAATAAAGTGGCCCTCGTCATCGCTGAAGGCGATCAGACCTTCAACGCATCGAACGCGCCGGTCAGCTATCCATTCATGTGGAATGTACCTCAACATGACAAGGTGCAATGGAACGGCATCGTGTCAAATCAACGCATCCTGGGGGGCTATGATATCGGTGCTCTCGGACGCAACATTGGCGAGGTCACCGGCGTGTTTGCTGACGTGAAGTTCAACAAACATGAACTCGGAGGACCGGGTATTGTGTCGAGCGCAAACGCGGTCAACCTCAATCTGCTCGAGGAGCAATTGATGAGACTACGACCGCCACTGTGGCCAACGGGAGTTCTGGGTGCGCTCGACCAGGGCAAGCGCGATCGGGGCCGCGAAATATTTCGTGACGAACAACGTATGGTCGATGGTCATGTGATCCCGAGCTGCGCAAGCTGTCACAAGCCGCTGGCACGCAGCAATTTGACTGCCCAGATCAGGGCAAAGATGACGCCCCTCCGCAGCATCGGCACGGACATTTGGATGGCGTGCAATGCGCTGACCCATAAAGCAAAGACCGGCGTTCTCAATAATACCCTGTACGCCTATTTGCCATTCATCGATCCCGATAGCCGGATGTATGGAGAAGAGGCCGCTCTCGCCGATCTTCTGCGGACAACGGTCGTTGGTACGATCTGGGCGAAAAAAAAGGACATAGCTGGCGATATTTTCAGAAACTTTCAGGGACGCACGCCCGGTGGGCTCGGTTCTTCTGAACAAATTACGCCATCAACCCTGCCGGCCAATGAGCGGCCTTTACGCACGCAGGCGAAGCAAGACTTACGCAATCAGTGCTTGAATGGCACTGATCCGCTTCTCGCCTACAAGGGACGGCCCCTGAGCGGCATTTGGGCGACTGCGCCATATCTGCACAACGGCTCGGTGCCGACCCTGTACGATCTGTTGTTGCCACCGAAAGACCGGCCGCCCTCGTTTCCGGTTGGGACGCGCGAATTTGATCCAATACGGGTCGGTTTCGTTACCCGAGGGCCAGACGGCAAAATCGCTCAACCGTCAACTGAAAACAGTTTCGTGTTGCGTACCCGTGACGACGCCGGCCGCGTTATCGACGGGAACTCCAACGCTGGTCACGACTACGGCAATGCTGCGCTCACTGATACCGAACGCTGGGAGCTGGTGGAATATTTGAAGGGCATCTAGCTACAGGCGCGAGTTTTGGCGGGGCCACAGATTTGCAGTGCGCGCCGCAAAATGCAGTTCTTTCGCGGTCTTCCGCTTCCGACTGCTAAAAAGGCAAATGAGCCAGAAGCGGACTGCAGCGGCACGTTTTTCAGCCGCTTTCCTTCGCCAATGCCGCGCGCTCGGCGTCGACCATGAAATCGCGGGTGATCGGCAATGTGTCGCGCTTGGTCGATAGCAGCAATTGAAAGACCATGTGCGAGCCATGCAGGAACTCAAGCTCGACTGCAGCGAGATAGAACTCCCACATGCGGCAGAATCGCTCGTCACAGATCATCGCCGCCTTCGCGCGGTTCTTCGCGAAGCGCTCGCGCCAGTGCTTCACCGTGTAGCGATAATGCAGCCGTAGCACTTCCACGTCACTGCACCACAGTCCCGATCGCTCAGTGGCTGCAAAGGTTTCCGACAGCGCCGGTACATAGCCGCCGGGGAAGATGTACTTGCGAATGAATGGGCCCGTCGTACCGGGCTGCGACATACGGCCAATGCAATGGATGAAGGCATAGCCGTCGGGCGTCAGCAACTCGCGGATCTTGCGGAAATACTCGTCGAGATGGCCAATGCCGACATGCTCCATCATGCCGACCGAAACAACCCGCTCAAATTGGCCAGTGAGTTGGCGATAGTCGAGCTCGCGAAACTCAACAAGATTGGCAACACCGGCGGCCTCGGCGTGCGTACGTGCCACCTTGATCTGCTCGGGCGAGACGTTGACGGCGGTTACCTGCGCGCCCGTCTCGCGCGCTAAATGAATAGCAAAGCCACCCCAGCCAGAGCCAATCTCGGCCACCGTCATGCCGGGCTTGAGCGCCAACTTGCTGGTGGCGTGGATCAGCTTGTTGCGTTGCGCCTGTTCGAGCGTGTCGTGCTCGGGATCGCGAAAATATGCGCAGGAATATTGCATCTGGTCGTCGAGGAACAAGCGATAGAGATCGGTCGAGATATCGTAGTGGTGGCGCGCATGGGCGGCGGCAATCCCGATCGGATTGGCCTGATGCCAGCGCCGTAAGCCGCGCCACACGCGCCGCATCAGCTTCTGCGAACCGTATGAGTAAAGCCCGGCACGGTTGACCGAGAATAGCAGCAGGAAGTCATGGACCGCCGCCCCGTCCTCGAGCGTGAGCGTACCATCCATATAGGCTTCGGCGGCATAGAGTTCGGGATTGAGGAACAGCTTGAGGTAGAGCTTTCGGTCGTGCAGACGGATAGCGACGTCCGGTCCGGGCAGCCGGTTGCCGAATACGTGGGTTTTGCCGTCGGCGTCGCGAATTCGCAGCGTGCCCTGGCGTATGAAGCGCCGCAGGAGATTGGACAGAAGACGCATTTAGTAGTCCTCCACGGTAGCCTTGGCGGTCTGCCGATCACCGATGCCGTTGCTGAAGTCTACTTTGTGCCAGAACCGGACATCAAATATATCCGCGGTCCGCGAAAACGACGCTGCGCTCATCCCGCGGCAAATACGGGGCCCTTCAGATAACCCCGACGACACCAAGCCACAGGAACGCGAGCGACGCCATCGTCAGCTGCATATCGACAATGACAATCAGTCTGCCATGTTGCTTGTAGAAACGTCTAACGCCGGCATAGCGCCGCGCGAGTGGCGTTAGCGCCGCGAGCGAGAAACCCAAGCCGTTGATGCAGAAGATGACAAGCGCGAGGTACATTGCGGAGTACGGGGACCAAGCAGCGGTAACTGCAAATGTGACGATGCCGGCGTACGCGAGCGCGAGAACCGTGGCGACGGCTGCTGAGAGATACGTTTCCGAGACCCGTAACAGGCCCAACCCATCGGCAACCATTGAGATGAGCACGGATCCGAAAAGCAGAGATGCCGGCAGAAGAAAATAGAGAATGTGGGAAATGCGCCCGAACCCGTTCGCCTCAAGAAGAGGCAGCAGTGCGAACCAGGACAGGAAGACCGTGCGGTATTCGATAGTCGAGGCGAGACTGAAATGGACGCGTGGCACGAAGTCGCCACTCACATCGCCGTGCGGCAGATACGAGATCAGGAAGGCGTTGCCGACCCACCAGAGGTACGCCACCAGGAACATCACGATGACGGTGTCGAGGGAGCTCTCGGCGATGCCGGGTCGGTCCCGTGCGAGGGTCACGATCAGGACGACACCGGTGAAGGCGAAGCCAGCAAGGCCAGCCATGATCCCTATGTGGCTCTTCGCGGTGTCGTAGACGATCCATGGGTGGTCGCCGAGGTGAGCTGAGCTGCGGTGGCAAGCGACGAGGACCGTCACCAAGCCAATCGCCGCCGCGAGGAGAAAGGCCAAGCCTGCCCACATCTTCGCTCACCTCCGGAGGAAGGAACGTTAGTTTAGTGTCGACGTTTGCACCAGCGGACCAGGGGGGAAATAGGCATCTTCGCGAATGACACGGCTGGTCGTGCTCGCAAGGCGTTCGACGCAGTGTGCCGTCTCGCCAGGCTCAAGCCCAATATCCTAATCGAGAGCCGTGCGCTGCATACTTTGCTTGCACTCGCCGAGGCTGGGCTTGGGGTCGCAATCATTCCGTCGGCTATGTCAACTCAGCGCTATACATTGCGCGTTGTCCGCATAACGCATGAGCGAAAACAGCTTCGAGAACCCCGATTTGTCGTATGCGACAAGCGGCGCGTGCTTCCGCGCTGTGCTCAAGACTTTTGCGAATTGCTTGCGGCACATGTGCGTGAACAGTTGCCGGTCACGCATCCGTCGGCGCCCAGGGCGAACGGAGCGGCGAAGAAAAGTCGGCGTAGAAGCCAGGCCACTGCGAACTTCAAATAAGATCTCCGTTCAGACGAGCCACGACTGCGAAGACCTACGCCTGAATCGAGACACACTCTGTTACCTTCTCGACGCAATCACCGGCCTTTGAGCGATATTAGAAAGCCCCGCACGTGCTCACCCCACCCAAACTAATGTCAGCGAGAGACTGCTCCCGTTAATCGGCTGGAAACTGCCGCTTGTTAGTCAGCACTGTTTGCCACGTGGGGCCATTACATGACCACTACCGATCTAGGTGGGCGCCTGGCTTTCCTTGAGCGACAAGTCAGTACTCGCAAGGCTGGCGAGATTCCGAATTTGGAAAGTCGTATTGGTCTGGCTGAGGAACTGCTTGACCAGCATGGCTACACTATCGGGCAGTATCGCCATGAAGCCGCCAGCAAGTTGACGATGCTCGAAAGGCGGACGAAGGGACTGGAGCGACTTGTGGTGTTTCTTGCCGAGGTGCTGATCGCGCTGATTGCCGTTGTGGTTGCCGGCCTGGTCGCTGGTTATCTGGGTGGCGATTATTGGCTTTCTAGTAGCGGTTTAGCTGCCTTCGCGTTCTTGGTCGCTTTCCTGGGAGCAAATTTCCTTTTCAGGAAAGTGGTGATCTCCTGTCTGGAATAGACGCCCAGTTATGGCCGACCGCGCAACCACAAGGTTGATCCGACTATCGCTGTATGGCCCATAAATTCCCACCGATATACGTGCTGACCGCTCGGCCTTGCGGGCTTCACAAAGGGCGTCATCGCTGGGTAATTACCGGGAACGACATGCCCATCCAAACATCGGCGGAATCATTTGAGACGCCAAAAAAAGCTCGCGCTGGCGGTCTTATTGAACTTGGAAAGCTTATTAAAACATCAAGGACTGCCTGGGTGCGTCCAAATTTAGAAGTCCCGATTCGCTAAACTTCCGCCCCTGGCCCTGCCAAAACTTTGCAAACGGATCCGGCGCTGCCGCCGTGAACCCTTCCGGCGCTGGACGGACAATTTGCCCGCACGAGCGAATGTCCGCTTCCGGGCGTATAACGGCCACAGGCCAGACATCGCGCGATGTCTGCCAATAACCCAAAGCGGACATGCCGTTCACGCTCACGAATGTCCGCTTCAGCGGTAGCGGACCGCTATGATCCAACGCGGCAAAGCGCGGCCAACCCGTGAGCGTTAGCTCAAGGACTGGGGACGTCGGATGTCGCCTTTCCGCGCCGGTTGCGGTCTGTCGGCGCAGCCTGCGACGGATTGAGGCCTTCGCTTGCGCCGCCGCCCTGGCCGTTCACGTCGATCGATATGGGCTGCGCGTGTATGCGTTTTGCCGGGACGAGCGAGGGCGTATCGATGACATTTTCCTGTCGTCGTGACATTCCCTCGAATTGCGCATTCTCCTCGATTGCGAGAGAGCGATGATAGATATCGCCCTCAACCACAGCGGTGCTATTGAGCCTGACGCGGTTGGCATGGATCGTGCCCTTCACGCGGCCGCCGATAGTTAATTCCTCCGCGACGATATTGCCCTCCACCTGGGCGCCTTCGCCTATCTGGACAGTTGAGGCGTGTACTTCGCCCTCGACGTGACCAAAAATCCCCAGCGTCCCTTCGCCAACGATCTTGCCGACAATCGAAAGGCCGGAACTGATGGAGGAGACCGCTTCTGGCGTCGCCGGGTGGGCAGTGGCGGAACGTTTGATCTCCTGCGTCGATGACGAGTCCCGATCGTTGTCCGCCGCATTGTCTTTGGATTTTCCGAACATGTTACTCTCCCTACTCCTACTGCTGGTTAAGCTTCGACTTGGTTAGGTGGCGTAGTAGATACGGTGGAAACGGTGGCCAAGATGAATGAGCAGTTCGCGACCGGTCGATTTGCTTGCGGCTGCGAGAGCGTCGATGCTGATCTCAGGGCCGACGAGCGTGACCATGTTGCCGTGGCGCGCGGCGATGGGGTCTGAAACGTCAGTTACATCGATAGCCAGAAAATCCATCGATGGATGCCCTACGACCATGCATCGCTGACCGGCAACGATCGCATGTAATTTATTGTCGAAGGCGCGTCCCGAGCGCGGATAGCCATCGGCGTATCCCACCGAAACCAACGCAAGTCGCGTGGGCCGCTTTGCGGCCCAACCAAGGGTATCGGCGATAGTTTCCCCAGGAGCCAAGCTGAGAACCCGTACAATGCGAGCGCGCAGTTCGATCACCGGAAACATCGGATTGTCGCTGCGTGGCGTGGGATTGATACCGTAAAGCGCCGCACCCGCTCGCACGAGATCGAAACGGGCCTTCGGAGCAAAGAAGATGTCGGACGAAGTGGCCAATGACGCCGGAATCCCATGGTAGAGCCGGCGTAGGTCACCAAACAGGCTGATTTGACGGTCGTTCGGGGGGTTGGCAGGTTTTTCGGGATTGTCGAGAGCGCTCATCAGAAGAGTGATGCCATGGCTGCGCGAACTAGGCGCTAGGGCGGCCGCTTCTTCGATCGAAAGGCCGAGCTTGCTCTCGCCAGTGTCGACGTGCAGCGCGCAACCGCCCGCCCATCGTTGCGAGCTGACAAAGAGGTCCCATTCAGCCATTTCGATGGAACTATAGATGACGGGTCGCGCATTGATTTCTGCGAAGGCCTGCCCGGTTCCCGAGTACAGCCCACGGAGAACATAAATCGATGCGTTTGGCGCAACAGAGCGAACGCGCTTGGCTTCCGGAATATCGGAAACAAAAAATGTGCTGCAGCCCGTTTTGGCCAGCGCCCCCGCGATTGGTTCGATGCCGCAGCCGTAGGCGTTGTCTTTAACTACGGCGGCGCATTCAGCCGCGGCGTATCTCGCGAGTTTTTCCCAATTGGATACAATGGCCGTCAGATCGATCTTGAGAACACCGCAAGCTTCCGCTTCCGCAGGCCCATCGGTCGTAACACAAGCCGCATGTGCTTTGTTGTTAACAACAAGCCTGCCCCCTTTATTTACGATTTTCCCGCCTACCGAACCTTCAACAACAACTTTCGCCCCGGACTCGATTGTCAAATTGCCCAGGAGATTTCCACGAATGTGTAAGGAGCAGTTCTTTTGAACGACTGTGTCGTCGAGCACCGAGCCATTTATATCTGAGGAACTGGCGAGCAGCCCTTCTACGGCTTTCTGCGTTGAAAGCGTTCCAACAGTCGACACGGTCCGAAAAACCCCCACTGCCCGTATCCAATGTTTGCGCGTTTGCGGCCGTACCACAAGGCAAACGGCATGCAATGGTGAATCAGACGGTTCCGGTGGTAACCGGGTCCGGACGTTTTTCAAGCAGCGGTATCAACGAGTCAGCGCGAGTTCGAAAAAGCGGTGACTTTGCCGGCTGCGGGTGATGCGCGGCTTGTCCCAAAGGGAACAATCTTGTTGTTGGTGTCATGCCCAATGTCAGCGCGTCCCAACCATGGAATCCCGGATCTCTGGCACCAGTAACGGGCAATCTCTTCTTCGTTCATTCCGAAATCGGGCTCGTTCGGGGTGATGCCGCTGCAACGGCCAAGCATGACGCCCGACACCCGCCTGATTTCGGCGTTACTGGTAATGTGAAACAGCGACCTATCAATCCTGTACATTGCCTCCCCAACCTCTTCCAACATAAGCACATGTCCGTCGAGGTCAGGTTGCAGCGGCGTGCCAAGGATCTGGCTAAGGACCGTCATGTTAAATGCTGCTGTCTTCTTCACGCGGCTGACCGTGGGTTCCAACGACTCTGGCGACCGATCGACCATCCAGGCGAGCGCTCGTTCAACCGCGGCGTTTC
>DASYSQ010000282.1:0-30459 GCA_036003145.1 Pseudolabrys sp.
GATGTCAGGATTGCCGGCGAGGATCCCTGCGGTATTGGCAAACACGAGCACGTCGATGCCGGAATCCGGCCAGGCTCGGCGCAGGCTGCGGATCAACGGTGTCGTCAACAGCAGGTCGCCGATGCGGCGCAGAGAGATGACCAGGATTCGCGAAGGATTGCCGACCATGATGTTTTTTCGCAGACCCGGTGCTACCGGTCCATCCTGGCCAGTCCGCTGGATTTAAGCTGCTGACGCAATGAACTGAGCAGCGCCGTTTGTTGGTCATCCGCATAGGTGAGCGGCGGCTTCACGCCCCACACGGGCTTGGGCCAGGCGGCGTCGGTTCGCCGGCGCGCGATTACGTGCACATGCAGCTGCGGCACCTGGTTTCCGAGGGCCGCGATATTGAGCTTGTCGCATGCGGTCAGCGTTTTGAGCGCGCGCGCGGCCGCCGCGATTTCGCCAACGAGCTGTAGCTGCGCGTTCTCCTCGAGATCGATGAGCTCGACGAGACCGGGCAGCCGCGGGACAAGGATCAGCCACGGATAATTGGCGTCGCTCGCCAGCAGCACGCGGGTCAGCGGCAGGTCGCCGACCGGAACCGTGTCCAGAACGAGCTGCGGGTGCAGCGACCAGTCCTTCGTAAGCCCTGAATCCATTGAACAAATCCGCGCGATTCTTTCGGAGGAAAGCTAGCAGAGACGCTGCCCCGCTGCTTGCTTTCCCGCATTATTGGCCCGATATAGACACGGGAGGTTGGCGGTGGACGAGCCACTCGCCAACCGGGTCAGGTCCGGAAGGAAGCAGCCCTAACGAGCGCGGTTCGGGTCGCTCGTCAGCCTCCCACCAATTCCTCGATTCGTTCGCAATAAGCCCGTGCTCCGCGCGGCGGCGAAGCGGATGGCACAATGAGCGAGGCTAAAAAATCTGCTGCGTCCGGTTCCGCTCAGGCCGATGTGTCGGCCGACGGGTACCGTGTGCTCGCACGTAAATACCGGCCGGCGAGCTTCGACGATCTCATTGGCCAGGACGCCATGGTGCGAACGCTTTCGAACGCCTTCGAGAGCGGCCGCATCCCGCAAGCCTGGATCCTCACTGGCGTACGCGGCGTCGGAAAAACGACGACCGCGCGCATCCTTGCGCGCGCGCTCAATTACGAATTGCCGGACGGGTCGGTGAAGGAGCCGACCATCAAAATGCTGGTAATGGGCGTGCACTGCCAGGCCATCATCGAAAGCCGGCACCCGGACGTGCTGGAAATGGATGCCGCCTCCCACAACAGTGTCGAGGACGTGCGCCAGATCAACGATGCCATTCGATACGCGCCAATGAGCGCGCGATACAAGGTCTACATCCTTGACGAGGTGCATATGCTCTCCGGCGCGGCGTTCAACGCGCTGCTCAAGACGCTGGAGGAGCCGCCGCCCCACGCCAAATTCATCTTTGCCACGACTGAAATCCGGAAAGTGCCGGTGACAGTGTTGTCACGCTGCCAGCGCTTCGATCTGCGGCGCGTCGATGCCAGCACTCTCGTCAAGCATCTTGCGAGCATCGCAACGAAAGAAAAGGTCCAGATTGAGCCGGCGGCGCTCGCGTTGATCGCGCGCGCGGCTGAAGGCTCGGTGCGCGACGCGCTTTCGCTGCTCGATCAGGCGATCGCGCACGCCGCTGGACCGGTTGGCGCGGAAGACGTGCGCCAGATGCTGGGATTGGCCGATCGCGTGCGCGTGGTCGATCTGTTCGAGGCGCTCATGAAGGGGGACGTCAGCACCGCCCTCAAAGAGCTCCGCGAACAATACGACATCGGCGCCGATCCAGCGGTTGTCCTGAGTGATCTCGCTGAATTCACGCATTTTGTTACGCGCGTCAAAGTCGTTCCCGCGGTTGCCGACGACGTGTCTCTGTCGGAGGCCGAGCGCATACGCGGCCGGGCATTCGCTGCCCAGCTGTCCATGCGGGTGCTGTCACGGGCCTGGCAGATGTTGTTGAAAGGTATTTCCGAGGTGCAGGCGTCTGGCCGGCCGGTTGCCGCCGCCGAGATGGTGCTGGTGCGCATTGCCTATGCGGCGGATCTGCCGACACCGGACGAAGTGGCCCGTTCGCTCGGTGAAAACGAGTCGAGCCCCGCGCGGCCGCAGGGCAATGGTGGGTCCGGGCAACCGCAAAGCTACGCGCCGCGTTATGAGGCGCCGCGCGGTTCGCCGCGGTCGTCTGCCGCGGTATCGCCGCGACCGGCAGACGATCCGGTCGCGCAACTTGATGAGCCCGCAGCTGCGCCGACGCTTTCCGTCGGTTCATTCGAGGAGCTGATCGCGCTCGCTGCGGAAAAACGCGATATCACCGTCAAGATGGCGCTCGAACGGGACGTGCGCCTGGTGCGTTGTGAGGACGGCCAGCTCGAAATTGCGATCGAGCCGAGCGCGCCGAAAACGTTGGTGCACGATCTGCAACGAAAGCTGACCGGCTGGACGGGCAAACGCTGGATCGTGGTCGTGTCCAAGGAGCAGGGCGCACCGACGATGCGTGCGCAGGCCGAGGCGCAGCAGGCCGAGATCGAACGCGATGTGCAGAGCGACCCGTTGGTCCAGGCAGTTCTCAACCGCTTTCCGGGCGCCAAGATCGTCGGCGTGACGCAGAATGCACCGGACGCTGTGGATGGCACAGCGCCTGGCGATGGTGAGCAAGAGGATTAGACCATGGCGGATTTCCTCGGCCTGATGAAGCAGGCCGCGCAGTTGCAATCCAAAATGCAGGCTATGCAAGCCGAACTCGATCAGATCGAGGTCGAGGGTTCCGCCGGCGGCGGCCTGGTCACCGTGACACTCACGGCCAAAGGCGACCTCAAGGGCGTCAAGGTCGATGATTCGCTGCTAAAGCCATCGGAAAAGGAAATTCTTGAGGATCTTCTGGTGGCTGCGCATGCCGAGGCGCGGCGCAAGGCAGAAGATGTATTGCAGGAAAAAATGAAAGCGGTCACTGGCGGGTTGCCGCTGCCGCCGGGATTAGGATTGGGATGAAAATGGCTTGCAAGTGCTACTCATTCGTCATGCCCGGCCATAGCCGTCCGAAAGGACGGCGTGCATTGCACGCCTATGTGCCGGGCATCCACGTCTTGAGAGATGGCACAAGCAAGACGATGGCCGGGACGAGCCTGGCCATGACGGATTGATATGCCCACCGCTGTTGCCGGACCTGAAATTGAGCGTCTGATCCAGCTGCTGGCCCGGCTGCCGGGGTTGGGTCCGCGCTCGGCGCGGCGTGCGGCCCTGCATCTCATCAAGAAGCGGGAACTGCTGATGGCTCCGCTCGCCGCCGCGCTTGAGACGGCGATGGAGAAGATCGAAATCTGCAAGGTCTGCGGCAATATCGATACGCAAAATCCGTGTACCGTCTGCACAGACAACAGGCGCGACGACTCGATCATCATCGTCGTCGCCGATGTCGCCGATCTTTGGGCCCTGGAACGCGCGCACGCGATCAACGGCCGCTACCACGTCCTCGGCGGCACGCTGTCGCCGCTCGACGGGATCGGCCCGCAGGATCTCTCGATCGATGCGCTGATCTCACGCGCGCACGAGGCTGTGGTGAAAGAAGTGATCCTGGCGCTTAATGCCACTGTCGACGGCCAAACCACCGCGCACTACATCACCGAGCTACTGCAGGATGCCAACGTGAAGGTGACGCGCCTTGCACACGGCGTGCCGGTCGGCGGCGAGCTCGATTATCTCGACGAAGGGACGCTCACCGCCGCGATCAAACAGCGGACGCTCTTCTGATCCGTTGCTTTCGAGGCCCTCACTCCTGGCCATACATAATCCGACCGCGAGCAACTGGCGCTCGATACACAACTGGCGCTCCGTACATCGGGATCGGCGTGGCTAATCCGTCTGGACCGACCGCGATTCGCGAGCAGTCACCGTATTTGTTGAGATAGGTTTGGTTGTCATAGGTATTATGCGAGTAACGGTAGCGACAGATGCCGTCATCGTACGTGACGTTCGTCCAGCTACCATTGGTTTCGCGGTAAAAGTAAGGGCTGTGCCAGTCAGCCATCGCAGCTGTTGATGCAGTTATCGCGCCAGCGAGCGCGCAGCCTAATACCGAGACCATCAAGTTCGCACGCATGTGAGCCTCCTTCGAGCATTTGAGGCCAAACGTCTGCCGCGGACCATCGTTCCGCTCTCGCCATTGCAACAGGTTGGCGGAACTCGGCGTCTTTTATGGCGGCTTTGTGATCAGCGTTGCAAAATGTCCTCGACGCTGCAGCCACGCGAGCAAGAGCAAGCTCGGAATGCCGGCCAGCATGCAGATTACAAAGAACCACGCCCAGCCGGTCGATTCGGCAATGAAACCTGCGCCGGATGACAGGTAAGTGCGTCCGACCGCTGCGAGCGCCGTCAGCAGCGCATATTGCGTCGCTGTATGCAGCGGGTTCCGGCAGAGTGCGGACAGATAAGCGACAAACATGACCGTGCCGATGGCACTGGTGAAATTCTCCGCAATAATGGCGACAGCGAGCATTGTCGTGTTGGTGCCGACCACCGCCAAAGCACTGAATGCCAGATTGGCTATGGACTGCAAAATGCCGCCGATCCAGAGACTGGGAGCAAGAGGGAGGGCGCGCGCAATGAAGCCCCCGGCAAAGCCGCCGAGCAGAAGTGCGGCGAGTCCGACGCCCTTTACGATCGCGGCGTACTCATTGCGGGTAAAACCGAGATCAATCACGAACGGCGCCGTCATCGCACCCGACAATGCGTCGGTGAACTTGAACAGCACGACGAAGGCGAGCATCACCAAAGCGAGATCGTAGCCAAGGAAATCCCTGAATGCCCCGACAGCTGCTTCACTTACACGCGCGAAAGGCTTTTGCCCGGCGTGAGTAGCTTCCGCCTGCACGGAGCGTTCAGGTTCGGTCGCGAGCAATGCTGTCGCCGTTCCGATCAGCACCAGCACGGCCATCGCCACGTAGCCCCACTGCCAGGCGGCTTGCTTGTCGAAACCACTGGCTTCGATCGCGCTCACCAGAAACAGCGCGCCGGCAGTGGAAACCAACATGCCGATACGGTAGGCGGCGACGTATGAAGCCATGCCGGCTGCCTGTTCGTTCTCCGGCAAGCTTTCGACACGGAAGGCATCGACCACGATGTCCTGTGTCGCAGACGCGGTCGCGACAAGCAGCGCGCCGAAGGCAACCAGTCCGGGCGCAGTGGCCGGATTGCAGGAGCCCAGGAACACGATCGCTGCCATCAGCAAAATTTGCGTGAAAATCAGCCAGCCACGACGGCGCCCGAGAAGGCGCGACAGAAAGGGCACATCGAGGGCATCGGTAACCGGCGCCCAAAGGAACTTCACCGTATAAGGCGTGCCCACCAACGCGAACAGGCCGATGGTGCCGAGATCGACGCCGGATTCGCGCATCCACACCAGCAGCGTTGCGCCTGACAACGCCAGGGGCAGCCCCGACGAGAAGCCGAGGAACATCACGATGAGAACGCGCGGCTTGAGATAGACCGCCAAGGCTTCGAACCACGACGGCCGCTTCTGCACGTCGGGGGAAGCAGTCATTGGGTTATTCGCCGGCCTCGAGCCTGTGCGCGCCGGGGCCCGGAAGCACCTCTGCACTCGGAGGCTCGTCTGCGAATTCGACGTCCCGGATCCTTTCACCGCGGCTCACGACCTTGTCCGCGGAAATCACGATCTGTTTGATATCAGCGTTGGCCTGGCCGAAATGCTTGTCCAGACTCTCGACGCGATCTCTCAGGCGACTGACATCCGCCACCAGCAACCCGACTTCGATCAGAATCTTGCCGGCGGCCTCGCGCATGCGGGTGTCCCTGCGGATCTGCTGGATCACCTGAATCGCCAGCATCAACAGTGAGGGTGAAACGATAATCACCTTGGCGCGATAGGCCTTCTGGAAGATGTCGTCGAACCCGTCATAGAGCTCGGCGTAAATCGATTCGGACGGAACGAACATCAACGCCATGTCCTGGGTTTCACCCGGGATCAGGTATTTCGAGGCAATGTCACCGACATGCTTGGCGATATCCGAGCGTACGCGGGCAGTGGCAAGTTTGCGCTCGTCTTCACTCTTCGCCTCGCGAAAGGCGGTCACCGCCTCAAGCGGAAACTTGGCATCGATGACCAGGGAAGGACCGTCGGGCAGATGCACGACGCAATCCGGCCGCGCATTGTTGGTGAGGGTCGCCTGGAACTCGTAGCAGTCCTTCGGCAGGCCGTCCTGGATGATCATTTCCATTCGTGATTGTCCGAAAGCGCCCCGCGTTTGCTTGTTGGCCAGGACGTTCTGCAGGCTTGTCACCTGCGAGGCGAGGTCGGTGATATTCTTCTGCGCGCTGTCGATCACCGCGAGCCGTGCGTGTAATTGCTGCAAATGTTCGGTGGTATCCTTGCTGGACGTGCGCATGGAATCGCCGAGACGGGCGGTCACCGCGTCGAGCCGTTCATGCACCGTTTGTTGCAATTGCGATTGGGCCCGGGCGAGCAGATCGCCCATGGCCAGAACACGCGCATTGAGATCGGCCATCCGTTGCTCAGCGACGGGGTCCTGGGGCGGCTTTCGCGGCCGCAGCAGGATCACGATCACAACGATGAGGCCAATCGCGATGGCTGTGCCAATGGCAAGCGTGAGGGCTGGCGCATGCGCCAGGAGCGTATTGGCCAGCGTCTGGAAGTCGGACATGCACTGCTTCTACCGTGATTCGCCCGCCGAGCGAACGAACGGCGAACGGTAGGGCGATTATATCGGTGGCTCAAGGGGTAAAGGCGCATTGACCGCACCAGCCCTTACCCTTAAATCGCGATCATGGCGGTGCGCGACATCCTCATCATTCCCGATAAACGGTTGCGCCTGAAGTCGGAGGCGATAAAGGCCGTCGACAAGCCGTTGCGTGCACTCGTCAATGACATGTTCGAGACCATGTATGCCGCCCCGGGTATCGGCCTTGCTGCGGTTCAAATTGGGGTCCCACGGCGTGTGGTCACGGTGGACCTCGCCAAGAAGGACGAGCCAAAGCAGCCACAGGTCTTCATTAATCCCGAAGTGGTCTGGGCGTCTGACGAGAAGGCGACTTACGAAGAGGGCTGTCTGTCTATCCCTGAATACTACGAGGAGGTCGAGCGGCCGAAGGCCGTCAAAGTGAAATTTCTCGATCTCGACCTGAAGCCGCAGGAGATCGAGGCAGAGGGGCTGCTCGCCACCTGCTTGCAGCATGAGATCGACCATATCAACGGTGTGTTGTTCATCGACCATATCTCAAAGCTCAAGCGCGACATGGTAATGAAGAAATTCAAGAAGGCGGCGAAGAAGACCGAAGGCGGGAAGCCGCTGTCCGAGGATCAAGAGCCTTCACACCATATCGGCTGACATCCTGCGCGGTGTTTTGAATGCGCCTGATCTTCATGGGCACGCCCGATTTCGCGGTGCCGACGCTGATCGAGCTCGCGGCACGCGGGCACGAGATCGCGGCGGTTTATACGCGCGCGGCGAAGCCGGCCGGCCGTGGCATGGATTTGCAACGTACGCCGATCGAGCGTGAGGCGCGGCGGCTTGCGCTTGCCGTGCGCACGCCGAAGACGTTGAAAGATGACGACGTCCAGAAGATCTTTCACGCGCACAATGCCGATGCGGCAGTCGTCGTGGCCTACGGCCTGATCCTTCCCAAGCCGATCCTGGAAGCGCCACGCCTCGGCTGCTTTAACGTGCATGCCTCGCTTTTGCCGCGCTGGCGCGGCGCCGCGCCCATCAACCGCGCCATCATGGCGGGCGATGCCGAGAGCGGCGTCACCATCATGAAGATGGACGAGGGGCTCGATACAGGCGCCATGGCCATGGCCGAGCGTGCGGCGATCGGTGCCGACATGACCGCGGGAGAGCTGCATGACGCCTTGTCGCGGGTCGGCGCCGATCTGATGCTGCGTGTGCTGGCGGCGGCGGAACGCGATTCGCTGTCTCTCAGGCCGCAACCGGCGAATGGTGTCACTTATGCGGAAAAAATTTCCAAAAACGAGACCCGGACCGATTGGACGAAGCCCTGGAAACAGGTGCACGACCACATCCGTGGCCTGTCGCCGTTTCCCGGCGCCTGGTTCGAACTCGACGGCGTCCGCGTGAAGGTGCTGCGCTCAATCAGAGGCGAAAGTGCGGGCCCGCCCGGCATATTGCTCGATAACAGGCTTACCGTCGCCTGCGGCGATGGGGCGGTGCAGCTTGTGCAGGTCCAGCGGGCGGGCAGGCAGCCGATGAGCGCAGACGAATTCCTGCGTGGCACGCCGGTGAAAGCCGGCGCGCGGGTTGCCTGATCATGCCTCGCTACAAGCTCATTGTTGAATATGACGGCACGCCCTTCTGCGGCTGGCAGATTCAGGCGGATCAGGTGTCCGTGCAGGGTGTACTGACGTCGGCGATCGAAGCGTTGTCGGGCGAAAAAACGCTGGTGCAAGGGGCAGGGCGCACCGATGCCGGCGTGCATGCACGGGCGCAGGTTGCCCACGTGGACCTTGCCAAAGAATGGGACACCGACACCGTACGTGATGCGCTCAACGCGCACTTGCGCCCGCACCCAATTGCTGTTCTCGCGGCCACGCGTGTGACGGATGACTTCCACGCGCGCACGTCCGCCACCAGGCGCCATTATCTCTACCGGATCATCAACCGCCGCGCCGATTTGACGCTTGAGACCGGCCACGCCTGGCGTGTGCCGCGTCCGCTCGAGACGGACATCATGCACAAGGCCGCTCAACGCCTTGTTGGCAAACACGATTTTACGACCTTCCGTTCGACCGAATGCCAGGCAAAGTCGCCGGTGAAAACGCTCGATGTGCTCAGCGTCGAGCGCAATGGCGAGGACGTCGCGGTGACTGCCATTGCGCGCTCGTTCCTGCACAATCAGGTGCGCTCGATGGTCGGCTCGCTAGTTGCGGTGGGCGAGGGCAAGTGGAGCACCGACGATCTCGGCAAAGCGCTGGAGGCGCGCGATCGCACCGCCTGCGGACCTGTAGCGCCGCCGGATGGGCTCTATCTGATGAAGGTCGACTATTAGGCGAAATACCGGTCGATAATTTTCCGGTAAACCACCGTCAGCGCGCGCAGATCGGCGAGCGGCACGCGCTCGTCGACCTGGTGCATCGTCTGACCCACCAGCCCGAATTCCACGACCGGGCAATAGGCAGTGATGAAGCGCGCGTCCGATGTTCCACCAGTCGTCGACAATTCGGGCTTGCGGCCCGTCACTTCAGCGACGGCTTTCGTAACCAGCTCGGTGAACGGTCCTGACCTGGTCACGAACACGCCGGCGTTCGATGGCTCCCACTGGAATGAAAATCGTATCTTTCCTCCGGCTGCTTTCGCTGCGCGCTGCTCGATCAGCTTCTTCAGGGAATCAAGCGTGTGCTTGTCATTGAAACGGACGTTGAAGCGCGCCCGCGCCTCACCAGGGATCAGATTGACGGTCCTGTTGCCAACGTCGACCGAGGTGAACTCGAGGTGAGACGGCGAAAATTGCGCGCTGCCCTGATCAAGGGACTCGGCTTGCAGCGCGGCAACAAGCGTCACCAGTCCGCGGATCGGATTGTCCGCACGTTGCGGATAGGCAACGTGGCCCTGCTTTCCCGTCACAATGAGATGGCCATTGAGTGATCCGCGGCGGCCGATCTTGATCGTGTCCCCGAGTGCGTCCTGATTGCTGGGCTCGCCCAGGATGCAGTGGTCGAATTTCTCACCGCGCTCGGCCACCCATTTCAGGAGCTTTGGCGTCCCATTGACCGCAATGCCTTCCTCATCGCCGGTGATGAGGAAGGAAATCGAGCCCTTCGGCTTGCCGTCATGAGCGGCGAGGTAGTCGAGGACCGCCGCGACGGCGCAGGCGATGCCGCCCTTCATGTCTACTGCGCCGCGGCCATACAGCTCTTCGCCGGCGAACTCACCAGCGAATGGCGGGTGCTTCCATGCTGTCTCGTCGCCCGGCGGGACCACGTCGGTATGACCGGCGAAGACGAGGTTCGGGGTTGCCGTTCCGATACGGGCGTAGAAATTTTCGACGGCGTCGGTGCCGGTCTCACTGAATGTCATCCGATGGACGGTGAAGCCGGCGGCCTTCAGTGTCTTTTCCAGAAACGTAAGCGCGCCACCTTCCGCCGGAGTGACCGAGGGGCAGCGGAGCAAATCGCGGGCAATAGCGACCGGATCGGCGGACACGGTGGTGGTGCCTCTAGTCCCTCAGCAACTCATTGATGCTGGTTTTTGAACGCGTGCGTTCGTCGACGCGCTTGACGATCACGGCGCAGTACAGGCCGGGTCCGCCGGACTTTCCCGGCAACGTGCCGGGCACGACAACGGAATACGGCGGTACTTCGCCTTGCGTGATTTGTCCTGTTTCACGATCGACGATACGTGTCGACGCGCCGAGATAGACACCCATCGACAATACAGCGCCGGTGCGGACGACGACGCCTTCTGCCACTTCAGAGCGGGCCCCCACGAAGCAATGATCCTCGATGATCACAGGCCCCGCTTGCAATGGTTCAAGCACGCCTCCAATGCCGGCGCCGCCGGAAATATGGCAATTCTTGCCGATCTGCGCGCAAGAGCCGACAGTCGCCCAGGTATCGATCATGGTGCCACTATCGACGTATGCGCCAAGATTGACGAAAGACGGCATGAGCACGACACCGGGCGCAATAAATGCTGAATGCCGCACCACACAGCCGGGCACCGCACGAAAACCCGCTTTGCGAAAGCGAGCGGCGTTCCAGCCCTTGAACTTGGAATCGACCTTGTCCCACCACCCGGCCTTGCCCGGCCCGCCGGGGATAACACTCATGTCATTGAGGCGGAACGAGAGCAGCACCGCCTTCTTCAGCCACTGATTCACCTGCCATTGGCCGTCGGCGTTTTGTTCGGCGACCCGCGCCTTGCCGGTGTCGAGCAGTTCGAGTGCGGAATTCACCGCCTTGCGCACGGCACCTTTGGTCTTCGGGCCGATCTTGTCCCGCCCTTCGAAGGCCTGGTCGATGATCCTGGCAAGCTTGTCGTTGGCCATGGTTGCTCCGGTGGGTGCTCCGGTTCGTTCGGCTGCGGTTTGTCGGGGGCGGGGCATGGGATGTCAAGCTGTGCGCCACAGGCTAAACTCGCGCCCGGGAGAAACGCATATGATTCGACAACTCCGACGCCTGAGTTCAAGCCTGATCGTGCTGGCATTCAGCGGTGCGCCGGCCTTCGCCCATCATCTGATGGGTGGCCACACGCCGGCGACTTTCGGCGAGGGGATCCTTTCCGGACTGGGCCACCCGGTCATCGGGCTGGACCACTTCGCCGCCGTGGTTGCGGTTGGCTGTCTCGCCGCGGCGCACCGGGCAGCCTATCCCCTCGTCGTGGCATTCGTACTGGCGATGATGGCCGGTGTCGCGGTGCATCTGCATGGTGCCGCGGTGCCCGGCGCGGAAATCCTGGTGGCTCTTTCGGTCATTGCGCTTGGCGCGCTGATGCTTGGTGACCGGCAACTTCCGGTGGGCGCTGCGCTCCTATTGTTCGCGATGGTCGGTGCTGTCCATGGCTATGCACTCGGCGAATCGATTTACGGCGCCGAGCCGACCCCGCTCTACGCGTATCTGCTCGGCCTCGCGATTATCCAAAGTGCAATCGCGCTTGCTGCGGCGACAGCCGCGCGCAGTATCATGCACCGACGGAGGGCTGATCTTTCGCCGTTGCGGCTGGTCGGCGCCGGCATCGCTGGTATTGGGCTTGCCGTATTGATGCAGCAGGTGATACCGGCCGCGTAGTCAGCGCCGCTCGATCTGTTCGAGAAAGCCGGTAATGTCGTCGGTCAGATGATCGACATAGGGCGCATCGCGCCCTTCGAGCTCCCATGCTTCACGAAACACCTCGCGTTGCCCTTGCGGCACAACGAGCACGGTTGTCATTCCCAGCGCGTGCGGCGTTTCCAGGTTGCGCGCGAGATCTTCGAACATTGCTGCCTTCGTAGCATCGACACCGTGGCGGGCAAGAAAGCGCTGATAGACCTGCGGTAGCGGTTTGGGATCAAGATCCGCGGCGGCGATGTCGAATACGTCCTCGAAGTGCTGATGGATCTTAAGCTTCTGCATGACCGCGTCGGCGTGCTTGCGTGTGCCATTGGTCAGGATGAGTTTTCGGCCCGGAAGGTTTTCGAGCGCGGCACCGAGTGCCGGGTTTGCCTCGAGCGGCGAGTGGTCAATCTGGTGCACGAATTCGAGATAATCGTCGGGCTTCATGCCATGCTCGGTCATCATCCCCCGCATGGTGGTGCCGTAGCGCCGATAATAGTCCTTTTGCACGCGAAACGCTTCGTCAGCCGATACTTTCAGAAAATCGGAGACGTAGGCGCGGATACGTTCGTCGACCTGCTGCCAGAGATTGAGGTGATGCGGATAAAGCGTGTTGTCGAGATCGAACACCCAGGTTTCGACGTGTCCGAAATCGCGGGGCGTACTTCCTCTCGGTTTGCTCACTATGGTTCCTTGAAGCGGATGGTCGTTACCGGCTGTTTGCTCACATCGATGACGGCAAAACCGGCGGAATTCAGACCGCGAGCCGCGCAGTCCTTATGGTCGGCAAGTTCGAAGCGGCCGTCGCGCGTGCATAGCGCAACGGTGCCGCCCCAGGCGAGAGGTGCATCACCGCGCTTGATCGTGCGGCCATTACCGTCCACTGCCTCTGCGTAACTGTAGAGCCGATGAGGGTCGCCGCGCAGATCAGGCCGCACGCATTGGCCGGCGTCCACGCGATACCAGCCGCGCGTCACGATCGCGCCCATTTCGACGATGCCGAGCGAGGCCATCACCGCGTATTTGGTGTCGTTGCACCAGGAGAAACCGATACCTTCCGGATTTCGCGCGGCCTCGATCAATACGTCAAAGAAGTTCGGTGTGTCGGCAGCACTGGCAGCAAGCTTGCGGTCGTTCAGAAATTTCGTGACGGCTGCCTGTGTCTTGGCGCCTGGCACGCCGTCAATCGGATAAGCGTCGTAGCCCGCGATCACCAGCAGCCGCTGGATGCCTGCAAGCCGCGCCTGGACATCATCGTAATCGGATTCTTCCGCCAGATTGATAACGGGTCCTTTTGGCGCGTCGGCCGGCTTGGCTGCGTTGAAGCGGGCCTGTTGGTTCGTGGGGCAGCCCCGCGCGTCGGCAATATCAAAGTCGCCATCTCGAATGCAGAAATCGGCTTGGCCATTCTGCGGCAATGGCGCAGTCCCGTAGACCGGCGGCGTGCGCGCATGAAGATAGGCCATATCGACGTCGAGCGGACCATCCACCACCTGACGGCACTGGCCGGGATCGAGACGAAACCAGCCGCGGGTGGTGACATTGGCGCGCTTTTCGAGACCGATCGCCGCTTCCATCCGGAAGCTGGTGCGGTTGCACAGCGTGAGCTCGGCCCGCGCTGACGTTGCCGCCAGCACTGCGATTGACGCGGCAATCGTGGAAATGAAACCGCGAATCATGTCGCCATGCTAGAGCGCATCGTCTGGGCGCGGAACCGCCTTCTCACCGTCGCGCAACCGGGGTGCGCGGCATTGCCGGCGCTTCCTGTAGGGATTTCCGTCTGCGGGAACGAGCGGGATGAGTCCTCAGCGATGCATCAGCGTGCCGACGCCATGGTCGGTCAGCAACTCAAGCAACACCGCGTGAGGAACCTTGCCGTCCATGATGACGACGCCTTCCACGCCCTGGTCGAGCGCATAGATGCAGGTCTCGACCTTGGGAATCATACCGCCTGAAATGGTGCCATCGGCGATCAGCTTCCGCGCGTCGGAAACTGACAATTCCGCAATCAGGTTCTTCGACTTGTCGAGCACGCCGGGAACGTCAGTCAGCAACAGCAACCGTTTCGCCTTGAGCGCGCCGGCAATGGCACCTGCAAAGGTATCGGCATTCACATTAAATGTGCCGCCATCGGCCGAGGTCGCCACCGGCGCCAGCACCGGGATCATTTCGCGGCCGATCACCTGATTGAGCATTGTGAGGTCGACTTTTTCCGGCTCGCCAACAAATCCGAGGTCCACGACCTTTTCGATGTTGGAATTGGGGTCGACGACGGTGCGGCTGACCTTGCGCGCCTGCACCATGTTGCCATCCTTGCCGCACAAGCCGATGGCCTTGCCGCCGGCAGCATTGATGTAGCCGACGATCTGCTTGTTGATCGATCCGGCCAGCACCATTTCAACGATCTCGACAGTCTTTTCGTCAGTGATCCGCAGGCCGGCGGCAAACTCCGATTTGATGCCGAGCTTCTTGAGCATGGCTTCGATCTGGGGCCCGCCTCCATGCACGACGACCGGGTTGATAGCAGTCTGTTCGAGCAGGACGATGTCGCGGGCAAAATCGCGCGCCATCTGTTCCTGGCCCATGGCGTGGCCGCCATATTTCACCACGACGATCTCCTCGTCGTAGCGCTGCATGTGTGGCAGCGCCTCGACCAGAATGCGGGCCTGCGTCTGTGGGTCGATCTTGGGGGCTTTGCTCATCGCGGGCGGTTCTAGCCGATGTAACGGCCGTCCGACAATGCGTCAGCGGCCTCTTTCCGCCAATAACCGGACAATTGCCGCACGTAGTTCGGGAATACCCGTTCCGTCATGGGATGATGTGGCGAGTACCGTGGGAAAGGCCGCAGGCCGCTTGGCCAGCCCCGCCTCCACCTCCGCGATGCGGTTACCCAGCTCAGATGGCTTGAGTTCGTCACATTTGGTCAAGACGATCTGATGACTGACGGCAACCTGCCCGAGAGCATCGAGCGCCGGATCATCGGTCGATTTGAGGCCGTGACGCGCGTCCACCAGCACATAGACGCGCGCCAAATTGCTGCGGCCGCGCAAAAACGCATCGATCAACGCTGTCCAGGCCTCGATCTTGGATTTTGCCGCGGCGGCATAGCCATAGCCGGGCATATCCACAACATTCAGATTTTCGTCACCGGTGAAGAAGACAAGCTCCTGCGTCCGCCCGGGCGTACGCGAGATGCGCGCGAGATTCTTGCGGCCGGTTAGCGCATTGATCAGACTCGATTTGCCGACATTGGAGCGGCCGGCAAAAGCGATCTCAACGCCGCGCATCGACGGGAGCGATGCTGGCGTACCGGCGGCGCTGACGAAGCGCCATTCGCGGGCGAAGAGACGCCGGCCGGCTTCAATTTCAGCGCGGGTGAAGTGGTCTGCTGTCATCGGCGCATCGATATTCCCGGCGTCATGACCGCGCATAGCCGTCCAAAGGGACGGCGTGCTTTCGCACGCCTATGTCGCTGGGCATCCACGTCTTTCCTCGCGGGCACTAAAGACGTGGATAGGATGTCCGCAGCCTTACTGCGACGCCTTTTTCTTCACGAATAACGCCTTGATGTTATCGAACAATTCAATCTTGGCGCCATGCTTGCGCATGATGACGCTCTGCTGCAGTACCGAAAGCGAGTTATTCCACGCCCAGTAAATCACCAGCCCGGCCGGGAAGTTTGCCAGCATGAAGGTGAAGATCAGCGGCATCCAGTTGAAGATCATCTGCTGCGTCGGATCAGGCGGTGCCGGGTTGAGCTTCATCTGCGCCCACATCGTCACACCCATGATCAGCGGCCAGGCGCCGAGATGCAGGAATTGGCCAATGACCGGCAATACCGTCGGATCAACCGGGATGAGACCAAACAGATTGAAGATATTGGTCGGGTCCTGCGCCGAGAGATCATGGATCCACCCAAAGAAGGGTGCGTGCCTCATTTCGATGGTGACGAACAGCACCTTGTAGAGCGAGAAGAAGACAGGAATCTGAATCGCGATCGGCAGGCAGCCGGCCAGTGGATTGATCTTCTCTCTCTTGTAGAGCTCCATGAGCTCCTGTTGCTGTTTGGCCTTGTCGTCAGCATAGCGCTCGCGCAACGCAGTCATCTGCGGCTGCACCGCCTTCATCTTCGCCATCGAGGCGTATGACTTGTTGGCCAACGGGAAGAAGGCGATTTTGATCAACACTGTCACGATCAGGATTGCGAGGCCGAAATTCCCGACCAGCCGGTAGAGATAGTCGATCGCAATAAACAGCGGCTTGGTGATGAAGTAGAACCAGCCCCAGTCAATCAGAAGGTCGAAGCGGTTGAGCTTGAGCTGCCTGTCGTAGTCGTTGACGACTGCCACTTCCTTTGCGCCGGCGAACAGTCGTGCGTTGGCCGAAGCGGTCGCGCCCGGTGCGATCGTCTGCGCGTCGAGCAGATAGTCGGTCTGATAGGTCCTGATCGTGCCAAGCATGCCGGTGGAGAAGCTCGCCTTGAGACGCGCAGTTGTGTCCGGCAACAGTGTGGCAGCCCAATATTTATCGGTGATACCGAGCCAGCCGTTGGTCACGTCGAAATTGACCGCCTTTTTGTCCTCGATGTTCTTGTACGTGAATTCCTGCAAACCGGAATCACCAAGCACTCCGATCAGGCCTTCATGCAGAATATAGTATCCCGCAGTGTGTGGGGTGCCGTGACGTGAAATCAACGCATACGGATAAAGAGCAACCGGGTTTGCGCTTTTGTTGGTGACCTCGTCCTTGAGCGTGAAGAGGTATTTGTCATCAACAGCGATGGTGCGGCGGAATTCAAATCCCTCGCCGTTATCGTAAGTCAGCGTCACCGGATGATTGACGCTGAGCGCGCCGGAGCCCGATTGCGTCCACACGGTTTCCGATGTCGGCAGCTTTACGTTGGCGCCAGCTGCGCCGGTCCAGCCGAATTCAGCGTAAAACGGATCGGCAGTGCCGGACGGCGAAAGCAGAACGATCGGCGGGGATTTGGGATCGACCGTTTCACGGAACTTGAGCAGCGCGAGGTCGTCGATACGCCCACCTTTGAGTGAAATCGAGCCTTGCAAGCTATCGGTTGCGATTGACACGCGCGGCGAACCGGCCAACGCCGCCGCGCGGGTCACTGGGGCGGCAGCTGCAGGCGCATTCGCCTGGCCGGGAACCTGCGGCGTTCCGTTTTGCGCGGGGGGCTGTCCCACCTGGGCCGGTTGGCCCGGCGTCGGCATGGTCTGCTTTTGCTGCTGTGCCTGCTGCTGCTCCTGTCGCGCCTTTTCCTGCGGAACGGCGAAAAAATATTGCCAACCGAGCAGCACCAGCGCTGACAGCACAATGGCGAGGATGGTGTTCTTATTGTCGGTCATCGCGATTCCATATTGCCATTGCGTCCCGCATGTGCGCGCCGTAGCGCTCCTTCGAAATCCTGCGTCATCCGGGCAAACGGCAGATTGAGCGCCGCGCGCCGTCCGATCAGCACATAGTCATGTCCGGCGCGAAGCCGGCTTGCGGCCGAGAGCCGAACAATTTCCCGCAACCGGCGGCGGACCCGATTACGCTCGACGGCATTTCCGACCTTCTTCGAGACGGTAAAGCCGAACCGTGCCGGGCCCGCGTCACGGCGCTTGCGCGCTTGCAGCACAAACGCCGCGGCCGGCACCTTGATCCCGGCCGCCGCGGCTAGAAAGTCCGCCCGTTGCCTCAATCGTTCCATGGAAGCAGTGCGCGCGGCGATTTTCACCGCCGTCAGGCGGACAGCCGTTTGCGTCCGCGTCCCCGGCGCGCCGACACGACCTTGCGTCCACCCTTTGTTGCCATGCGCGCGCGGAAGCCGTGACGGCGCTTGCGTACGAGCTTACTCGGTTGATAGGTGCGCTTCACGTTCCGTTCTCCGCTGGTCGCGCCGTGGGGAAAGAGGACGTCGTCCTCGAATACTCATCAAACCCGACGTCTCTCGGGCCAGCACGCGATTTTGCGCGGCTTATAAGGGAGGGGCTTTGGCCCGTCAATGCGACCGCCCGCCTATAGGACCTACATTGGGACGTTTACGGGTACGCCGGCGGCAAATGTCAAAATGCCTCACAAGCCGGTGAGCCGTGGCCGTCCCGGGCAGGGGGTCGTGTATAAAGTGCCAATGTCCGCAAGTTCGCCGCCCGCCGATCGGCCGCGTGGCTCTGCCCGCCGGCTGCTGCCATTGGCGGCAATCGTCATTCTTGCGGGAGCAGGCTATTTCGCCATCGGTGACGGCGCCGTCTCGCTTGAATCGTTGGTCCGTTACCGCTCCACCATCGACACTTTCGTTGCCGCGCACGGCTTCTTGGCCATACTCGCCTATATCGGCGTCTATGTGGTCGCCGTTGCGCTATCATTGCCGGGAGGCGCATTTCTCACCGTTGTCGGCGGCTTTCTGTTCGGCATTGCGGTGGGGGCGTCGGCGGCCGTCATCGGTGCGACCATCGGTGCCACTCTCATCTTTCTGGTGGCGCGGACGGCGCTCGGCGAACCGCTGCTGCGGAGGGCGGGGCCACGCGCCAATCAGCTCGCCGAGGGATTTCGCAAAGACGCCTTCAGCTACCTTCTGTTTCTTCGGTTGGTGCCTGCATTTCCATTTTTTCTGGTCAATCTGGTGGCGGCTTTCGCGGGTGTGCGGCTTGGTCCCTTCATCGCTGCGACTGCGCTCGGCATTATCCCGGGCGCAGTGGTTTTTGCTCTGGCGGGCATCGGCCTGGACAGTGTGATCTCGGCGCAGAGAAGTTCGTACGAGCAATGCATTGCTGGCCAAGGGTCAGATTGCCACATGGTCTTCGATCCTATGGACGTTCTGACACCACAACTGATTGCGGCTCTGGTTGCCCTCGGTCTCCTCGCACTGATGCCGATGGCGGTGAAATATTGGCGCGCACGCTCGCACGCTGCCACGTGATGTCTCTATGATTGGCGCTGAATGGGCATGACGGAAACACTGACACCCGACATATGCGTGATCGGCGGCGGTCCCGGTGGACTATCGGTAGCAGCGGCTGCGGCTGCCTTTGGCGCTCCAACCGTGCTGATTGAGCGCCGCAAGATGGGTGGCGATTGCCTCAACACCGGCTGTGTTCCCTCCAAAGCCTTGTTGGCGGCGGCCAGGCGCGCCGAGGTCATCCGCCGTGCCGGCACATTTGGCCTCGACGGGCAAAACGTCGGAGTCAATTTCGCCAAGGTGCATGATCACGTGCAGGGTGTCATTGCGGCTGTGGGCCCGCCGGATTCGGCCCAGCGCTTCACGGGCCTGGGCGTTCGATTCATCTATGGCCATGCGAAGTTCCTGGACCGCAGCACGGTTACGGTAGCCGATGTCGAAATTCGCGCGCGGCGGTTTGTGATTGCGACCGGCTCGACGCCGGCGGTGCCACAAATTCCCGGACTCGACAGCGGTGTCTACCTGACCAACGAGACCATTTTCGATCTCAAGGACCGGCCGGAGCATCTCATCATCATCGGTGCCGGATGCGTTGGCCTCGAAATGGCGCAGGCTTTCCGCCGTCTGGGAAGTTCGGTGACAGTGCTTGAAGCGGCGCTGCCGCTCGCCAATGACGATCCGGAATGCGTTGCCATCCTGCTTGATTGCCTCGAGCGAGAGGGCGTTGTTATTCGCAGCGGGGTGAATGTTATCGGCATCGTCCAGTTCGGCCGTGTGGTCACGGCGACGATCGAGGCCGCTGGCGCCGAACAGACCATTACCGGGAGCCATCTGCTGATTGCTGCCGGGCGAAGGCCGACGGTCGATGGTCTCGATCTCGACGCTGCGGGGATTCGCTATGACCGCTCCGGAATTGTCGTGGACCGGAAGCTCAAAACCACCAACCGTCGAGTCTACGCGATCGGAGATTGCGCGGCGGGTCACGCAGCGTTTACGCACGCGGCCAATTATCACGCCGGCCTGGTGATCCGAAACGCGCTTTTCCGCCTTCCAGTGCGGGTGAACAATTCTGCCGTTCCATGGGCGATTTATACCGAACCGGAGCTCGCGCACACGGGCCTGACCGAGGCGCAGGCGCGGGAGCGCCGCATCAACATCCGCATTGCGCGCTGGCCTTACAACGACAATGACCGCGCACAGACGGAACGAGAGACGCGCGGCCATATTAAAGTCATCACGACGAGCAAAGGTAAGATAGTAGGTGCGACCATCGTCGGTGCGCAGGCAGGCGAATTGATAGCGATGTGGACGCTGGCAATTGCGCGGGGACTCAATATTCGCGCATTAACCAATATCGTGCTGCCATATCCGACGCTGTCGGAGGTTGGAAAACGTGCAGCCATCGACTATTTCACCCTTGGTTTGACCAGCACCTGGGTGCGGCGCATCATTGCATGGATGCGAATCTTCGGTTGAGGCGATAATTGGATACGGGAAACGAATCACGCAGCGACATTGCAGCGGAGCAGCGGCCGGCGCGAACGTTGCGCGTCGGCCTCTCCGGAAAGTTGCTGTTGCTCACCATTCTGTTCGTGATGGTGGCGGAAATTTTGATTTATGTGCCGTCGGTCGCAAATTTCCGATTGAATTGGCTGAACGACCGGCTTGCGGCGGCTCATACGGCTGCGCTTGTGCTCGATGCCGCGCCAAGCGGTATGGTCCCCGAAAGTCTTGCGAACCAAATTCTCAAGAGCATCGGCGCTCGCGCAGTGGCGATGAAAATGGGGAATCAGCGCAGACTGCTTGCGGTGTCCAATATGCCGTCCGCGATCGCGCAAGACATCGACATGCGGCAGGTTTCCTGGTGGCGGTCCATCGTCGATGCGTTCGATACCTTGCTCACCTGCAAGCCGGGCGACGCGATGCGCGTGGTTGGGTCCGCGCCGATGGGCGGCGATTTCCTCGAGATCATTCTCGATGAAGCGCCCCTGTGCAAGGCGATGTGGACGTTCTCGGTGAACATCCTGATGCTGTCGCTGGCGATCTCCTGCATTACGGCGATGCTGGTCTTCTTTGCGCTGCATTATCTTCTTGTGCGACCGATGTGGCGTATTACGGGCAACATGATCGCCTTCCGCGCCGATCCGGAAAATCCGTCGCGCGTCATTGCTGAAAGCGGCAGGCAGGATGAAATTGGCGTGGCCGAAGAAGAACTGGGTGCCATGCAGCGCGAGCTTGCCTCGATGTTGCACCAGCAGAGCCGGTTGGCGGCACTCGGCCTCGCGGTGTCGAAGATCAATCACGATTTGCGCAACCTGTTGGCCTCGGCGCAACTCTTTTCTGATCAGCTTTCGACGTCGCCCGATCCGAAGGTTCAGCGCTTCGCACCCAAGCTCATGCGGGCTCTCGAGCGCGCGATCGCGTTCTGCCAGTCAACCCTTTCTTATGGGGGCGCGCAGGAGCCGCCGCCCGAGCGCAGGACGATCGAGGTCGAACCGCTGGTCGAAGAGGTGCACGAGGCGCTCGGACTCGGTCTTGATGTGCCGATCCGCTGGATCGTGGCTGTGGAACGCGGTCTCACCGTCGAGGCGGATCACGATCAGCTGTTCCGCGTCCTCGTCAACATCGCGCGTAATGCGGCACAAGCGTTGGAGGCGCGGGGCGCGCGCGACCCTGCGCGCGATCAAATCCGCATCACTGGGCGGCGCGAAGGCAGCGTCGTCATTATCGAGGTGTCGGATACCGGGCCGGGTGTGCCCGAAAAGGCGCAAGCCCATTTGTTCCAGGCGTTTCAGGGATCGGTCCGCACAGGGGGCACCGGACTTGGGCTGGCGATTGCCGCTGAACTGGTGCGTGCCCATGGCGGCGAAATCCGCCTCGTCGCGGGAACAATCGGCGCAACCTTCAGCATCACAATTCCGGATCGCGCGGTCGATCTGAGTACACGACGTGGTGAACGAGCCCACGCCTGAACGCGGGAAGAGTCCACAACCTGTGGTGTTCTTCGCATAAGGACGTCGTCCGTATTACGCGAAGGATTTTTGCATGGTCCCGCCGGTGAATGTGCTCGCGATCGCAACCGCGGTGCCACCCCACGTGCTTGAGCAGCGCGCCGTCGCAAATGCCGCGCTCCAGGTCTACGGGCGTACGTTCGCGCGGTTTCCGAAACTGGCTGAGGTGTTCATTAATGCCGGCATTGAGCGGCGCTATTCGGCAAGGTCACTCGAATGGCTGAGTGAGCCGCACGATTTGGCAGAGCGCACCGAAGTGTATCTTGAGAGTGCAGGCCAGCTGTTCGTACAGGCTGCCCGCGCCGCGCTCGATCGTGCGCGGATTTCCGCGCGTGATGTCGATGTGGTTGTTACGGTTTCCTCCACCGGAATCGCCACTCCCAGCATTGAAGCGCGCGTCGGCCCGGAAATGGGATTTCGGCCCACGGTGATGCGCGTTCCTGTGTTCGGCCGCGGCTGTGCCGGTGGCGTATCAGGCCTGGCGCTCGGGGCCAGGCTTGCGCGCGCTGAGCCGGGTGAGGTGGTCCTGGTGGTTGTCGTCGAACTGTGCACGCTCGCCTGCCGCATCGATCGTCAATCCAAAGCGGACGTAATTTCCTCCGCTCTCTTCGGTGATGGCGCTGCCGCGGCGGTGCTCCGCGCCGCTCCCGTCGCGGCCGGGCTGCGCGTCGGTGCTGCGGCTGAACATACCTGGCCTCGCACGCTCGACATCATGGGCTGGGCGATCGATCCGATCGGTTTCCAGGTGTTGCTCTCGCGCTCGCTGCCACGCTTCGTCGAGCAGAAGATGGCGGCGCCTGTGCGTCGCTTCATAAAGATGGCCCGTCTTCAGGCACCGCAGCTTATTTGTCATCCGGGTGGTGCCAAGGTGCTTGATGCGATCGAGGTTGCGCTTGAGCTGCAAAAGGGCACCTTGCGCGATGAGCGTGAAGTGCTGCGCGGCCACGGCAACATGTCGGCGCCGACTGTGCTGTTCGTTCTCGAACGTGCGCTTCGACGGGGCTTGCGTGGCCCCGCGATGCTTTCGGCGCTCGGACCCGGGTTTACCGCAAGCTTTCTCGCGCTTGAGGCCACGCATGGGTGAGGGAGCCTGGCTGATCGCGTTTCTGATCGTGCAAAGACTCCTCGAGCTCGCTTTCGCGCAATTCAACACCGGACGTTTGCGTGCACAGGGTGGAGTCGAATTCGGCGCTGCGCATTATCCACTGATGATCGGGTTGCACGCGTCGTGGTTGCTGGGCTTGTTGGCGCTCGGCCACGGCCAGCCCATTGTTTGGTTCTGGCTGGCGGTATTCGGGGTCCTCCAGATCGGCCGCTTGTGGGTGATAGCAAGCCTTGGCCGCCGATGGACGACCCGCGTGATCGTGCTGCGTGGGGCCGTTCCGGTCGCGCGTGGGCCATACCGTTGGCTCAAGCATCCAAACTACTTGATTGTTGCATTGGAGATCGCCGTGGTCCCGCTCGCGCTCGGGTTGCCGTGGTTTGCCCTGATATTCTCGGCCGCCAATGCCGCACTGCTCATCTATCGAATCCGTATCGAAAACACGGCACTGGCGTGGGCGGCCCAGGCGGCGTGAGCATTAACGGCGCTAACCCTTGCCAATAGTAGCCTTAGACGTTAGCTAGTGCCCGGTCCCGACGCCGGTTTCGGCAGCGGAATCAAGCGCCCGTAGCTCAGCTGGATAGAGCACCAGACTACGAATCTGGGGGTCAGGAGTTCGAATCTCTTCGGGCGCGCCAAATCCGCAAGCTCTCTCAATCCATTGTCAGCAGATCGAAGAGCGCACGGTTATCCAAGGCCGTGAGGGGCAACCGATTGGCACAAGTTCGCGTTTGGGTGGTCTTGGTATTTTAAATCATGCCCCAGGCTGAATTGCTGAAACGGAGCAACGGTTTTTCGGATCGAGCGTGGGGGCGAATCGGCAGACTTTGCGCTTTCGTTTCGTATTCAAAACCATGTCCGCGGCAGTAGCACACGTGCCGGACAGCCTTCTTGGACTTCCCGCTTTTTTTGACCGTAACCACCTCAATGCCCATCGGCACTGTCTGCTGGCATTCAAGGCAAAGGACAATCTCAGCGAGATAGACCACTTCGGTGATATTGGGGTCTTTCGTCGGTATTTTTCCAATCAGTTCGCGCATGGCTCGCCTCCTGACACGTGATTCACCACCATGATCCACGTGGCGCATTTAAAGGTCGTTGTTGGTCGGACCGACGCCGTCCCCGCTGGGCGCCGAGGGAAACGGTAGTCTCAAAGGAGCAGCCGCAAGGCCCGCATTTCCAGCGGTGACGCACAGTGTGTGCGTCGGAGTATTCGGACGCCTCCGGCACAAACAGTCGCTCGCCGCATCTCGCGCAGCTGACAAACGTGGTGTCGGTGGGAGTATCTAACAAGCGCAACATATTCCGACTCTAGGTCTTGGCGATTTAAAATATGCTTGCCCAGATTGATAGAATCTAAGTCGAAATCGGTAGACCCCGACGCCAGCAATCAACAAACGCGCTTGCGCAGCCATTGCGCCCCGTTCATTCACGACCTGTTGATTTGGTGACTCTCGCATGTCCGCTTTGGGTCAGCGGACATTTCAAAAGACCTTAAGCAGTTTATTGTGAATGCACGAACCGGGTTCCACCCAGCTCGGAAAACGCTTATCGTTTACGTTATTCAGGGTTCCTTCCTGAGAACCCCAAGAAAAATCGGCCGCCTATACGGCCAAGCGCAAGCGCCTTTGGGGAGGACGCCGAATGACTGCATTTACACGTCGCAACATGTTGTCCGCCGTTGCCTGCGCGACCGGCATGGCGGCCCTGCCGTTTGGGGCGCCTGTACGCGCGGCCACGCCGCCCGCCGGCAAGCAGGTCGCCGGTTGGTATCGGTACAAGATCGGCAGTTTCGAAGTCACTGTGGCGACCGACGGTGTTGCCCGTTTCAAGATGGCGGAAGATCACGTAACCAACATCAAACTGGACACCGTCAACGCGGCGCTCGCCGAAGTCTTCATGCAAAAAGACATGATGACGACGCCCTATAACCCGGTTGCGGTGAACACCGGTTCCAAGCTCCTGATTATCGACACCGGTACCGGTGAAGCCAACTACAAGAAGACCAATGGCGTCGGCGGCCAGTTCACCGCCAACCTTACGGCCGCCGGCATCGAACGCACCGCCGTCGATGCTGTGATTATCTCGCACTATCACGGCGACCACATTAACGGCCTGCTGATGGCCGACAATTCGCTCACCTATCCGAACGCTGAAATCCTGGTGCCGGCACCCGAGCACAAATACTGGATGGACGATGGCGAGATGAGCCGCGCCGGTACCGTCCGTGTCGAGACCAACTTCAAGAACGTGCGGCGCGTATTCAACACCGAGGTGATGAAGCATGTGCGTACCTATGAGTGGGGCAAGGACGTTGTCCCCGGCATCACCGTGCAGGGCACTCCCGGCCACACGCCTGGCCATACGTCGTACGTGATCGCCTCCGGATCAGAGCAGGTGTACGTGCAGTCCGACGTGACCCACGTGCCGTTCCTGTTCGTGCGCCATCCCGACTGGCACGCCTACTACGACCAGGATGGCGCGATGGCAGAAGCCACTCGTCGCAAGGTTTACGATATGCTGGCGGCGGAGAAGATGCGGGTGCAGGGCTTTCACTACCCGTTCCCGTCGCTCGCCCATGTGGAGAAGGACGGTAACGGCTATCGCTACTTTCCCGTGCCGTGGAGCCCGACGATCTGATCGCAAATTGCCACTTTTGGCCCTCGGCTTATCGCTTTTTGATGCCGGCCTTTTCGATGACTTGCGACCATTTGGCGACGTCGCTTTTGATGCGATTGTGCAAATCATCGGACGACATGCCGCGCGCATCCATGCCGGCGGCGTTTGAGAATTTCTGAACCTCGGGAGACTTCAGTGCTTCGCCCACGGCACGGTTGAGCTGGGCGACAACGTCGGCCGGCGCTCCCGCAGGGACGGCGAGCCCATTCCAGCTTGTCACCTCGTAACCAGCCAGGCCACTTTCGATGACAGTTGGAACGTCTGGCAGGTTACTCGCGCGCTCGCGCGCGGTGGTGGCGACGACGATCATCTGGCCGCTGGTGATAGGCGACTGGAATCCGGCGAAATACTCGAAAGCGACGTCGACGTCACCGCGTAAAACGGCGTTCGCCAGATCCGGCGTCGTCTTGTACGGAACGATCGTGACGTCGAGGTCTGCCATCGTCCGAAACAACTCTGCTGAAAGGTTCTGCGCACTGCCGGCATTGATGGTGCCGAAGTTCATCGTGCCGGGATGGGCCTTGGCGTTGGCGATCACGTCCCTGATCGTTTTGTAAGGCGAGCCGGTTTTGGTGGTGATAACAAGCCCGTAGGACGCTGTGGTCGAGATCGGCGTGAAATCAGCCTCGATATTGTAGGGTAAGGACTTGAATAGCGCTTTCGCTATCGTGAGGCCGCCGCCCACCATGACAAGAGTGTATCCGTCGGCCGGGGCCTCGCGCGCCGCCTGCATGCCGACAACGCCGCCGGCGCCGGGCCGGTTTTCAATAAAGAACTGTTGGCCAAAGCGCTTGCTGAGATCCTGTGCCACAAGCCGCATGGTTACATCGGCGATGCCGCCGGGGCCGTAGGGCACGATGATGCGCACCGCTCGCGAAGGGTAGGTTTGGGCGTTCACCGGCGTGAACGTCATCGCCGTGAAGGCGAGTGACATTCCGCAGACAACCGATGCTGTGCATTTCATAAAATACCTGGCGGCAAAGTGGGGGAGGGGCAACAGCTGCCGTCGCGGCGAGTACGCCGAGAATAGGAAGGCATGACACAGGGGACAATATCTTTCGAGCGTATTCTGTCGAAACCGCAACCGGGTGCGTATTGTCGTCGCGATGGAGCTTTACGGTGACGGCCCATTGCCCTACGGAGGACGGTCGCGCCTGGATCGCGCGTAGCGCCACCTCTCATCAATGCCATACTTGGATTATGACTTGGACCATGCCAACGACCACCATCGACATCCATCCGCACATCATCTCCGGCGATGCCACCCGCTACCCTTTGGCGCCGCTGGGCGGCCACCAATCCGACTGGTCGCGCACGCGGCCTGTCACGCTGGAGCAGCTGGTTGCCGCAATGGATACGGCCGGCGTACAGAAGGCGGCCATCGTGCAAGCCTCGACCTGCTACGGTCACGACAACTCCTATCTGGCGGATGCAGTGTCCGACTGCCCGATGCACTTTACCGGCGTGTTCTCCGTCGACGTGCTTGCGCCTGATGCCCCGGAGCGCATGCACCGCTGGCGGGCCAAAGGCTTAACCGGCATGCGCCTTTTCACTTTCGGCAGCACCATGTCCGAGCAGGCGGACTGGCTCGACGATCCGAAGTCATACCCCGCCTGGGCATGTGCGAGCGAGCTTGGCCTTTCGATCTGCCTGCAGATGTCGGCCAAGGCCATTCCGCAGGCGATCCGCATGGCCGAACGCTTTCCGAAGGTGCGCATCATTCTCGATCACTGCGCGCGTCCGGACCTGGCCGACGGACCGCCCTACAATGCCGCCGCCAGCCTGTTTGCCCTCGCGCGTTACTCCAATGTCTACCTTAAACTTACGCCGCGCATTTTCGCCGAATCCCGCCGTGGCAAAGCCACGCCTGAAACCTTTTTTCCGCGCCTGGTTTCTGAGTTCGGCGCGGCGCGGCTTGCCTGGGGATCAAATTATCCTTCCAGCGAAGGCAGCCTGCCGCAACTCCTGGACATTGCGCGACAATCGCTAACCTGCTTGCCGAATGCCGATCAGGATTGGATCTTTGTCAAGACCGCGCGGGCGCTTTACCCGGTGCTCGCGGATTGAGGAGAGAATCTGTGACGTCGACCGTCGAGAAGACCAGGTTGTACACACTGCTCGGAGATTATCCGAACACGATGGCGCTCAAGAAAGGTGAGACGACGTCCAGTCTCGTCGACTTTGACTTCGCCGACGTGAAGGTTTCGAACACAGCCTTCAAGCCTCTGGTGCGCGAAGCGGCGTTCGATCTAGGCGAATTGGCAATTGTCACCTATTTGCAGGCGAAGGCGTATGGCAAGCCTTACGTGCTCTTTCCGGCAACAGTGCTCGGCCGCGGTCAGCACCACACGATCGCTTACAATCCGCAACGCGGCCCTCTAGGTGCGTCCGGCCTTGCAGGCAAACGGGTCGGTGTACGCGCCTATACGCAGACGACGGGCGCCTGGGTACGCGGCTTTCTCAGCGATGACTACGGCGTTGATCCCGCGAAGGTCCACTGGGTCACATTTGAGGATCCGCATCTTGCTGAATTCAAGGATCCCGATTTCGTCACGCGTGCGCCTGAGGGCAAGACGCTGCTGCAGATGCTTCTCGACGGCGAGCTCGACGCCGCCATTGTCGGCGACAAGTTGCCTGATCCGCGGCTCGCGCCCCTTATTCCCAATGCCGACGCGGAGGCGCGCACGTGGGCAGAAATGCACGGCGGCGTCCCGATCAACCACATGATGGTCGTTCGCAATACGATCGCAAAATCGCGCCCCGATCTCGTAAAAGAGATTTACCGCATGCTGCGTGAGAGCCGGCGCGCCGTGGCGCCGCCGCCCGATGGCGGTTTCCTCGATCCCTGGCGTTTCGGGGTTGAGGCCAACCGCCGCTCTCTTGAAATCATCATCGACTACAGCGTCCGCCAGAAGCTGATCCCGCGAATGTTTGCGGTCGATGAGCTATTCGACGACGGCACGCGCGCATTGGGTTGAGTTTAGCGGCTTTTATTAATGCAGGACCGCTGTCTCGGGCTTTGGCGTGCGCCTTGCCAACGGCAGTACAAGGAGTGCGGCCAGCGCCGCAACCGCGATCAGAGCCCAGGCATCGTTGATGGCTTCGACAAAGGCCACCTTGTCAACGAGCGGAGCCAGCATGGCCTGCTTTTCGGCGTCGAGCAGCGCGGAGCTTAATGCGTCAGCCGGAATGCCAAGCATCCCCGCTGCATCCAAATCACCAGCAGCAAGACGACTGATGAGAGCCTGCGCATGTTCAGGCGCGCGTGTGTAGATGACCGTATCGATTATCGCAATTCCAATAGCGCCGCCGAGATTGCGCATGAGGTTGAACAAGCCGCTGGCATCGGCGATGGCGGTCTTTGCCAATTGTCCGAGGGCAAGCTGCGTGGGAGGCAGAATGCAAAACATGATGGCGCAACCACGCACCAGTTGAGGCCAAAACATTTCATCGAAGTCTGTGACTCTCGTTTGGACGGAGCTCAGACCCAGCCCTATTCCGAAGAGCAGGAAGCCGACCGCGGTCAATAGCCGTTCGTCAAAACGACGCACCAGGGCCGCCGCAACGGGGGCAACGACAAGCTGCGCCACGCCGGTCACCAGCATGATCTTGCCGATCTCGAGTGCATTGTGCGCCCGCACATAGGCCAGAAAAACCGGCATCAGATAGACCGATCCAAAAAGCCCCATTCCAAGCACAAAACTGAGAAGACATCCGATCGAAAAATTTCGATCACGAAATGTGCGCAGGTCGACAAGCGGGTTTGGCGAGCGCAGGGTTCGACCGACAAATGCCACAGCCGTCGTCAGGGATAGGCCAAGAAGGCCGGCAGCCAGAGGCGACGTCCAGCCTCGCTCCGGAGCCTCTTTGATTGCAATTTCCAGTGCAGCCAGGGCAACAGCCACCAACCCCAACGAAGCCACGTCCAGATGACGAAGCTGATCGAAGGACGGCCGCTCTTTCGGCAGCGATATCGCCGCTACCGAAGCGGCGATAATCCCGGGCGGAACATTGATCAGAAAAAGCCACGGCCAGGAATAAGTTTCGGTGATCCAGCCGCCCACAACCGGTCCCACAGTCGGTGCGAGAACCGCCAGGACTCCGGCAATCATGGTCGCGAGGGGCTGGAGCCGAACCGGAAAAAGTAGAAAGACCGCCGAGAAGACCGCCGGGATCAGCGTGCCGCCGGAAAATCCCTGCAATATGCGAAACGCGATCAGCGACGAAAAGCTTCCACTGGCAGCGCAAGCAATCGATGCAAGCGTGAACACCGAGACGGCCACGGTGAACAGCCACCGCATCGTCAGTACCCGTGTCAGGAATCCGGTGAGCGGAATTGAGATGATTTCTGCGATCAAATATGCAGTCTGGATCCAGCTCATTTGATCTTGCGCGATATTCAGAGATCGTTGGATGGTCGGCAGCGACGTGGCAACGACCTGAACATCAAGAATTGCCATAAACATGCCGGTGCACATCATGGCGAAGCCGGTCCAGACCGCAGCCGTGACAGTCGACGTCTGGGTTTCAGCCGCAGAGACCATTGCCGCTCCTGTGCGGGGTATTTTCAGCCGGGACGACGATCACGTGTGTAGATTTAGGAGAATGAACAGCTTGCAAACCGATCACGTTTCTCACGCAACCGTGATGAGTGCAGTGCTGCCTCAGGGGCGGCGGCACAAAGATGCGCACAGGTATTTACAGCCAGTTGCTGACATCGTCGATAACCACGTCGTCGGAAGCGTTTTTGCCACAATGACGGCACGGCGTTATGCCACCATTCATGATCTCTCCCAATCAGCGGTTCGTAGGCGGCACCTGCAGTGAAAAATTGTCGAGAGTGCGATGTTGTTGTCGTTGGTGGCGGCCCCGCTGGTTCCACGATCGCGGCGCTGCTCGCTCAGAAGCGTAAATCCGTTGTCTTGCTGGAGAAAGAGCATTTTCCGCGCTTCCATATCGGCGAATCT
>DASYSQ010000283.1:0-20148 GCA_036003145.1 Pseudolabrys sp.
CGCGCTAAAATTTATATCGATCGTTCAATATGACCGCCGGTTCCATGAAATTACTATTCGATCAGGCGATACAGGCCCATCAGATTGGTAAAGTTTCCGAGGCAGAGAACCTTTATCGAAAAATCATTACTGCCGACCCCAAACATTTCGATGCCCTTCATATGCTGGGGATCGTTTGTTCGGGTAACGGAAAGTATCAGGACGCCGATAAGTTCTTTCGCGCGGCACTGTTGATAGATTCGAAGTTTCCGCCTTGCCATGTGAATTATGGATTTTACCTGCTTAAACAAAAACGGCTTGATGAAGCAGTTGAGAGCTTTGATAAAGCATTGGCGCTTTTTCCAAATTTTGCCGAAGCGTGGTTTGGTCGCGGCAACGCGTTACGCGCACTCAATCGCCAGGGCGACGCGATTTCTGCTTACAATCAAGCGACAGTGCTAAAGCCCAATCTGGCTGAAGCACACGCCGGAATTGGCAATATACTTGCGTCGCTCAAGCGCTACGATGAGGCAATCACTGCCTACGATAGGGCGCTCGCTCTCAAGCTTGATCTGGAGTTCGCCGAGGGCGAGCGTATGCATTGCAAAATGCGTCTCTGCGATTGGAATAACTTTTCAGCCGAATATCAACGTCTTGTCGCCGGCGGAAAGGGCAAAAACATTTATTTTCAGCCTTTCGATTTTCTAAGCGTTTCATCATCAACGCAAGAGCAGATCGAATGTGCAAAGTTTTGGGTTTCTCAGAAATGTCCGGCCTCTGACACGCCAATCTGGCAAGGAGAGATCTACAATCATGACAAGATTCGTATCGCGTACGTCTCAGCCGACTTTCGTCAACATCCAATGTCCTTTTTGATTTCGGGCTTTATTGAAGCTCAGGACCGGAGCCGCTTTGATCTGACCGCCATTTCCCTGCAGCCGGAAGATCCGTCCGAAATCGGGCAAAGAATAAAGCGGGCATTTGGAACATTCCTGGATGTGTCCAAAATGAGCGACGATAAAGTTGCGAACTTGATCCGTGAGTTAGAAATCGACATTGCAATCGACTTGAACGGATATACTCAAAACAGTAGACCGAACATTTTCGCTTGTCGGGCTGCGCCCGTGCAGGCAAGTTACATGGGATTTCCAGGCACGATGGGCGCCGAATATATTGACTATATAATTGCCGACCGCATTGTCGTTCCCGTCGAAAATGTATCCAGCTTTTCAGAAAAAATTGTGTGGCTCCCCGACACTTATTGGGTTGCCGACCAAAGGCTTGCTACCGGGCCCAGAATTCCAAGTCGAGCAGAGGTTGAGCTTCCCGAAAATGCATTTGTTTTTTGCTGCTTCAATCAGACCTATAAGATCCTTCCGGATACCTTTGATTCTTGGATGCATATTCTCCAACGCGTCGATGCAAGCGTTCTTTGGCTTCTGGAAGACAATACGACAGCTACCACCAACCTGCGAAAGGAAGCTGCAGCCCGAGGTGTAGATCCCGACAGGCTTATCTTTGCGTCCCGCGTGCCACTGTTCGATCATTTAGCAAGACACAAATGCGCCGATCTTTTTTTGGATACGCTTCCATATAACGCTCACACGACTGCTAGCGATGCTTTGTGGGCAGGCTTACCTGTGTTGACTCAAATCGGCGAGACGTTTGCCGGAAGAGTAGCGGCAAGCTTGCTGAATTCAATTGGGCTACCTGAACTCATCACATCAACGCGGCGAGATTATATAGAGCTCGCAATTGAACTTGCGACAGCTCCCGAAAAATTAGCAGTGATCAAACATAAGCTTTCGCAAAATCGGCTCGCAAAACCGCTATTCAACACCCGTCTTTTCACAAGCCATATCGAAGCCTCATACACAGCAATGTATGAGCGGTATCAGGCAGGCCTACCGCCTGATCATATTAATGTGGCGCAATAAAACCATGTGCAGCGCACAAGCCAATGTCCGCTAAGTGCCAATAGCGGACGTTCGATAGTCGTTAAATTTCACGGCAATTTGGCCGGCACCGAGAACGGTTTGGTTGCATCCACCACGAACATGATCAGGGCGGTCAGGTCAGTTGTACCGCCGTTGAAGACCTGCATCGGCATCTCCGCAGAATGCCCATTCATCGTATGGCCTGCCTCGACATAGGCCACACCATGCGGGGTCCTTTGGCCCAGTCGTCCGGCGACGACATAAAAGGCCTCCGAACCGGGATGCATGTGCACCGGCGTTTCAGCGCCTGGCGGTCCGGAGCCGTAGTTGACGCGCAGCAAATATTCAGGCGCGGTGATTGCCGGCACGGGTCCGATCTCGACGACCTTGGTTCCGCCGGGTGTAGAGCCGTCCTTTGTGCCCAGTGTGAAGACCCAGACCTTACCGGCCAGCTCGGCAATCATCGACGTCGTCGTCTCATACCGTACCGAAGCGGGGTTCCATCCGTCGGGGCCTACGGCGGCCTGCGCGTCCGCCAATGTGGGGAAATTTTCCACTCGCCAGTACAGCGGGCCGGGCGGAAGTTGATTGATTTTCTTCTGGACGAGCGGCTTGACAACATATTGCGGCTGCGCCGCAGCGGACGGCGGCGAAGTCAGTGCAATCGCATAGAGCGAAAGCGCCAACGCGATCAAATGCGGGGCACAGGATAGTTTCATTGTTCTGCTCCCTATATGACGTCGCCCACTCGCGCCGGCACGAAACCGGCTAACAGCGAACTAACAGGAGCGGCCGCTCGCCGTAACGAAAAAAACCGAAGGAATCGCCGAAATAACACCGAGATTTGAAGAGGTGGGCAGGGCACGCGAGTCATAATTGGCGCTATGGTGAGGGGCAGGAAATAAAATCGCTACTGGAGTTCGCGATGCGAAGTGCCTTTCGCCGGGAAATTTCGGAATTTTTTCGGTCTTTCCTTCAGCTTCTCTCGTTACGGCGCCCGCCCGATGCGATTTGCTGGCCGGCGTCTTGAGGCTTCACATTGGGCTCCCGGCACCTCGGCGGGCCACTCAAAGGAAATTCTGCCATGCATGCTCACTCCCGAAGGAATGCCATTCGCTTTGCTCTGCTGGTCGCGGTCTCCCCGCTCGTGGCCTCAATACCGTCGACAGCCGCGGAAATACCGCTGGCAATCAAGGGCTACGACCCCGTCGCCTACTTCACCGACGGAAAGCCCACGCCCGGGTCGCCGCAGTTCGAATTTGAATGGGATGAGCACCGCTACCGGTTTGCGAGCGCGGAGCACCGCGATCTTTTCAAGGCTGATCCCGTGCACTACGCCCCGCAATTTGGCAATTTCTGCGCAATGGCCCTCGCCCTGAACCAGGTCGTCGTGGCGAATCCAGAAAACTGGCTGATCAGCGACGGCAAGCTCTATGTCTTTGGCAAAGCGGCCCCATTTGGGCCCGAACTCTTCCAGAAGAATCTCGTCAGCAATATCGCCAAAGCAAACCAGAACCGTTCGATCCTTCCAAAGGAGTAGCGATCACCGGGCGCGGCCGGCCTCTTCAGTCAAGAGGCCGGCCTTGCGCAATCCATTGCGCAAATGTTCGAGATCGACCGAACTTAGAAATTTGGTCCCGAACTCCTTCGCGTCAAAGGTCGGATCAATGCGGTGTATCGTCGTCACGATCCGCGCCGTGTCCTGGGCCCGATTTTGCTCCGCATAGGCGGCCGCCAACACGATGCGGCTGAAGTTAGCGCCGGAGGTATTGCGGAGATTGACCTCGGCTTGTTCGACCGCCGCGTCGTATCGCCCTTTCAGGTAATAGGCGAGGCTGAGCGCAAAGCGATCGAACGGATTGAGCTCGGGATCGATACGCTGCGCCAGCTCCAATGTCTCGATCGCCGCATCCGTCTGCCCCGACCACATCAGGATATTGCCGCGCCCGGCGAGGCCATTGGCGTCGTTCGGATTGATCGCGATCGCACGGTCCAGCTCTGCCCTGGCCTCGTCGTACTGGTGATAGAAGATATGAATGCGACCGAGGATGACGTGCGCCCGTACGTCGGAATTATTCAAACTGAGCGCCTTGTTCGCCATTTCCTCCGCGCGATTCAGGAAGTCTACCGGTGACTCCGCCCAGCCCATCGGCAGGGCGCCATAATAGGTTTCAGCGAGCGCGGCGTAGGCGGCGGCATAGTTCGGGTCGAGCTGGATCGCGCGCCTGAGGAGGGTACGTGCCTGCACAAGGTTTATGCGCGTGGGATGCAGAAGTGCCGGCCGGGCGCGCAACACGTAGTCATAGGCCTCAAGGCTTTCGGTCGGCTTGGCGAACACCCTCCGTTGTTCGGCCTGCGAAACACGGATCGCCATGGCCCCGGCGATTTGGGCCGTGATCTTGTCTTGCAAGACAAAGAGATCGGCAAGCGCCTCGTCGAAACGGGCCGACCAAAGCACTTGTCCATCCGTATTGACGAGTTGCGCGGTTACCCGCACTCGGTCGCCGGCCTGAGCGACGCTGCCTTCGACCTGGTAGCGCACCGCGAGACTCCGTGCGATCTCGCCGGGACTGGCGGGCTTGCCCTTAAATGGGGAAACGGCGTTCCACGACATCACTGTCAATTCGGAAAACTGGCCCAATGCGCTGATGATGTCCTGCGTCAACCCGTCGGCGAAATACTCGCGGGTTGAATCATCGCCTTGGTTTACAAAGGGAAGAATGGCGACTGCGGGCTTCGCTCCAATTTCGGGGCTCTTGTTTGTGGACCGGTCGGCGTATCCCAGGGCGTTCAGAAATTTCAATCCGATCCCGGTACCGCTCCAGAGCACTCCCGCGGCGAGTAAAACAAAGAGAGCGAGCGAAGCAACCAATCCTGTGCGCGCGCGCGTATTCGGCCCCAGCGATTTGGGCACATCGCCGTCAGCGGGCGATGTGGGTGCCGCATCGATTAAGGAACCAAGTGAAGCAGCAACCGATCCACCCGATTCAAATCGATAACCCCGTCGCGGAATGGTCTTGATCAGGCGCGGCCCATCCTCTGCAAGCGCCCGCCGCAGTTCGCCGATGCTCTGTACCAATACGTCATCCGAAACGGCGAGGTTCGGCCACACCGCCGCAAAAAGCTCATCCTTTGAAACAAGACGACCAGAATTTTCGACAAGGTATTGCAGGACCGCGAAGGTCTTTGGCCGAAGCGCAATCTCCTTGCCGTCTCGAAGGAGACAGCCGCGCTCCAAGTCCAGGACATAGTGGTCAAATCGCAGTTGCTTTGACTGCATCTGCTCCGGAGAATGGGAATCGAGAGTTGTCATCCTCCTCCGTGCGCTGGGGGCAAGCCATGGTAGTGGCTCAAACTATCACACGGAAAGATGTCGGGGATGTGCTTGTCGAGCGGCCCTCCCACAAGGCCCGTCCCCATAATCCCGGTGCGATAAGGGGGCAACCGGAAACGAGACGGTGTCCGCTTTGGGTCAAAAGCAGACATTTGTAGTGCAAAATGGCATGTTCGCCCCTAATAGCGGACATGAGCGGCGCATTAGGCAATGTCTGTGAAGTGCCAATAGCGGACATCGCGCCATTTACTCGATCACCTCGTCGGCGGCCACGAGTAACGCTGGCGGAACGGTGAGGCCGAGCGCCTTGGCGGTTTTGAGGTTAACGATCATCTCGACCTTCGTTGACTGCTGGACCGGCAAGTCTGCAGGTTTTTCGCCGTTGAGAATGCGGCCGGTATAGATGCCGGCCAGTTGGAATGCGTCGGCGAGACTGGCGCCATAGCTGATCAATCCGCCGGCGGCTGTGAACTCCCGGTATTGGTAGATCGCCGGAAGCGAGTGCCGGAGCGCGAGTGCGGCGAGTTGTCCGCTCCGGCTGTTGAAGAATTGGTCGGAACCTATCACAAGTCCGCCAACTTGCAGTCCGCGCAAAGCAGCAAAAGCCGCCTCGATCTCTCCGTCGCTACTGGCATGAAGCACGTGGAGCCGTACCCCAAGTGTGCGAGCTGCCGCCTGTACGTCTCTCGACAGCGGCTCCGAAATAGCAGGGTTGGTCGGATTGATAAGGAGCGCGACGTTACTGGCCGCAGGATTTACCTGGCGCAGCAGATCCAGCCGTTTCGGCCCCACCTCCGCGTTCAAGGTGGCCACACCCGTTACATTACCGCCGGGCCGGTTCAGAGTAGGAACCAATCCTGCCGCAACCGGGTCGGCTCCTGTCGCGAATATGATGGGGATGGTTGAAGTCGTCGCTTTCGCGGCCAGCGCGGCAGCAGTGCTGCCCGGCGTGGCAATCACGTTTACTTTCTGACGAACCAAATCGGCTGCTAGTTCCGGCAATCGGTCGTTGTGGCCGTCCGCCCAGCGATACACAATAGCGACGTTGCTGCCCTCGACCTGGCCGGTTTGGGCCAAGCCTCTACGGAATGCTGCAACGATTGGTCCTGACCCGTCAGGCGAACTCACATCGAGATATCCAATCACCGGCATCGTCGCCAGTTGCGCACGCGCGGCAAGTGGCCACGCCGCTGCAGAACCTGCAAGCGCTTTGATGAATTCGCGCCTTCGCATCCCCGCCCCCGATGTTCAGGACAAGGCATCGTATCAGGTCAAACCAGCAATGTCCGCTTGGTGCCAGAAGCGGACATTCGCGGCTTGAATTGCACAAACAGAAAGACCGCCTCGCGGCGGTCTCCCTGAAATTCATTTACTGGTTTGATCAGGCGGCCGATGCGAAAGCTGCGGCGCCCTTACGGCTCTTGCGCTTGGCGAGCAGAGAGATCAGGCCGAGACCACCAGCGAAAAGCGGGAGCGCTCCCGGTATTGGGACTGGATTAACTCCAGCACCACCGTACAGCGCGAAGCCAGAGCTATCATGTGATACCGAAACGTCCACCCTTGTGATGTTCAAGCCGACGACGGTCAGAAAGGCGTGGGTGCCTTCGCAGCTGAGATCTTGGCAGTTGTTAATCGTCGGGGAGGTTTTCGTATCGAGCAGCGTGCTGCCAGCGTCAAAGGCTTGCATTGTTTGAACGAAAGGTCCTGCGGCATCGGCCTGAGCTGCAAGCGTGAGCGATTGGATAGGAGTGGCGAACGTCAGGGATACGACACCAGAGTGATCTCCATCCCAGAGCAATGCCGCACCCGATGGAAAAATGCCCTGCCAGCTGTCACCCTCAACTCTCGTAAAAAAAGAGCCGATGGGGCTAGTCAATGTCACACCGACGCCACCGGTTGTCGTGCCGGTGACTGGGCTGTTTAATTGGGTATTTTGCGGCCCGAACTGACTAAAATCGATCGTATCGGCCTTCGCTTGCTCAACTGCAACAACAAATACACAAATAGAAAGCAGGTATTTCAAATGCACGGCCGCCTCCACGGTACAATTGTACTCAACAAAGCAAGCTGACACGGCGCGTGGCTCGAAGCACTTGATGCTTTCAAGGGAAAACGCCCGAACGGTACTAGGGTGCTCGAATAAGAGCGGTTCATTGCGACAAATCAGCACGGTGTTTGCTTTGGTCATAAGCGGACATGTGCAGCGCACAAGCCAATGTCCGCTTGGTGCCAGAAGCAGACATCCGCCATCTCATTCAATCACTTCGTCGGCACGATCGAGCAGCGGACGCAATACGTTGAGACCAAGCGTCCTTGCGGTCTTGAGATTGATCACGAGTTCGAATTTCACGGGTTGCTCGATGGGCAAATCGGCAGGCTTTGCTCCATTCAAAACCTTTTGCACATAGCCCGCCAGACGTTTGGCCTCGAAAACCCGGCTCGGCCCGTAGGACAACAAAGCACCGCTGTCCACGAACTCGCGCCACGAAGCAATCACGGGGAGGCGACGTTCCTGGCCATACTGAGCGATTCTGTCAGCAACAACGCCGGTCAATCGCGACGAGATGATGAACAGGCTATCGGCGCCTCCCGCACTCGCCGCGAGCAGCGCCGCATCGAGATCGGCGGCGTTGTTTATCGGGTGGGTCGTTAGCGCGATGCCAAGGGATTCAGCACCGCGACGCGCAAATGTCACTTCGTCGTCAAAATGCTGAGGATTAAATATCACCGCAACGCGCCTTGCGTCGGGTGCCACTTCCTTGAGGAGTTCCATGCGCTTGGCCGCCATTTCATCCGTGAGATACGTGACACCGGTGAAATTCTTGCTTGGCCGAGCAAGGGACAAGGCAATTCCCGCCCGCATCGGGTTATCGCTAACGCCACCGACGATGGGTATGCCGCCTTTGCTTGCCTCGAACAGCGGCTTGATAACATCACCGCCAATGGCGACCAGAAGGTCGGGCTTTTGCGCGACAAGTTCGGAGGCTAATCCCGCAAGTTGATCCGGTTTGCCATTGGCATAGCGGAAGACAATTTCAATGTTGCGGCCATCAACGAGTCCGGTCTGAACGAGTGCGTCCTTCAACGACCGATCGATTGGACCCAATGTTGCTCCGCCGTACACAAGCCACCCAATGCGCGGCAGCGATTTCTGCGCACGCGCTGTAAGCGGGCAGGCAACCACCGCACCTCCGAGAAACGTGATGAACTCGCGCCGTCTCATTTACGCCTCTGAAACTTAGACAGGTATCGTACGACCTAAAGCAGCGCACCGATAGGTCGAGGTGATACCAGGGGATGTCCGCTTTGTGCCAAAAGCGGACATTCGCACGACGCGGACCGGCGGTCTCGGGTGAAGTTACCGATGGCCAGCCCGCAATCGTCATCGCAATGCGACCTGAGTATCCCCATATACGTTTTCAGCATCCAAAAGGCAGCATCGTCGCTCGCGCTGTGTCGCGGAGGAGAAACTTTCATGTTCACAGCTAATCAGTTTCGGGCAAAAGCGGCGGAATACGCCGAATTACTCAAGAACACCGACAATCCAAGGGAAATAAAAGAGTTTCAGAGATCGAAGCAGAGCTTTAGCCAATTGGCACATAACGAAGATTGGCTGGCGGCCAATTTCGACAAGATCATCGATTCGCAGGAGGGCGGAAAGTCGGCCGACCACAGGACTGTCGCCGAAATCGAGGAGCATATTCTTCGCTGCCTCGGAGCTGCTCTCATCATGCAGTGGAACACGATTCCGACGAAACTTCAGCGCGAGTTGTTTGATACCGCAGGTTCGCTGGGCGAATTGTTGAAGACGGCGACGTTGCGCGGGCAAATTGCGCGTTTCCTACACGATCATAAGGACGTCGAAAGCTCTTCCGATCGTGCTGAGGGAGAGGCTATTGGTTCATAGGTCCAATACGGTGATCATGGACCTCGGTTATTCCGTTTTCGCCGGCGTTCGGCCATCCTCATCTTTAGTATCGCGCGCATAGTTCCTCGACATTGCTAGCAATTGGGTGCACGGTTCCTTAAGTCGAAGCGTTGAAGCGCTCCGTCCCTAGCCGAAAAGTCGCGCTGCTATCATCCGCCTTCGCCAAAAATCGCGAGGCGCGGGGCGTCCTATTGCGGGAGAATCAAATGTTGGCCTGGTTTGTTCCACCTGTGGTCGTACCGGCTCTGCTTGTGATTGCAATCGCCGCTGCGGTTTGGCTACGATGATAGCCGTTAAAAATGACGGCCTGTTGCGGGGTCCCGCTGACCCAAAGCGAATCGATATCCACTCGCCTGCCGAGATGCGACATTGGGCCCGAGAAATAGGCCAGTCCCCCACCAAGCTCAACAAAGCGGTGGAAGTGGTTGGACCGTTGGTATCTAACGTTCGGGACTATTTGCGAAAGCACTCACTTTACCGTAGGCCGCGATGACGCGCACCAAGACCAGAACGCTAACATTCGCAGGGTAAGCGCGGCATCTCTGGTCGGCATGCGACCGGCACACCCTAACGAACGAGATCTCCCGTGGCGCCTTTCAGTACGATTTCTTTTCCAGAACGGACGGTAGAACGACCGATCTGTCCGACGGGCGGCGCCTTGATTCGGCTTGTTTGGATTGCAGCAAACAAACAGGATGATCCTGATCGACACACTTTCGAGTGCCCCGCCTGCATAACCGATTTTGATTAGAAAATTCCATCCTGAGCGCGAGTCACCGCCAATCTGGCGGCCTACTTGCGTTTGACGACCTCGATCACAATCGTACCACATGACTTGCACTCGAACGTGAGCACGTCGTGATCCGGCTTGTCAGGCTCAAGCCGAGTGAGCCACATCGGCGCTGCGCAATCGTCGCACTGTGGATGCTCAACTTTGAGTTCGCCTAGAATGTACTGAGGCTCTTGCATAACGACCCCGTCTTGCTCTTGCAGGCGGGAGCGCTGGAGCGTCTCTCAGTCACCGACACCTGTGGCAAAGCTTCGGCCGGTGGTAGTGTTTATGTCGGGTGCCGGACACCAAACTCCAGTGCCAAAAGACGTATACGCTAGCAATCTGAATATTTCTTTTCGGACGTATGAACGTGATCGCAGCCTTTGCACTGGAAAAACCGAATTTCTGACCTCTTTTCGAGGCGATCAACACTTGCTTTCCATTCCAGTTCGCCGCCGCATTGCGGACAAACTTCAGGACTGATCCCCCTGTACGGCATGGCGCATTCCACTTCACGGGGAATACGCCGGCCGCCACTATATGGTTCAATTCAATTCGCTAGGTTTATTGGTCTTTCCTCAGATGACAGCACTAGTTCTCAAACCCGCAAACAAGAGCCGCATCCCCTAGATGCCGTTAGCTCTCGCATCCACAAAACGCTATTTCGGTTTCGGCGATAAGGACGATCATGTCGTGCTCGACGGCGGTCGCGTGATCGGTCGAATTTTCCTATCGCCGCAATCGCCGCCCGATCGCAACTGGATGTGGACGATCACCGCAATGGAGTACCCGCCGACGATCCAAAGCCGCGGCTATTCACCGACACGCGAACAAGCGATGGTGGATTTCAAGGCGCAGTGGCTAAGCTAACCACTTTCTTTCGGCAGAAACTTCGTGAAAAATCTGTGGACAATCAGGTCACATGAGCAATTTTGCACAGATTCTTTATTCGAATTTGAGGAAACAGAATGGTTCGAAATACCAAAGCCAAGCGCCCAAGTGTTTCGATTCAATTTTAACAATAGTTGCTGATCGAGTATCCTCGAACCGCACCGCACACGCGTCGGGCGAAGGGAACGTATATGCGTTTTCAATATGCGTCGCTCAAATCCAAGCCGCCGATACTCCAGGCTACAAACGCGTGCCCGGTGTGCGGCGCCGAGACCATTCTTGCAGAGATTGAACCGCACCCTCTGCACGCCAAATTTGAAATTCACGGCTACCTCTGTGGCCGATGCGGACCCACCAAATCCTTGGTCGTGCTTCGCTCACCACCGCTTCAATCGATGATGTAGTTTAATGCCGAACGCTGTGGACCCACGTAGAGCCTACTTGAGCGCCGTAGATCGCGTACTATTTGCTTTGGTTTTTGCCTGCATACTATTTGCTGCCGCTTACTACATCCGGTGAAAGCGTTTCCCTTCACTTCCTTCTCCACCCGAGAAAACCCAATGCGCGGAGTGTCCGCTCTTGCCCCGAAAGCCGACATCCCGTGCGGCATTATCGCGTTGCTCGGCGGTTTTAACGGGTTGGGTGGTGTCCCGTTTTGCGCGACCGGCTATTACAGCGGGTTCGTGAGTGAGTCCGATGCGGGTAATTCTTTTAACTGAAAACAGTCGAGCTATTTGCAAAAGGCCGTTATCGGCTCACATGGAGCTTTTGGCGACAAGGATGTAGCTAAGGGCCTGCCCAACGCGAAAGAATGCACCTGAGGCGAGAGCCCGGCTACGGAGATTGACTGGGCTCTCTAAATCATACTGCGTGCGGTACTGAAGCATAGGCTGGGAGAGAAAATCGCGGCCCACGCAGCATCGACCTATCCTCGAAGCCAAACGCCTTTAATGCTTGTTCGTAGAGACGCCTGGGATCGCGTTCGCCATTCTTGGCGGCTTCAATTATCCGATCCGCGATAATCGCAGGCACGGCAGACCCGAAGTTGCGAAGCGTTTTGCAAGCGCGGTCGAACGCCTCGCCCATCGCCAAGGTCGCGGCGTCGTCGAAGCAAATGTTTTGGATATTCATAGTGGCCTCCCGAAGTACGAGCGGGAGCGCTGGAGCGTCTCTCAGTCACCGAGGCTCGAAGCCGTTTCAGTGATGGAACAAGCTACCCTCCCGAAAGGGCGATGGCTGATCCAAACAGACCACTTTTCTCTCTTTTGACAGTTCAATTTGCGCGGAATTCACGCCCAGGCAGGCTTTCACGCGACCCTGAACCAATCTGCTCGATTCAACGGCGTTCGAATTTTCTTGGTGCCCTATGTCTGGAAGCGTACAATACCGCATCACCTACAGCGGCTCTGTGCCCAGGCGTCGGTGGCTGAGAGACAATTGCGCTCCCGCCTGAGTGGAGGGGAAGCCGTCTATGTCTCGTGCGCCCAGATCAAGACCCATCAAGCGAAGCAAAAACGGAGTGCCGCTGTTTGATCCTGCAGTTTTTTTAGCGACGGCGGCCCTTGGTCGCGACATTTCCAGACATTCGAAGAAAGCAGTCATTTTTGCTCAGGGCGATGATGCCGATGCGGTTTTCTATATCAAGAAGGGCAAAGTCAAAGTCGCCGTCATATCCAAGCAAGGAAAGGAAGCCATCGTCGCACTGCTGGGTGTGGACGAGTTTGTCGGCGAAGGATGCTTGGTCGGGCAGTCGAAGCGTTTGGCGACCGCGTCTGCAATGACGGACTGCGAGACGATGCGGGTGGAGAAGACTGAAATCCAACGGGTCATACGTGACGAGCCCGCATTTTCACAAATGTTTGTCGCGCATATTCTGGAGAGGAATGCCCGGGTCGAAGAAGACCTCGTCGATCAGCTCTTCAAGTCAACCGAAAAAAGGCTTGCGCGGCTGTTGCTGCTGCTGGCCAATTTTGGAAAGGAAGGCCGACCGGAACCAATTCTCGCAAAGATCAGTCAGGAAACACTCGCTGAGATGATCGGCACGACTAGGTCACGCGTGAGCCACTTCATGAATAAGTTCCGTGAATTGGGGTTCATTGATTACAACGGACATCTCGAAGTCCACAATTCGTTGCTGAGTGTGCTTCTGGCCGATCAGGGACGCACAGTGAACCCGCCGAAGTGACATCACAATCAATCGATCTGTTCGGACATTCGCGGCGCACTGACGCATGTCCGCTTTGTGCCAATAGCAGACATCATCGGCTTGCCCGTTCCATCACGACTGTGCTGCCTTTTATTCGATCAGCTTGTCGGCACGGAGAACAAGCCCAGCGGCCACCTGGCATCCCATCGCCTGCGCGGCTTTGAGATTTACTACTAGCTCATAACGATTAGGCTGCTCTACAGGAATATCGGAGGGCTTAGCTCCCCGAAGTACCTTCGTCACGATTTGCGCACGTTGACGGTAAACGTCGGTAAAACGCGGACCATATCCAAGAACCGCACCTACTTCCGCTGTCTCAGGCCACTGAAAAATTGCTGGAAGGCGCAGCGCGGTAATCCGTTCCATAACGATTTGATTGTTGCGAGTACCTGGAAGGGAGAACAGCGGTGTCGCCAGAAAATTAGCCGCCTCGGCGCCCGCCGCCTTTGCAGCATCGATTGCGGCCGCAATTTCGTCGGGCTTCCTGACACCAAAAATCGAAACCTGGATACCACGCGATTGAGCCGCACGCTGCAGAGCCTGCAGATGTTGCGGTGACGTAACTTTGGAATCCGACATCGCAGCGATCTGGCGTGCACCGGGCAACGCGTCAATCAAAATGTCTTGGCGCTTGCCATCGAGCTCCGGAGAGAGAAGGCTTATGCCGGTAATATTTCCGCCGGGACGGGCCAGTGAAGTAACCAGACCTCCCCCACCATATCTTCAGTCATTCCAACAAGAGGCACGGTCTGAGTTAGCTTTTGAAGCGTGCGCAAGGGCAGCTCGGGCCCGGAGACAATCACATCAGGCTTCGTATCGATCAAAGATCGCGCTCGTTCAGCGAGGCGGTCGTCAGTGGCTTCGAAGCCTTCTGATACGACCATCAGATTCTGTCCCTCAATAAACCCGTTGAGGCGCAGTTCGTCGAACAGTGCCTGGACCGGCGGCGACTGCCGATTGGTAGGCAGTAGAAACCCAATACGGTAGGTGCGGTCCGGCTGCTGCGCCCGCACGGCGAGCGGCCACGTAGCCGCCGCACCGCCAACCAGCGTGATGAAATCGCGTCGCTTCATTTCCCCTAAAATTCCCCAAAAGCCGCCATCGCAAGATCGTAGCGGCTCGGATGAATCCTGGCAAAGTTTCCGAGATGTGCGAACCGGTCGGATGTCCGCTTTGGGTCAAAAGCGGACATGTGCAGTGCACTAGCCGATGTCTGATTTGTGCCAGGAGCGGACATTCCCCATTCAGTCGATCACCTCGTTGGCGCGAGCGACCAATGTCGGCGGCACAATAAGACCAAGCATTTTGGCGGTTTTGAGATTGATGACGAAATCGAATTTGATCGGCTGCAAGACGGGAAGATCAGCTGGCTTCTCGCCCTTGAGGATGCGGGCTACGTATATGCCGACTTGCCGGTACGCGTCTGTGATACTTGGCCCATAGCTAATCAGGCCGCCTTCGAAGGCATATTCGCGGAATTGGTAGATGGCGGGCAGCCGATTTTCCGCGGCGAATGCGATGATTGAGCGGCGGCGCGTGTCGAAATAGGGATCGGAGGCGACCAGCAAAGCGCCAACCCGTTCGCGTAATAGCGCGGCGAAAGCTGCATCCAGTTCGGCATCGTTGCTGGCCTTGGCGACAAAAAGCTGTCGGCCAAGTTTCGGCGCGGCCCTTTCGAGATCGCTCATTTGATCCGCAGACGCTGAATAGTTCGGGTTGACGATAGCGCCGAAGAGAACGACGTTGGGTACGGCCTCTTGTAGAATACCGAAGCGTTTCTGCTCCATTGCCTCGCTCAGAATGATTGACCCAGTGATGTTGCCACCCGGCCGGTTGAAGCTTTGGACGAGGCCGGCCTCGACCGGATCGCTACCCATGTTGAAGACAACCGGGATAGTCGCAGTCGCCTCCTTTGCCGCGCGAGCCGAGAGTTCTCCGCCGGTCCCCACCAGCACGGTCACGCGCCGCTGCACTAACTCTGCGGCGAGTGCCGGCAGCCGGCTATAATCGCCGTGGGCCCAGCGATACTCAACGTTGACGTTCCGGTCGCTAACGAACCCGCCCTCACCGAGCCCTTTGTGAAAGGCCTCCAACACCTGCACGGTATCTGCGGGTGAGCGTGCGCTCATGTACCCGATGGTGGGCATGGCGGGCTGTTGCGCGCGCGCCATGAACGGCCACGCCGCTGCCGCGCCAAGAAGGCTGATGAAATCGCGTCGTTGCATGTGCCCCCCGTACCAACCACGCCTTGTGTAATCGCTAAAGCCTAGCACTTTGTGGCCGGGCGGCGAGTGAGAATTGCCGCAAACGAGACAACGCCAAATGTCCGCTTTGGGTCATAAGCGGACATTAGCGGACATTTGCGGTGCACTAGCGCATGTCCGCTTTGTGCCAAAAGCGACATTGCAGGTGTCGGCAAAAACGGGGGTACTTCACACCTTTAGGATAATTTCGCAGACAAGACCGTCTGCACGCCAGTCAAAATGCGTTTTTCCCGACCGCTGGGCGATCATTTGTTCAATAATCCGCCCGCCAAATCCCTTGTGCGTCGGTTCTCGCACTTTCGGTCCGCTCGACTCCGTCCAACGAAAGTGTAACTGCCCGTCCGCGTCATGCGACCATTTCAGTTCGACTTGGCCGTCGGGCACGGCCAAAGCACCGTACTTAGCGGAATTGGTCGCCAACTCGTGCAAGGTCATAGCAATGATCTGAGCAACATCAGGCTCTAACACCACTGGCGGACCGTCTATGCGCACGCGGTTCTTCTCGGAATAGGGAGCGAACTCCTGTGTCGCTATCGTTGATAGATCGGCACCAATCCAACGCGTCTTGACAAACAATGAGTGGACATTGGCGAGCGACTGAATGCGTCCCTCAATTGCCCGTTTCAGACCGTCGGGTGTTTCGGACTGAGAAAGCCTCACAGTTGCTTGCACGGTCGCGAGCAAGTTCTTACTTCGGTGCTCTGCTTCCCGAGCCAACGTCGCGATTTGCTCCTGGCTTCGCTTCTGCTCGGTAATGTCCCTCGCGATCTTCGATGCTCCAATAATCTGACCCTCCGCATTTCTGACGGGAGAGACGGTCAACGAAACGACGACAAGGCTTCCGTCCCTGCGTTGTCGAATAGTCTCGTAATGATCGATGCGCTCGCCGCGTCTTATCCGCGTTAGAATTTCACGCTCTTCGCTTTGCCGGTCTGCCGGGATCAAAATTGTAGTGGGCTGACCAATCGCTTCTTCGGAAGTGTAGCCAAATATCCGCTCGGCCCCCTTATTCCAGTTTGCGATGATTCCGTCGAGGTTCTTGCTTACAATCGCATCGTCGCTCGACTCGACGATAGACGCCAGCGAACGCAACCGTTGCTCGGCGGATTTACTTTCAGTCAGATTGCGCGTCACGGTTCCGTACGCGGTGACTGCGCCTGTTGAATCACGAATTGGAAAGATGTTGTACAGAACCGGTACGAGTTTTCCGGTCTGAAAATTTCTAAATGTCAGTTCACCTTCCCAGAAATCATTATCGCGAACGGCCGGTAAAACCTCGTCCAGAATTCTACGGTGGTCGTCTGCTGAGAAATAATCAATGATTCGGGTTGAACGCACCGCTTCTAAGTCTCGCAGTCCGACCAGCTCACGACCAGCATCGTTTACGAATAGTGCGTTGCCCTCGAGATCGGCTACGCCAATAAATTCACGAGACGCCGTCACAAGTGACGCAAGCATGCGGACAAGACTATCTTCGGTATCAAATCGACCGAGTTTTCGAGCGATCTTCGAAAGTTCGTCAAGCACAACGACAACTCGCATTCTAAGCGAAGGCAACCATAAGCTTTCCTGAAAGAATCCGATAGATAGACCGATCACCCGTAATGTCAGCTTTGGGTCGTAAGCGGACGTTGCCGTGCAAAACGTCACGTCCGTTCTTCCCCAAAAGCGGACATGTGCAGCGCAACTCGGCATGTCCGCTAAGTGCCAATAGCGGACATTCGCGAAGTTTATTCGATTAACTCGTCGGCGCGTCCGATCAAGGTGTTAGGGACCGTGATGCCGAACGCCTTTGCAGTCCTGAGATTTATGATGAGCTCGACCTTCGTCGCTCGCTGAACTGGTAGTTCGGCAGGCTTCTCGCCTTTCAGAATCCGTCCAACATAGATGCCCACTTGGCGCCAAGCATCGCTCCCGCTGGCACCATAGCTGATCAGACCTCCAGCGGCCGCGAAACCTGGCTGGGGATAAATCGCGGGAATCGCGTGGCGGACCGTCAGTGCTGCGAGTTGCTCGCTTTGCCCATTGAAAAGTACGTCTTGGGCTATGACCAACGCGCCTGCCTTCAGTTCGCGCAACTTTGCAAAGACCCCACCGAAATCTCGTTCGGTGCTGGCATTCAGGACATGGATCTTTAAGCCGAGTTTAAGACCCGCCTCCTGAGTATTTTTCGACTGGCTCTCGGCATTAGGATTGGTCGGATTAACAAGCAACGCGACGATTGTGGCCGAAGGCACAGCCTCATGTAGCAATTCCAATAGTTTCGGTCCGACCTCCACGCTTAATATGGTCACGCCTGTAACATTACCACCCGGGCGGTTCAGACTGGTGACGAGCCCGATCTGCACCGGATCTGCGATAGTGCTGAAGACCACCGGGATCGTTGCCGTCGCCGCTTTTGCCGCACGTGCCGCCGGTGTGGTCACCGCTGCGATCACAACCAACTGGCGGCGAACCAGATCGGCGGCAATCGACGGTAGTCGATCGTACTGATCATCGGCCCACCGATATACAATTTGTACAGTCTTGCCGTCTTCGTAACCGGTTTCGCCTAGCCCTTTGACAAATGCCGCAACCAGGCGCGTGTCACTACTGGAAGTGCCAGCGGAGAGATATCCAACCACTGGTATCGTCGGCCTTTGCGCCTGTGCCGCCAACGGCCAGGCAACCGCGCCGCCAATCAGTGTGACGAACTCGCGCCTTCTCATTTGCCACCCATCAGGACACCGCATCGTACCTGCTCAACATAACACTGGGAACTGGACGAGTGGCGCGTTACCAGCACCCCCCTCACTCCGTATTAGCGGTCAGTTTGCAGAATTCGGCATGTCCGCTTTGGGTCAAAAGCAGACATTTGCAGCGCGCATGTCCGCTTTGGGTCATTAGCGGACATGATGCACATCAGGAAAATGTGGAGCTGGGATGCGCTCAATTGGCCATTCGTCCGATCATCAACACGATAAATCCAGCCGCCAGCAGCAGGCACAGCGGCCCGTACCAATTTCGATCCATCGTCGCGAACGGCTCTTGGGCAAAACGGCGGCGCCACACCTGAAGATAGGCAGCCACGCCGCGGATTACGAACACCAGGGTCGCCGCCGCGCCGGCCCACGGCAACACCGCTGCGCCGGGGAGCGCGATTGGGTGGGCGAGCGCCAGAGCAACCAGGCCGGCGCAGAAGATCGCAGCCGCAGCGGCGATGCATTCGACTGGCCCAGGCATTCGGGTGCGGCCGGTGGTGCCAACTACCAGCGCGACCAGACCGCGCTCGCTTTCCACCGGCCACCGCAACCCGAATGCCCAAAGTATGTGGATCACGGCGATCGCCGCGAGAACCAAAAACATCAGGGTCGCCAAGAGAGCCATGACCGGACCGGCCGGAGTCCACTCTTAGTCGTGATGATGCATCGGGTTAACGGCGTGGTCGCCATATCCGCGCAGCTCGGAATACCGCTGCCGTTGGCTTGCGGTCAAAAGTGCCACGGTAGAGAGGTGATACTTGAGGTGGGTTTCGCGTAGTTCGCCTTGAGTGATTGCGATTGCCGCCGTCGCGGATTTGAGGCTCACGGGAGTGATCGCATGACCCGCAAACTGCCGATCCAATTCCGTTTCTTGCTCGATGAGTTTTGAGCCAAGCAGTAATGCTTCCTGCTTCATGGATGCAAATAGGTGTTGAACTTTGGCTCGCTGGTCTGCTGACAGGTCTAGCTTGTCCGCCAGTTCCAAAACGTGAGCGGGCCCGGGATAGCCATTAAGTTCGGCTGCAAGCGCGAAGCCCATGCCGCGACCCGCTTGGAGGTCGGCGACCTGTTGTTCCGAGAGCGCCTTAATCGGCCGGGTCTGCATCCCGGCGTAGGGGGCCTGTGCGAACACCGTGACTGTGGTCAGCACCAGGGCAGCGACCGTAAGCGGAAAACGCATATGGAAACCTCCGATGGGTCGCCCACTCTAGTCCGATTTAGGACGCTTGTGACCTCGGGTCACAGACACCCCGTCACGGCAATGTCCGCTTTGGGTCAAAAGCAGACATCGTGGCGCGTCTGCAGGATGTCCGCTTTACCCTGAAAGCAGACATTTTGGTTTGTATTGGTTTTTGGCGGGGCGACAAATCGGAAGGCGAACATAAACTGTAAAACTGACTGTAAAACCGTCCGCAAAAATTTAGCCGGGCGTTGGAGCGGGCGAAGGGAATCGAACCCTCGTATGCAGCTTGGGAAACTTATCGGGTTTCCGAATTTTGTGCGATGGTTAATGCTGTTTTAACTAGAACCCTTGTATTCACGCGATTTATCAGGCCCATTTCAATCACGAGATGGCCCGATCAGACCGGAACAGAGCAAAAACTTTTCCGCCGCTGCCGGGATATCTGCCGGGTCTTTTTCTGTAGAGCAACAGCGCGGGGGCGCTGTATCGAATGACGCTCCGCAAGACAGTTGAAAAGCTAAGCGAGAGCCGCATGCGCGCGATCGTGCTTTGGCCAACCGATCACCCATACATTATCCGCGATACAGGCGTGCGCGGCCTGCTGCTGCGCAAAGGATTGAAGCGGACGACTTGGCACTTCTACGATGAGACTCGCATCGGTCATGGCGAGCGCAGTTATACGAGCCGAGTGCTAGGTGATGCGTCGAAGATGACGCTTGCCCAAGCCCGCAAGCAGGCACGCAAGATTGCGGGGCGAATAGCCGCAGATCGCCGTGAGCCGGGGAAACGCGAAGCCGTCCGTTTTGAGACCGCGTTTGCCGACTATATCGAGCACTTGCAAAAGCGCGCGACAGATCGTGGCAAGCCCGCTAGTTGGGCCGCAAACGTCGCGGGGCTTGGCAAGCTCCATATC
>DASYSQ010000284.1:0-3012 GCA_036003145.1 Pseudolabrys sp.
AGCCCCTGACAACGCTGCCGTTGCGTACGCGTCCCCCGAGGGACCGGCGGTCCTCAAGCTCGGCCGCAAGGACGGCGAAACCAGCGTGAGCCTGGTCGTGAGAAATCCCGATGCGGTAGCCAAATCCGGCATCATGCCGAAGCCGGGCCAGGCCAAGGTGATGTTCGGTAACATCAATGGCGCAGCGGCGGCGATTACGTTCAACAACAAGACCATCAATGTCGCAGCTGGCGCCGGCACCAAGAGCCCGGATGGCCCAATGCTCGACGTGCCACCCGGCAAATACAAATATTCGATCAAGCTGCCGGGCAGGCCGTCCGAAAGTGACGTCGTTGAGGTCGGCGCCGATGAGACTTGGGGACTAATGATCGGTCCCGGCGGTGTGCTGGCACTGCAAGCCTATTGAGCGCAAACGAACGTGCGCTCTCTGTCAGGCCGCACCGGCATTTTTGATTGGGCCTTGGGCAAAGAATTGCCTGATTTCGCTGGCGGGCCTGGCGTGGCTGAAGAGATAGCCCTGCATTTCGGTGCACCCGATCGATTGCAGTACGTCCATCTGCTGCTGAGTCTCCACGCCTTCGGCCGTTGAGGTCATATTGAGGCATCTTGCGAGGCCCGCCACTGCGTTGACGATCGCAAGCGGTTCCGCACCGTTGGAGAGATCCTGAATGAACGACCGGTCGATCTTGATCTTGTCGAACGGGAAGCTGCGCAAATAGCTCAATGACGAATATCCGGTTCCGAAATCGTCCAGCGCGATCTGCACGCCCATTTTGCGCAGCTCGTGCAGTGTGGCCAATGTCGTGAAGGTATTCTGAAGCAGGACCGTCTCGGTGATTTCAAGCTGCAGCTTGTGCGGCGCCATTCCGGATTCGTTCAACGCCGACATGACCATGCTGACCAGATTGCGGCTGTTCAATTGGGCGGGCGAAAGATTGACCGCAACCTTGATGTGTTCCGGCCAGCTGGCGGCCTCGGCGCATGCCGCTTTGAGCACCCACTCGCCAAGCGGTACAATGAGTCCCGTCTCCTCGGCGATGGGGATAAAATCAGCTGGTGAAATCAGCCCGCGCGTCGGATGATTCCATCGCAACAGTGCTTCGAAAGCGTTGACTTCATTCGTTTCCAGTACCACGAGGGGCTGGTAGTGCAATTCGAATTGTTCACTCGCCAGCGCCCTGCGGAGGTCCATCTCGAGCTCGCGGCGCACTTTCATGCGCGTGTTCATTTCTGGTTCGAAAAACCGGAAGGTTCCGCGGCCGTCAGCCTTCGCGTCATAGAGCGCCATATCGGCGTTCCTCAGAAGCTCGTCCGATTCAACCGCGTCCATCGGCGCCACTGAGATGCCAATGCTGATATCTGTGACGATCTGATGGCCTTCGATCTGATAGGGCTTGATCACAGAGTCGCGGATACGCTTGGAGAGCGTTGCCGCATCCGCGGCCTGCTCCATCTGGGTCATGATGATGGCGAACTCGTCGCCGCCCATGCGGGCAACGATGTCGAGCTCTCGGGTGCAGCCGCGTAGGCGTTCGCCGACCAACTTCAGGAGTTCATCGCCGATATGGTGGCCGAGCGCATCATTGACGCTCTTGAATTGATCAAGGTCGAGACACAGCACCGCCAGGCACTCGCCACGCTTCACCCGTTTGATTTCGTGATTGAGCTGCTCCAGCAGCAGTACGCGATTGGGAAGGTCGGTCAACGCGTCGTGGCGCGCCATATGCGCGATGCGGTCTTCGGATCGCTGGCGCTCGGTTACGTCCTCATGGGTGGCCAGCCAGCCGCCGCCAGGGATCGGCTTGTTCACGACTGAAAAAGCCCGTCCATCGGGCAAGTTCACGACCTGATTGAATGTCTTTCCCTCAGCAATGCCGTCCCTGAGCCTGGCAACGTACTGATCAGGGTCGTCCGCGAAGCTCCCAAGCTCGATTCGGTGCCTAAGAAGATCGCGCAGATGGCAGCCTGGTCTTACGATTTCGGAAGAAAGTCCGTACAATTCGATATAACGTTTGTTGCAAAACGTTAGGCGTGTTTCGGAATCAAACATCAGCACGCCCTGCGACATGTTGTTCAGGACAGTCTGCAGCAATTGTTCGTCTTTCCGCGTCATATGCGGAAAGGTCAAAATATCGGCGCGCGACGACTGTTGCCTCGGCTGATCCATGCTGAGCCCCTGAGCGAAAAGGTATTCTTGTCGGAGCTCATCTTTACCGGCTGTCTGTATTGAACCCTTTAGGAAATTGGTCCCGGTTTTAATTAAAAAAAGCGGCGATCTGTGCGGATCGGCCAAACAAATTCGGAACGATACTCGGCACCATCCCGCCAAATTCGCTGGTCCCACGAATCAGCGTATCATCGCGGTGATGACTACGCGAAGCGGCTCCCCCGACGTGGTCCCGACGAGCTAGTTGAAGGTTCAGCCGAGTCGGCGTGGCTCCTTTGGACCGCGCCGGCTTAAGACCAAACGTAGTTTGCCAAACACGCAGGCACCGCCGTTTGCCGGCCCCGATGATTCGGGCGCCGCCGATGATATGCAAACTGCCCCATCCTGCGGCATCGTCGGTGGGCCGGCCGCCGGGGCAATGGCGAATTTCCACCCATCTGCTGTCTGGCCGACAGCTGCATGTAATGTGACAAGGTTCACTCGCTTACCGCGCGTACGCGTTGTAATATCAAGCGAAACTTGGCGAACCGTGTGCCACCGGCAGATTTCCGTGGGGGAAGCATGCTTAGCGCAGATCCGGATTCAATCTTAGGCCGCATCTACAATTTTCTGGGGCAAAACCTTCACCTCGACAAGATTTTTATCGACCTTGGATTTGATCCCAATCATTTCACCTGGGACGCCGTAGCCCATCGCGTGATTGAAGTCGCGATCGCGAATATCAATACTGCGAATGTGCTGGCTTTGGTTGGCGCTGCGTTCTACGTCGCCACACTCATGATGCGCACAATCGTGCCGCTTCGTGTGATTGGCATCATCAGCATAACATTTTTCATCGCCTATGG
>DASYSQ010000285.1:0-32284 GCA_036003145.1 Pseudolabrys sp.
CCGGCATTGTGATAGGTCGCGAAAATGAGGTCGTCAGTTTGCATCGAGCCAGGGCGGTTTTCATGCAAATTGTGCGGTCCGAATTTAGCACCCTTTGCGCAGAAATTTTCCTCCGCCGGGGTTGGCAACGTGGCAATCGAAACCGGATTTGATGGCTCCTGTACATCGATCAACCAGGTGTAGGCCAAGCCGTTTGCGCAATTCGCCGAAGTCGCTTCGTCGGCGAGCACGAGAAGCTTGCGCTTCGGTAGCGGCAACGGCGTGTGTGCTCCGCCGCCGAATGGTGGCGCGTAGTTGCGGCGGCTGATCAATTTAGGATTTGTCGGGTCACTCAGATCATGAATGGTGAAGCCGCCGTCGCGCCAGGCTGCATAGCCGAGGTTGCCGGCGCTGATAAGATGATGCAGTGCGGTTCGCTTGCCGAACGAGGCCGGCGGAGATTCACCGCCACCCCGGTTCATGCCTGGTAACCACCAGCGTCCGGCCAGTTTCGGCTGCCTGGGATCCGAGACATCGATTACAGCCAAAGCGTGGTCGATAAATCCCTCGAAATGCACCGATACGTAGGCGTAGCGGCCGCCGACCCACCAGATACGATGCGCCCCGAAGCCCGGCATTGCCAGGAACGCGATTTCACGTGGGCTTGCCGCATTGGCCACGTCGAAAATGCGCAGGCCTGCCGCGAACGGCTGCTCCGTCTGCACGGAGTCGATCAGCGATTTGGCGTAGTAATCTTGTTGAGTTGCATATTGCTGCATGGCCCAGATGTTGGGGCCGTTGACGGCGAGTAGAATGTCACCGTGAATTTGCAGATGGTGTGACCGGGTGTTCTTCGGGGCTGCGACGAAGGCTACTGTCTTTGGTTGGCGCGGGTCGCGCACATCGATGACGGAATAACCATCGCTGAACATGTGTCCGACAAAGGCATGTCCCTTGTGCAGGATGACCTGCACGCCATCGGGTTTGCCGCCCTGATCGCTGCGGGCCAGGAACCGAACATTCTTCGCTGACGCTCCTGCGGTCATCGGCAAACCGGAAAATTCATTGCAAAACAAATTCAATGCGCCGGGGCCCGGCCGGCGTAGTGCCGGCCGGGCCCCGTAACTGCTTCGCCGCTCAGGCCGTTAGCCGGTTGGCGGTGCAATCTCGTCCAGGCCTTTTTGACGCGCCTCGGGACCCATCTGGGTAACCGAGAACGCTGCAATCACCAGAACGACAGCCAGACATACGAATACGGTGGTGAGACCGTAAGTGTTCTGAATCCACAGGATCGTGGGCACAATGAAGGCCGTGGCGAGCCGTCCGACTCCGGCGGCCCAGCCAAAGCCCGATGCGCGCGCGTTGGTGGGAAACACCTCCGACGCAAAGATCTGCATCGAGTTACCGGCAACCTGGATGAAGAAGATCATGATGAAACCGGCGACCAGCAACTGCGTGTCAGTGGCCGCGTTTGCAAACACGATCGCCATCAATCCGGCCGCGACGAAGGCGCAGACCGACGTGATCTTCCGTCCGTACTTGTCAAGGGCATACATCATGAACAGGCTCGCGCACGGCACCGCCAGCGTCATGCCGAACGTGTAGGTGAGCGATTTTGTGATGGTGAAGCCCTTTGCCGTCATGATGTTGGGCAGCCACGTGCCCAGTCCGATTGCGACACCGAAGAAGGCCGAGAAGCAGATCATGCCGGCGATGACACGCCTCGGGAACATCTTGAAGACGAGCATAAACGGATCAGTCCTCGAGTCGCTTGCAGCGCTGGTTGTGAGTTGTTCCTTCGGCCCTTCGATTCCCATGCGGGCGAGAACGTCGAGAGCCTCCTTCCCACGGCCGTGAGTTGCCAGAAAGCGAGGGGACTCCGGCAGCCAGAAGCGGAACAGCCAAACGATCAGCGCGCCGATACCAATGACAATCCATACGCCGCGCCAACCGATCGCATCGCGGAAAGTGAGGGTAAACAAAGAAGCAATCGGCCAGACGCACGCACCACCGATGAAATGCACGATTGCGAGGATGCGCCCGCGGATCAATTTGGGCGAATATTCGCCAGCATAAGCGAAGGCAAGCGGCTGTTCGCCACCGAGACCAAGCCCCGCGATGAATCGGCAGACCATCAGCCAGAAAACAGTCGGCGCGAGCGCCCCGAGGATGGTGAAAACGCCGAACAGCAACAGGTTGAACTGGTAGACTGTCTTGCGTCCCCAGCGGTCACTGAACTCGCCTTGACCAGCGGCTCCGATGAACATGCCGAATACTGTCGCGCTGCCGACGAGGGCGGCTTCAGCGCCAGTAGCAAATTTGGATTGGATCATGTCCGGGATCAACGATCCGAGCACGATCAGATCGATGACGTCGAAGAAATAACCAGCGGCGATCAGTGCGACCACCTTGACATGCATCTGTGAGATCTTCGCGTCGTCCAACGCCTTGCCGACGAATCCCTCTATCGTTTGAGCCACGACGTTTCCTCCCTGTTCCCGTTTTTAATTGGTTACCCAGCAGCCACTGCTAGGATGATCCACAAATCGGTTATTGGCCAGAGTAATTGCGGGCGCAGCGGCAACTGCCAACTGAAATGGCTTTTTGCAATTTCGAGGAGTGAAAAAGGATGCGTTGGCTGGGGAACTAGGATTCGAACCTAGATTCTCGGAGTCAGAGTCCGATGTTCTACCGTTGAACTATTCCCCAACGGGGCTAGGAGCCCAATGGCCCGCCGGCAGCCATCAAGAAGCCCTCTCACATGGGGCAATTCCATCAGTTTGACAAGTCCATAAGGTGAACTGCGCCGATTACTCGGCGCGGCGCGTCCGTGTTGCGACCGTGACAATGGCAACCAGGCTGAAGGCAGCCACCGCGAGAAATACGAAGCGCGGGCTTCCATAGTCCATGATCGCACCGAAAATCAGCGGCGAAATGATGCCGCCAATATTGAAGCCGGTGGTGACGAAACCGAAGACCTTGCCGAACGAACCGGGTGGCGTAACGTCACGGACGATCATGTCGCGTGACGGCATGATGATGCCTGAGAAGAAGCCGATCAAAGACATCGCTGAAATCAGCACAGCGGGACCAAACTCAATTGCAGCGATCAAAGCCGTAAACAGCGCCATCGCAGCAAGGCCGACGGCCGCTACCAAACCGTGCCGTGTCGTGCGGCCGACGAGCAGCCCACCAATCAAAACCCCAATAGCTGAAAACAGGAGATTGCCGGACAAGGCCACATTGGCCGTACGAACCGGGGTTCCATAGAGCGCGCCGAGTGCGACCACGGAATAATTATAAAGGCCTGCACTTATTATCGCGAGGAGAACGAAGAAGACGAGATTAAGTATGATCGGCGCCGACAATAATAGTTGCCACCCCGCGGCTGAATTGTCCGCATTCTGGCGTGTGGCGGGGGCAGAACTCGCCCGAACGGCGGAGAAATCGCGGATCGCGAGCAGAATTGCCGCCACCACGATACCCAGCGCGCCCGCTCCGATAAAAGCGCCGCGCCAGCCCCATTGACTCTGCATTGTGAGAAGGCTCGCCGGCGCGACAGCCGAACCGAGCATGCCAGCGAAGGTATGCACTGAGAAGGCCTGTCCAATGCGCTCGGACGGCACGTGTTGCGACAGCAGCGAATAGTCGGCCGGGTGCACGACCGTATTGCCGACGCCTGCGAGGGCGAACATTGCGATCAGGACCCAGAATGAATCGACAAGGCCAACGGTGATGAAGGCAGCGGTACTGACAATCAGGCCGGCAACCAACAGTGGACGCGCGCCAAACCTATCGACCAGGAACCCCGCCGGTGTCTGGAGAGTCGCTGAAACAATATTGAACGCCACAAATGCAAGCCCAATCTCCGTGTAGCTCACGCCGTATTCGGCGCGCACAAACGGCATGAGCGGCGCCAGCAGGATAATGAAATAGTGCGACACGAAATGCGCCGCACAGACCGCGGCGACCACGCGAACGTAGGATGGCCGGCTTGCGCCAAGGATATGAGCCGCCTGGCTCATGCTGCAGGAACTCCGAAAAGGCGGCGGACTATGCCCCGGGCGACGTTGGTAATCCAATGCATTTCCGGGGGCCTGCCTATGTTGGCTTGGTATGCGGCTGCGGTTCTTAAGGCCCCATAAAAAATTCGCCTGGCACAAGCATCTGTGAAGTGAAGGGGCTACCGGCGGTGTTAGACTTCACAGACAAGGCCGGCAGCTGATGGGTTCCCGGCCAGGCGGGGAAGAGCGAGGGCTCCATGATTGCATTTACGGTGAACCGAAAGGCGTATTCTCTGGACGTCGAGTCGGAAACGCCACTGCTTTGGGTCATCCGCGACGAACTCGGAATGACCGGTACGAAATTCGGCTGCGGCATCGCGCAGTGCGGCGCCTGCACGGTCCATGTGGACGGCGAAGCCGTTCGCTCCTGCAGCATTCAGGTTGGCGATGTGGCCAACAAGAACATCACGACGATAGAAGGCCTTTCACCGGACGCGAAACACCCCGTTCAGCAGGCCTGGCTTGCCGAAGACGTTCCGCAATGCGGTTACTGCCAATCCGGACAGATCATGGCAGCGGTTGCTTTTCTGAAGGAGCACCCAAAGCCGACTGACGCCGATATCGACGCCAATCTCACCAACATCTGCCGTTGCGGAACCTATGTCCGCATCCGCAGCGCGATCCACCGCGCTGCAGCCCTGATGAAGACGTGAGGGGGAGACGAGCCATGAATCAGATCATGAAAACATCCATCACGCGCCGTCATTTTGTCGTTGCTTCAGCGTCTGCCGCCGGCGGTCTCGCCATCAGTGTCGCGTTCCCGGGCCTCGCCGATGCCGCCAGCATCGGCGCCCAGGCATGGGGTCCCGAGAGCACGCCGAATGAGGTCAATGCGTTCCTGGCCATCGATCCGGACGGGAGCATCCTGATCCGCTCGCCGCACCAGGAGATGGGGCAGGGGGCGATCACGGCGTTGCCGATGATTGTCGCGGAAGAACTCGAATGCGATTGGTCGAAGGTTAAGGTCGAATACGCTTCGCCCGCAAGAAACCTGCGCGAAAAGAATGTCTACGGTGAGATGACAACCGTCGGCAGTCGCGGCGTGCGAACGTCGTGGCAAATGCTTTTGCAGGCTGGCGCCAGTGCGCGCGAACGTTTGATCGCTGCCGCGGCGCAGCGTTGGAACGTGTCACCGTCTGACTGCGAGGCGGCCAATAGCAAGATCACTCACAAGACGACGGGACGAAGCTTCGATTACGGCGCGCTCGCAGCCGATGCCGCAAACATCAAGCTCGACAAGGAGCCGGCGATCCGCACGCCCGATCAGTTCAAACTGATTGGCAAGCGGCTTGCGCGACTTGACACCCCGCTCAAGATCAACGGTTCGGCCAAGTTTGCCATCGATACCGTGGTGCCGAATATGGTCTATGCGGCGGTCTCGGCTTGTCCCGTATTCGGTGGGAGGCTTAAGAGCGTTGACGACGCTCCGGTAAAAGGCCGCCGCGGCGTTCTGCAGGTGGTTAAGCTCGACAATGCTGTCGTCGTTGTCGCCGACCGCTTCTGGCGCGCCAAGGAGGCGCTGGCTTTGCTTAAGCCCGAGTGGGACGCCGGCGAGGCCGGCAATACCGACAGCGCGCAGTTCGCCAAGCTCTATCGCGATACTCTTGATGGACCGATGGTGAGCGCGCGCAATGACGGCAGCGTCGACGATGCTTTCGGCAAGGGCGGAAAGTTTGTCGAGGCTGTGTATGAAGCTCCGCATCTGGCTCACGCCACGATGGAGCCGCTCAACGCGACCGTGCATCTTCAGCCCGACAAGCTTGAAGTCTGGCTCGGCTCGCAGACGCCGATGGGCACCATTCGGCAAGCGGCGGCAGCTTCCGGTCTCAAGCCGGAGCAGATCGTCATACACAATTGCTTCCTCGGCGGCGGCTTCGGACGCCGGTCGATCAACGATGAGATGCGCCAGGCGATTTTGGTTGCCAAAGAGGTCGGCAAGCCCGTGAAGCTTGTGTGGACACGCGAAGAAGACATGACGCAAGACCGTTACCGGCCTCAAGCTGCGGTGCGCATGAAAGCGGCACTTGGATCGGATGGCATGCCGACGGCGTTCGACGCGAAAATCGCCGTAGGCTCGATCCTGCGTTCAACCGGCATCAACAAGGTTGAGAATGGTATCGAGGCGCAGGCGGTCGAGGGCTTCGCCAATATTCCGTACGCGATCCCAAGCGTGCGCGTCGGCTGTATGCTCAAGAACACCCACGTGCCCGTGATGTTCTGGCGTTCGGTCGGCTCTTCGCAGAATGCGTTCTTCGTCGAAAGTTACATCGACGAGTTGGCGCAAGCGGCGGGGCAGGACCCTTACAAGTTCCGCCGCGCGCTGCTGGCAGGCAAGTCCGACTTCCTCGGCGTGCTCGACACGATCGCGGAGAAGAGCGATTGGGGTAAGCCGCTCGGTCAAGGCCGCGGCCGCGGCATCGCTATCCACGAATGCTACGGATCGATCATCGGCCAGGTCGCCGAGGTAACGGTGAGCCAAAAAGGCGAGGTCAAGGTCGACCGCGTCGTGGCGGCCGTCGATTGCGGCCATGTGGTCAACCCGGGCATCGTAGAGGCGCAGATCCAGAGCGGGGTGATCTATGGCCTCTCAGCCGCGCTCTATGGCGAGATCACCATCAAGCAAGGGCGAGTCGAACAGGGCAATTTCGACGAGTATCAGGTCGTGCGTCTGGCTGACACGCCGAAGATTGAGGTCTATCTCGCGCTCTCCGGCGGCAAGAAATGGGGCGGCATCGGCGAGCCCGGCACGGCAGCGACGGCACCAGCGGTCGCCAACGCTGTGTTTGCGGCTACCGGTACACGTGTCCGTTCCATGCCACTCAAGAACGTGAAGCTGCCTGGTCCGGTCTGACTGAGGGTAACGAAATTGGACGGGGCCATCGAAAACGATGGACCCGTCGCATTTTCAGGATACTTGGCGCGCCTTTGCGCCCTGGATCGCCTGCCAGATACGTGCTGGCGTCATTGGCATCTCGAGGTGCCTGATATCGTATTCCGACAACGCATCGATCACCGCATTTGCAACAGACGGCAGGCCGCCGGACGTGCCGGCCTCGCCGCAGCCTTTGGCACCGAGAGGATTACTTTTGGTCGGTACCGGGTGACTCACGATGTTGATCATCGGCGCGTCGTGCGCGCGCGGCATGGCGTAATCCATGAACGAGCCGGTCACTAATTGGCCGTCGGAGTCGTAGATTGCCTGCTCCAACAATACCTGCCCGAGACCCTGTACCACGCCGCCCTGTATTTGCCCTTCAACCAGAAGCGGGTTGACGATCGTGCCGAGATCGTTGACCGCGGTATAACGCACCACGTTGGCAGCGCCCGTTTCAGGATCAACTTCGACTTCGGCGATGTGGCAGCCATTCGGGAAGGCGGAGGGGACCGGGTCCTTCACCACATGGTCAACATCAAGCGAGCTCGGCACACCGTCCGGAAGTTTGAGGCCCGCACGCAACCGCGCTGCCACGTCGAGCAGGCCGATCGAGCGATCGGTGCCGGCGATGATGAAACGGCCTGCCTTGAACTCGATATCCCTGACAGACGCCTCCAGCACATGCGAGGCGATCTGCTTGCCGCGATCGATCACGATCGTGGCGGATTCACTAAGCGCCGTGCTTGCAAACATCACAGATCGCGATCCACCGCTGCCACCACCGAACGCCATACGGTCGCTGTCGCCTTCAACCATTCGGATGCAATCGAATGGGACGCCGAGCAGATCGCTCAGTATCTGCGCGTAGGTTGTCGCGTGGCCCATGCCGAAGTCGAGCGTGCCGGTGATGATCGTCACCGTGCCATCGGCTTCGAAATGAATCGCGCCCAGCTCCTTTCCGGGAGCAGCGGTCACTTCGAGGTAACAACCAATGCCTAGCCCGCGTAGCAAGCCACTCTTCTTGCTTTCGCGTTTGCGCTTGTTGAATCCGGCGTAGTCTGCCGCCTCCAGCGCCTTTTTGAGCACGCCGAGAAAATCGCCGCAGTCGTAGGTCATTTCGGAAGCTGCCTTAAATGGCAGATCGCTCTTGCGGATCATATTGCGTTTGCGCAACTCGACACGATCGATACCGAGTTCACTCGCAGCAAGATCAAGTGCGCGCTCGACGTAATAATTGCCCTCGGGCCGGCCAGCGCCACGATAAGCCGACACAAAATTGGTATTGGTGAATACGCATTTGGTTGCCACCTCGATCAACGGCGTGCGGTAAACGCTGGTGATGTTCTTGACCTGATTGCCGGTGGGCAACAGCGGACCGAACTGGGCAAGGTAGCCGCCCATGTCACCATAGCCGGTCAGACGGATTGCCAGAATATGCGCCTTCTCGTCGAAGGCGATTTCCATCACCATATCCTGCGCGCGGCCATGATGATCGGATACGAAACTGCCGGAGCGCTCGTCGGTCCATTTCACTGGCCGGCCCAGCAAACGCGCGGCGTGCAGGATGCAGACGTATTCGGGATAAACCGAAGCTTTCATGCCAAACGAGCCGCCGACCTGACCAGTCACCACGCGCACCTTGTCGGCGGGCGCGCTCAGGATATCCATCAGCGACGTTTTCATGCCATGGACGCCCTGGCTCGATGAATAGAGCGTCCATTTGCTGTCCGTCTTGTCGTACTCCCCAATCGCGGAGCGCGGCTCCATCGCGTTGACCACCATGCGCTGATTGGAAGTCTCAAGCCGTGTGACGTGCTTCGCCCTGGCGAAGGCCTCGGCGACCTTGGCCGCATCGCCATAATGGAAGTCGAGCGCAATATTGTTCGGCACGGCATCAAAGACCAGTGACGCGCCGGGTTTGACCGCATCGGCGGGCTTGAGCACGACCGGCAAGGGCTCGATGTCAACAGTTACCGCTTCGGCAGCATCCTTCGCCTGCGTCACTGTCTCCGCGACAACGCACGCAACAGGGTCGCCGACGAAGCGGACTTTATCGCCCGTGAGCGCGCGGCGCGGCGTGTAACGGATCGGCGATCCGTCCCGGTTCTTGAGCGGCAAATTGCATTTGAGTGGACCGTAAGCAGACAAGTCGGCCGCCGTGCAGACGGCGAGTACGCCAGGCATTGCCTTGGCGGCGGCGGTGTCTATCGATCGGATGGTTCCATGAGCGTCGCGGCTGCGGACCATCACAGCATAGGCCTGGCCGGCGCGGCTGAGATCATCCGTGTAGCAGCCCTCGCCCCGCACCAATTTAGGGTCTTCGCTGCGACGTACCGGCTGACCGACGCCGAATTTGGTCAGAGAAAGCGCGGTTTCGGTGGTTCGGTCATCCATTTCGGCAGGGGCTTTCGATGGGGTGCAGTCAGTTAATGCAGGCGGACTATTTCGACAAGAATAGCTTACGGGACGGAGGGTTGCGCGAGGCGTAGACACTGATACACTTTTCGTGACGAGAAAACATGGCCACAACCGCGACGCGCCGGGGATGGCGGCTTGCGGGGACCTTAGGAAGGTTTTGACAGCATGAGTGGCGAGGCCGGGGACATCCCAGGCCTCGACCCCGCTATCAACCGGGCGCCGCTTCCGCGGTCCAGGTGGGGTCGGCGGTCGTCTGAACGGCCCGATGCTGGTTTGGGCAGCGATCGGGGCGGCGCGACATATGCAGCGCTGGATCTTGGCACAAATAACTGTCGGCTGCTGGTCGCGCGTCCATCGGGCGAGGGGTTCCGCGTCGTTGATGCATTTTCCCGCATCGTGCGGCTGGGAGAGGGGGTGTCATCGTCGGGACACCTGAGCGAGACCGCCATTACCCGTGCGATGGCGGCCTTGGCCATTTGCCGCAACAAGATGAAAAACAAGGGCGTAACGCGCGCCCACCTGATCGCGACCGAGGCGTGCCGGACGGCGCAGAACGGTGTGCAATTTCTGACTCGCGTTGCGGATGAACTGGGTCTTGCGCTTGAAGTCATCGATCGCGAGACGGAAGCGCGGCTTGCCGCAACCGGGTGCACGCCGCTGATCGATCCGCAGGCCGACGGTGCGATTTTGTTCGATATCGGAGGCGGCTCCTCCGAACTCGTGCGCCTCGCGCGCTCGCAAAAGGGTCGAGGGGGACCGCCGTTACCGCAAATTCGTGGCTGGATTTCGGTGCCGCACGGCGTAGTGACGCTGGCCGAACGCCACGGCGGCATTACTGTCACCCGTGAAAGCTACGAGGCGATGGTGTCGGAAGTTGCAGCACTGATCGCGCCATTCGTACGCGAACACGCCATAGAAGCAACGACGGGCATTCACATGCTCGGAACCTCAGGCACTGTGACGACAATCGCCGGTGTGCATCTCAATCTGAGGCGCTACGATCGCAACCGCGTTGATGGTTGCTGGATGAGCGCCCCACAGATCAATGCCGTCATCGAGCGCCTGCTTGCCATGAGTTACGAGGACCGAGTGGCAAGCCCCTGTATCGGCGCCGAGCGGGCTGATCTGGTGCTTGCCGGCTGCGCAATACTCGAGGCGATCCGGCGCGCGTTTCCCTGTCCGCGCCTTCGCGTCGCCGATCGAGGGCTGCGGGAAGGCATGCTGGTACAGATGATGCGCGAAGATGGCGCATGGGGCGGCGGCAATCAGGCGGCGATATCGTGACTGTGCGCGGCAAGGGCGCCGGTACCCGCCAAAAAAAGGTTCGCGTTCGGGGCGGTAAAGGCCGCACACCATCTTCGCGTCAGTGGTTGGAACGTCAGCTGAACGATCCCTACGTTGCACGGGCCAAGCGAGAGGGCGCGCGGTCGCGGGCGGCATACAAGCTGATCGAAATTGACGACAAAGCGCGCTTCCTCAGGAAAGGCATGCGCGTTGTTGACCTCGGCGCCGCCCCGGGGGGTTGGAGTCAGGTTGCTGCCGAACGGGTTGGCGCGCCGCAGCATGGCAAGGTGATCGCCATTGATGTTCTGTCGATGGAGCCGGTGCCGGGCGTAGACTTTGTCAGGCTCGACTTTCTCGATTCTGCCGCGGCCGGCAAGCTCAAGGAAATGCTGGACGGACCCGCCAATGTGATGCTCTCCGACATGGCGGCCAACGCAACCGGACACGCGCGCACCGACCACCTCAAAATCATGGCGTTGGTGGAGGCGGCCGCCGACTTTGCTCGCGAAGTGCTTGCGCCTGACGGCGCCTTCCTTGCCAAGGTTCTGCAGGGTGGCACAGAGGCTGCGTTACTGGCGTCGCTCAAGCGCGATTACAAAAGCGTGAAGCATGTGAAACCGCCGGCAAGTCGCACGGATTCGGCCGAGCTGTATCTTTTGGCCACGGGATTTCGCGGCGCCCCTGACATCAAGAGTTAACCCGCACGTTGGTCCGAAGGCTCTGCTGGCGTGGGAAGCCTGTCGGCCATTTCCGCCCCGGCTTCCGGCGACAGCTGGGCGAAGATCAATACGGACAATGCGGAAATTATTGCAACGACCAGAAATGCGGGCGGAAAGTCGCTGGCCTGCAACGGACCGCCGCCCCTGAAGTAGACCGTAAGCTCCACGGCCATGGCGCCGACTGCAACGCCAGCCGACACGGCCAGTTGTTGGGCGACGCTCACCAGGGCGGTCGCTCGGCTGATCCGATCGGGTTCAATATCGGCATACGCGATTGTGTTGATGCTCGTGAATTGCAGCGACCGAAAGAATCCGCCGACGAAAAGCAGGATCATCATCAATGCAATAGGTGTGGCGGCGGTAAAAGCCGCGCAGACCGCAAGAAAGGCGGCGCTGACCACGGAATTAACAACCAGAATGTTGCGAAAGCCGAAGCGGCGCAAAATAAAAGTCACCGCCCACTTCATTCCCATGGCGCCGAGCGCGGTTGCAAACGTGATCATGCCGGACTGAAACGGAGTCATGCCGAAGCCGATTTGCAGCATGAGCGGCAGCAGAAAAGGCAGGGCACCGAGACCAAGGCGAAAGATGAACCCGCCGACGACGCTCGCGAAAAAAGTCGGCAATCTGAAGAGTGAAAGATCGAGCGCTGGATTGGGAGTGTGCCGCGCGTGCGCGAGATACGCGGCGGTGAAACACGCGCCACCGAACACAAGTCCGGCCACCACCGTCCAGGGAAGAAAGTTAAGTCCGAGTATCGAAAGCCCAAACGCCATGCCGCCGATACCAAGCCCCGCGAGCATCATGCCGACGACATCGAAACGTTCGTGCTTCTCGGCACGCACGTCCGGTATGTAGCGTGTGGCAAGGAGTATTCCGAGCAGGCCAATCGGCACATTGATGATGAAGATCCAATGCCACGTCGCGTATGTCGTGATGAAGCCTCCGACCGGTGGCCCCAGCACCGGCCCGATGAGTGCCGGCGTGGTTACCCAAACCATGGCGCCCACCAATTCACGCTTGCTGATCGTGCGCACCAACACGATGCGGCCGACCGGGGTCATCATCGCTCCGCCCATGCCTTGAACGATGCGGGCAATGACGAAATCCGTGAGCGAGCCCGAAAGCGCGCAGCCAATCGAGCCGAGCACGAACACCGCAATTGCTGCGCGAAACACCGTGCGGGCGCCAAACCGGTCGGCAGTCCAGCCGCTCGCCGGAATGAAGATCGCCAGCGACAATAGATAGGATGTGACAGCCAGTTTGAGCGCGAGCGGGTTGGTGCCAATGTCCTTCGCGATCGCCGGCAGCGAGGTGGCAATCACAGTCGAATCCATGTTTTCCATGAACAGCGCGACCGCAATGATCAGCGGAACAATGCGGTCACGAAACATAGGAGTCGGGCGGGCGTGGGGTGTCATCGAAACTGACATCTTGAAAGCGTAAAGCGGAGGCAGAAGGAAGGCTCCTTCGCATTTACGAGGTCATAACAGCTATCTGCGATTGCCCTAGGAATCGCCCCCATCCCGTGCTATCGACCCACGCCAACCCAAAAGCGGGCCGTGACGGAAGGCGAGGAACCCCTCGCAACGGGGATTTTTAACCCCATGCCGGCCGGTCTGATGCCTTTTCGGGCGATACGGAGTTGGCAATGGCCGTAAAAAACAACGCAAGCCCGCGCGAAGGGCTCACATTCGACGACGTGCTGATCAAGCCCGGCCTGTCGGAGGTTTTGCCCGCCGACGTTGATATCCGGTCGCGCATCACGCGTTCGATTCTGGTCAATATCCCCATCATCGCCTCGGCAATGGACACAGTGACAGAGGCTCAAATGGCCATCGCTATGGCGCAGGCCGGCGGCATCGGTGTGCTTCACCGCAACATGGAGCCGCACGAACAGGCGGCTCAAGTCCGGCAGGTGAAGAAGTTCGAATCGGGCATGGTCGTGAATCCGCTCACCATCGAGCCGGATGCGACCCTTCAGCAAGCTCTCGACCTGATGAAAGACAACCGTATTTCAGGAATTCCGGTTGTTGAACGCGCTGGCAACGCGCAGCCCGGCAAGCTGGTCGGTATCCTCACAAATCGCGACGTCCGTTTCGCGACTGATCCGCGCCAGAAAATCTCTGAGTTGATGACCGAGAAGCTCATCACCGTACGCGAGGGTGTGAGCCAGGATGAAGCCAAACGTTTGCTGCATCAGCATCGCATCGAAAAACTATTGGTGGTTGATGCGCAATATCGATGCGTCGGCCTCATTACCGTAAAGGATATCGAGAAGGCCGTTGCCAATCCGAATGCCTGCAAGGACGAACAGGGTCGCCTTCGCGTTGCTGCAGCAACGACAGTCGGCGACAAGGGTTTCGCCCGCACCGAGGCTCTGATCGCGGCCGGAGTCGATCTTGTCGTGGTCGACACTGCCCACGGTCACTCGAAGTACGTGCTCGATGCGGTCACGCGCATAAAGCGACAATCAAACAAAGTTCAGGTCGTTGCCGGCAATGTCGCGACCGCGGAGGGCGCCAGAGCGCTGATCGATTGTGGCGCGGACGCCATCAAAGTCGGCATCGGTCCTGGTTCGATCTGCACGACGCGGATTGTCGCAGGTGTCGGCGTGCCACAGCTGACCGCGATCATGGATTGCGTGGATGCGGCAAAGGCGACCGGCACGCCCGTCATCGCTGATGGCGGTATCAAGTATTCGGGCGATCTGGCCAAGGCGATCTCTGCTGGTTCGGACTGCGCCATGGTTGGCTCGCTGCTGGCCGGTACCGACGAAACACCGGGCGAAGTATTCCTCTATCAGGGGCGCTCTTACAAAACCTATCGCGGCATGGGTTCAGTCGGTGCAATGTCGCGCGGCTCGGCCGACCGCTACTTCCAGCAGGACATCAAGGACAGTCTCAAGTTGGTGCCGGAAGGCGTCGAGGGACAGGTGCCGTACAAGGGTGCAGCCGCGACCGTGTTGCATCAGCTCACTGGGGGGCTGCGCGCCGCCATGGGTTACGTCGGGGCCAAAAATCTCGACGAACTGCACGCCAAGGCGGAATTTGTTCGTATTACCGGGGCGGGTTTGCGGGAAAGCCATGTGCACGATGTCACGATCACGCGGGAAAGCCCGAACTATCCGAGCCGTGTGTAGTTATCTTCCTCCGGGGAGAGCTGAGAGGGCTATTCCATGTCAATCAGATTTGTCCTTCTGCCGTTATTTGTGGAGGTGTTGCTCACCTTCGCTGTGATGTTCGGCATGATGTATTTCCGCACATCGACGATCCGGAACGGAGAGACGCGTTTTGAGGATATCGCCTTGCGCGAGCCGAATTGGCCCGTGCGCGCCACGCAATTCGCCTATTCGTATGCCAATCAATTTGAGCTTCCGGTCTTGTTTTATGTCCTGACGATTCTCTCGATCATGACCCAGCATGCCGATATTCTCTATGTGCTTCTTGCGTGGGTCTTCGTTGTGCTGCGTGTATTGCAGGCCGGAGTTCACGTGACCAATAACAACGTCCGCGTGCGCGGTGGCTTTTTTGGCGCGGGCGCACTTGTATTGGTCATTATGTGGCTGATTTTCATCGTGCGCATCGTTCTCGCGCTGCCATGACCCCGGCAGCACGACTCGCTGCCGCGATCGAGGTTTTTGCCGCGATCGAAAACGAACGCCGCCCGGCCGCCGATGCGCTCAAGGCTTGGGGGCTCACTCATCGTTTTGCCGGCTCAAGCGACCGAGCCGCCATCGCGGGGCTGGTCTATGACGGGCTGAGACGCCGGGCGTCGAGCGCGTTTCTGATGGGAGCAGATAAACCGCGGGCGGTCCTTCTGGGAATGCTCAGGCGCGAGCGTGGTCTCAACACCGATGCAATCGCAAGACTGGCCGATGGCTCGCAATATGCGCCCGAGGTGCTCAGTCCCGATGAGCGCAAACGTCTTGATGCTGGCGATATCAACGGTGCACCGCCGTATGTCGTCGGCGACTATCCAGAGTGGCTCGAACCGCATTTTTCGCGCGCGTTTGGCGATAACCGTGCAGACGAGGGGACGGCGCTTGCATCGCGCGCGCCGTTAGATCTGCGGGTGAACACACTCAAAGCCGAGCGCGAGACAACCGACGCGATGTTGTCCGATCTAAAGCCCGAGCCTGCGCGGTGGTCGCCTTGGGGTTTGCGCATTCGCCTTTCAGCAGACGCAAAAAGCCCTGCAATCCATGCCGAACCGGCGTTTATCAAAGGTTTTGTCGAAGTGCAGGACGAAGGATCGCAGTTGGCCGCGCTGCTCTGTGCGGCTAAACCGGGTGAACAAGTGCTCGATCTCTGCGCCGGCGCCGGTGGCAAGACCTTGGCAATGGCGGCGATGATGCAAAACAAGGGTCAGATTTTCGCGACCGACGATGACAAAAGGCGGCTGGCGTCGATTCACGAGCGGCTCAAGCGCTCGGGTGCGCGCAATGTCCAGGTCCGCACTCCTAAATCGGTCGGCGGGGAAATCGATGACCTGGTGGGCCGTATGGACTTGGTGTTGATCGATGCGCCCTGCACCGGCACCGGCGCCTGGCGTCGCAACCCCGATGCCAAATGGCGGATGCGGCCGGGGGCTCTGGAGCAGCGTCGGAAGGAGCAGGCGGAAATTCTCGATCGCGCCGTGCCGTTCATCAAAGCCGGTGGACGTATCGGCTATGTCACCTGTTCGGTGCTGGAAGAGGAAAACGGCGCCCAGATCCAAGCCTTTCTCGCAAAACACCCGGAGTTTTCAGTGCAACCGCCGGCGGAGCTTATCCAGTGTCTCGGCGAGCGCGCATTCATGTTCGGTAGGGCAGCGCGCCTGTCCCGGGAGGGCATTTTAATGACTCCGCGGGCGACTGACACTGACGGCTTTTTCGTCTCGGTATTGAGGCGCGGGGGGTGAGAGGGGGTGGCCCGTCAATTTCGTAATAAATCACAAACGGAATTCCCCGATTGTGCCCCAATACGGGCCAAATTTACCCGCGATGATCGCGTGTTTGTGGAACCCGCAAGACTCTATTTGGAGTTTTTTCCATGCTGGTGGCCAGGCGCGATCCGCCGTTTCATGGAGACGCGCAGGACGCTGTGCCCGCCAATCTGAGCGCGTATCCGGTCCGAAAGGCGTCGAAGCTGGCGCGGTTCGTAACGGCCATCCAGATGGTCGGTTCGCTGTTGGCTGTTCCAGTGGGCATAGCCAGCGCGTATTCGTTTTATCGTGCGAATTTTTCTCCCGAGACCACCTGCCAAAGCTTGCGGAGCAACATCGTTGCGATGCTTGACAGGAGCGTCGATGCGGCTACCCGGCGCGTGCTGGTGCGAAGGGACGTCGAGGCGTTCGAGAAAACCTGCGGTACGGTCGACCCGGATGCCACCACGGCATTCAAGGCACTCCTCGCGGTCGACAAGACGGCTGCTCCTGCAACGGCGGCCCCAAGCGTTTCGAAAGTACAACGCAGCGAAACAGTGACGAAGGAACCCGTGCGCAAGGCCGAGCCGCGGCCGCAAACGCCTGCTGCCAAGCAGCCGGTTACAGCCACAGCCCCCGTTGTCGCGGAGCCCGTACGTCGCGATCCAGCGATATCGGATACGCAGTGGCTTGATGCCGTGCGTGAGGCATTGGTCACTCATAAAGACGAAACACGCGTGCCCGCATCAAAACCGGCGCGTACGCCTGATGCCGCCAAACTGCAATCCGCGCCTGCACCGGCTGCGCGCCCGGCGTCCCGAGACACGGTTTTAACCCCGCCTGCGGCCATTGCGGTAACGCCGGGCACGGCGCCGGCCGCTGCACCCGCCCCTGCACCCACCCCTGCACCGATGGCGGCTCCGGCCGATTCACCTGCTATGAGGCCAGCGTCACCTGAGGCTGTTTCGTCTCCACCCCCGGTTAACGTGGTGGCTCCGGCCGTGGGGCCATCCGCTGCGCCTCCCTTGCCGCCGGCTATCCCCATCGCACCGCCACCTGCCGCTGCGCAGGCGACGGACAATCATCCGGTGCCACCGGAATCGATCCCGGACTCCGCGCCGCCTGCGAGTGCCGCCAAGCCTGATGAACATGACCGCTCACGCATCGGAAAATGGATATCGACAATTCCGCTGCTGGGGCCGGCGGTCGACAGCGCTCGGCAGTGAACGTTAGCCCGGCTGCCGGTTGGCAACGGCCAATACATCGGCTTCAACTTGCCACCGGCCGGCGTTCCGTTACCTGGAAACCTCGACGGACTTGACCCGGCAGTGCAAAGCCCGCAAAAAGCGGCGGCATCGAGCGGCCTTTGCGCACCCGATTCCGGACACGTTCGAGCCATATCGCCGTCCATGCACGACAAGGTTCTGATCGTCGATTTCGGCTCCCAAGTCACCCAGCTCATCGCGCGCCGGGTCCGGGAGGAAAAGGTCTATTCCGAGATCGTTCCCTATCAGAAGGCCGAGGCCGCTTTCCGTGAGATGAAGCCGAAGGCCGTTATTCTCTCGGGCGGGCCCGCGTCCGTTCTCGATAAGGATGCGCCACTGGCGCCGAAAGCGATCTATGAAGCGGGCGTTCCGGTGCTCGGAATTTGTTACGGCGAGCAAGCGATGGCGGCCCAGCTGGGCGGTAAAGTCGAGGGCGGGCATCATCGCGAATTCGGCCGCGCCGAAGTGACGGTGACCGGTGACACACCACTCTTCGAGGACGTGTGGCGCAAAGGCGAAAAGTATCCCGTGTGGATGAGCCATGGCGACCGCGTCACCGTGCTGCCGCAAGGCTTCAAGGTGCTCGGCACGTCGCCCAACGCGCCGATTGCCATTATCGGCGACGACAAGCGCAAGTTCTACGCGACCCAATTTCATCTCGAAGTCGTGCACACACCTCACGGCGCGGCGCTCTTGCGGAATTTCGTGCGCAAGATTGCGGGCCTTGCCGGCGACTGGACCATGCGCGCCTTCAAGGATGAGGCGATTGAGAAGATCCGCAAACAGGTCGGCAAGGGCCGGGTGATCTGCGGGTTGTCAGGCGGCGTCGACTCGGCAGTGGCTGCGGTACTGATCCACGAAGCAATTGGCGACCAGCTTACGTGCGTGCTGGTCGATCACGGACTGATGCGGCTCGGTGAGGCGCAAAAAGTCGTCACCATGTTCCGCGAGAGCTACAACATCCCGCTGGTGCATGTGAACGCTTCTGACACTTTCCTCACGGCACTTGACGGTGTCGATGATCCGGAGGTCAAACGCAAGACCATCGGCAAACTGTTCATCGACGTGTTCGAACAAGAGGCCAGGAAAATCGGAGGCGCCGATTTTCTTGCCCAAGGCACGCTCTACCCGGACGTTATCGAGAGTGTGTCCTTCACCGGCGGACCATCAGTCACCATCAAGTCGCACCACAATGTCGGTGGCTTGCCCGAGCGCATGCACATGAAGCTGGTCGAGCCATTGCGCGAGCTTTTCAAGGATGAGGTGCGGGCACTTGGCCGCGAACTTGGCCTGCCGGAGGCCTTTGTCGGCCGGCATCCATTCCCCGGGCCGGGCCTCGCCATCCGTTGTCCTGGTGCGATCACGCGCGAAAAACTCGATATCCTGCGGCTCGCTGATGAGATCTACATCGAGGAGATCCGCCGAAGCGGCCAATATGATGATATCTGGCAAGCGTTCGCCGTGTTACTCCCGGTGAAAACTGTTGGCGTCATGGGCGATTATCGCACCTATGAATACGTCGTCGGCTTGCGCGCGGTTACTTCGACCGACGGCATGACCGCAGATTTCTATCGCTTCGACATGGATTTCCTGGGTCAGGTGGCAACCCGCATCATCAACGAGGTGAAGGGCGTCAACCGCGTCGTTTACGACGTGACGTCGAAGCCGCCTGGCACGATTGAGTGGGAGTGACCTTGGCCATCACCATCTACGGAATCAAAAACTGCGACACCATGAAGAAGGCGCGCTCCTGGCTGGACAAGCACAGTGTCGACTACGCTTTCCACGACTACAAGTCGGCGGGCATCGAGCGCGACCGCCTTGAGCGGTGGGCGAATAAAGTCGGCTGGGAGACTTTGCTCAATCGCGCCGGAACAACATTCAAAAAGCTACCCGACAAAGACAAAGCCGGCCTCTCCGAGACGAAAGCCATCGCGCTGATGCTCAAACAACCGTCGATGATCAAGCGTCCGGTGCTCGATGCCGGCGGCGGCAAATTGCTGGTCGGCTTCAAACCGGAACAGTATACGGCTGCGCTGGGTTAAATCGGCCCCTTGATCCAGCGCGCTTTCCCTGCCACATGCGCCCCATGAACAGGCCTGTGGCTACCTCCGATTCGATCGCTTTGACGCCGCTTGCCGTGGAGGTTGACCGGCGGCGAACATTCGCGATTATTTCGCATCCGGACGCCGGCAAGACGACGCTGACCGAGAAACTGTTGCTGTTTGGCGGCGCAATCAATCTAGCCGGACAGGTGAAAGCCAAGCGTGATCGCCGCTCGACCCGCTCCGACTGGATGGCGATCGAGCGTGAGCGTGGTATTTCGGTTGTGACCTCGGTCATGACTTTCGACTACGACGGCCGGGTCTTCAATCTGCTCGACACGCCGGGTCATGAAGACTTTTCGGAAGACACGTACCGGACCCTGACAGCCGTCGACTCGGCGGTGATGGTGATCGACGCTGCAAAAGGCATAGAGGCCCGCACACGCAAGCTGTTCGAAGTCTGCCGGTTGCGGGATATCCCCATCATCACGTTCATCAACAAGATGGACCGTGAGAGTCGCGATCCATTCGAGTTGCTGGACGAGATTGAAAAGATTCTGGCCCTTGATACCACGCCGATGACGTGGCCGATCGGGCGCGGCCGTGACTTCGCTGGAACTTATGATCTTGCGACAGGCGAGATGCGGCTTGTCAGCGAGGATGGGAAGACGGTTGAACGCCAGCCGCTCGATCTTGCCGCGCTTGCCGCGAAAAATTCGATGCTCGATGCGAAGGCGGTCGCCGATGAGCTTGCTTTGGTGAAGGAGGCTGGCCGGCCATTTGACTTCAAGTCATTCCGTGAAGGGCACCTTACGCCGGTTTTCTTCGGTTCGGCGCTTAAGAATTTCGGTGTCAGGGATCTGCTTGATGCATTGGCTGCGTTTGCGCCGGCACCGCGTGCGCAGGCATCCAACGTGCGTACAATTGACGCTCACGAAAACTCGATGACGGCTTTTGTCTTCAAGATTCAGGCCAATATGGATCCCAATCATCGTGACCGCATTGCCTTTGCGCGCCTTTGTTCCGGAAAGCTGCGGCGCGGGATGAAGGTGAAATTGACACGTACCGCCAAGCCGATGACGCTATCCACGCCACAATTCTTTTTTGCGCAGGACCGAGCGCTTGCCGAAGAGGCTTATGCTGGCGATGTCGTCGGCATTCCCAATCATGGGACGCTTCGGATCGGTGACACGCTCACGGAAGGCGAGGATATCGCATTCCTCGGTGTTCCGAATTTTGCGCCGGAAATCCTGCGCCGCGTCAAGCTTGGCGATCCGATGAAGGCCAAAAAATTGAAGGAAGCGCTTCAGCAGATGGCGGAGGAGGGGGTCGTTCAAGTCTTCCGCCCACTCGACGGAGCGCCGGCACTTGTGGGAGTGGTCGGTCCCTTGCAGCTCGACGTGCTCAAGGTGCGCTTGTCTGGAGAGTATGGCCTCGAGATCGGTTTCGAGCAGCCCGAGTTCCAGCTGGCTCGGTGGATCGCCTCGGCCGACGTGAAAAAGCTCGAGGATTTCGTGCAGACCAATTATTCGAGCTGCGCCGAAGATCTTGATGGCGACAAAGTTTTCATGGCGCGCAATCAGTTCATCCTTGACTACACGCGTGAACGGGCGCTTGGCATTTCCTTCACCGACATCAAGGACGTGAAGGACAAGGCGGCTTAGTTCAATTTCACATTTGCGGACTTGATTACTGGCGCCCAGCGCACGATCTCGCCATCCATCCGTGCACGCAGCTCCTCCGATGAAGAGCCAACTGGTTCCATCAGTTGTGTCGCCAGCTTTTCGCGCACTGCCGGCTGCTTGATGATTTCGGCAACATCCCTGCTGATTTTATCGATGATCGGTCTGGGTGTGCCGCCAGGGGCAATCAAGCCGTTCCAGGCGTCGGCTTCCACATCGATACCGGCCTCTTTCAGGGTCGGTACATCCGGTAAATAGGGCGAGCGCCGGGCGGTTGAGACGGCAAGAATTTTGACCGCGCCTGCTGCCGCCTGTGGCGTTACCGAAATTGCCGGGAGACACGTTATCTGGGCGTCATTGCGGATAACAGCAGTGATCGCCTGCGGCGAGCTTGTATAGGGCACGTGCACCAGTTCGGCGCCTCCCTTGATCGCGATTGCTTCCATGGCAAGGTGAGAGAGCGATCCGATTCCGATCGAAGCAAAATTGTACTTGCGGGGATTCTTCCTCAGGAGCGCGACGAGTTCGACGACGGAATTGACCCCAAGGCTCGGATTGACTGCGAGTACGCTCGGTTGGGTGACCAATTGCGTAACGGGCGCGATATCCTTCTGAGGATCGTAGGGCAATTTCGCGAACAACAGGGTGTTAATGGCGAGCGGTCCGCCAATGCTTACCCCGAGTGTCGAGCCATCGGGCGCGGCCTTTGCAACAACATCGGTGCCGACATTGCCGCTGGCGCCGGGCTTGTTCTCAACGACAAATGCACTGGCGGGATATTTTTGCTGCAGGCCATCGGCGACCAGGCGTGCAACAATGTCGGGTGTCGATCCTGGCCCGAACGGAACCACGATACGCACGGTCTTTGCCGGCCAGTCTTGCGCACGCGCGGATCCGGCTGCCAGCAAGAGCAAAATCGCCACGATGGCGCCATTTAGCAAACGATATGCCGTTGCTGCAGTCATTCGGGGCTATGCCTCATGCGGGGACCGCTTGCATTGGTTGCCGCTATCCTCTACTGCGGCGGCAATCTGAGGCGAGTGTAGCATGGGCTTAAGCATTCTAATTCTCGGCCTGCTGGTTTTTCTGGGCACGCATGTCTTCGTCTCGTTCCGCGACGCGCGCGCCGATGTGATCGCGCGGGTGGGGCCGGCTGTTTATCGTGGGGTATTCGCACTGGGTTCTCTTGCCGGACTCGCCCTGATCATTTGGGGCTACGGGCAATATCGCGCGCATGAATGGATTCAAGTGTGGTCGCCGCCCGCGTTCATGCGGCACATCACCGTCGGATTGATGCTGTTTGCGGTGATCTTCGTTGTCGCTGCTTTTATCCCAAGCCACATCAAGACGCGCCTGAAACATCCGGCGCTCGCCAGCGTGAAGACCTGGGCATTGGCGCACTTGCTTTCCAACGGGGATCTCGGCTCGATCCTGCTCTTTGGTACCTTTTTGGCGTGGGGCGTGTATGCCCGCATCGCTGCGAAACGCCGCAAAGACGTTGGACCGATTGTCGCGCCAGCGAGTTGGACAAATGACGCGATCGTCGTAGGGGTCGGGATCGCAGTTTATCTGGCTTTGGGGTACGCCTTCCATCCGGTGGTGATTGGCGTGCCAGTGTTCGGGAAATAATCGGTCATGTCAGTCCAAGACGAAATCCGGCGGCTCACCGCCCCTGACATACGCGCGCGGAAAGGCGGAGAGCCGATCGTGTGCTTGACGTCATATCATGCGCACACCGCGCGCATTGTCGATGCGCATTGCGATGTGGTTCTTGTTGGCGACTCGCTCGGCATGGTGATGCATGGGCTCGAGACCACTGTTCCAGTCACGCTCGAAATGATGATTTTGCAGGGTCATGCTGTGATGCGCGGATCGAAGCGTGCGCTGGTGGTTGTCGATATGCCATTCGCTTCCTATGAAGCGTCGAAAGAACAAGCTTTCATAAATGCGGCGCGCGTGCTGAAGGAAACCGGTTGCGGCGCAATCAAGGTCGAAGGCGGCAAGCGCATGGGCGAAACCATCCGCTTTCTTGCCGAGCGCGGTGTGCCGGTAATGGCCCACGTCGGTCTAACCCCGCAGTCCATCAACACGATCGGATCATTCCGCGCCCAAGGCCGAGACGAAACCGACTGGGCGCGTATCGAGGAAGACACGATTGCGGTCTCGCAGGCGGGTGCATTCTCTGTGGTAATCGAGGCAGTGGCAGAGCCGCTGGCGCGCAAGCTGACCGCAGCGGTGCCGATCCCGACAATCGGAATCGGCGCGAGCGTGGCTTGCGACGGACAGATTTTGGTGCTGGAGGACATGCTTGGCCTGTCGCCGCGGGTTCCAAAATTCGTCAAGCGCTACGGCTCGCTTGGCCCCGGCATCGAGAAGGCGGTCGCCGACTACGCTGCGGAGGTACGTTCACGCGCGTTTCCCGGGCCAGAGCACGTCTATCCGATGAAAGGCAAGAAGGGCTAAGGCCCTGAAATATTAACGAATGTCGGGCTTGCCTTTGCCTTAGGCGCGCCACATCGTTAGTTTACGGCGCAATTCGGCCCGGAAGGGGTCGAGGGGCGGGTTGGGAGCCATCGTGGCCGATATTTTTCATGAAGTTGACGAGGAAGTCCGGCGCGAGCAGCTGAAAAGGCTGTGGGATCGCTACAGCATCTACCTTATCGCGCTGGCTGTCCTGATTGTCGTCGGCATCGGCGCATGGCGTGGCTACGAATACTGGGTCGCCAAGCGGGCTGCAGCTGCGGGCGCTGCATTCGAGGCGGCAGCGGCTTTGGGTGAACAAGGCAAATATGCCGAGGCGGAAGCTGCTTTCGCCAAGGTGGCAGCGGATGCCCCGGAAGGTTATCGCGTGCTGGCGCGGATGCGAGCGGCAGGCGCGCTCGCTCAGATCAAGGCGGCCGACGCGGTGAAGGCTTATGATGAACTCTCGGCCGACGCCTCCCTCGGAGCGACCTGGCAGGATCTCGCCGCCATCCGCGCCGGCCTCCTGCTTGTCGATACGGCCGCGTTGGCGGACATGCGCAGACGACTAGAGCCACTCGCCGAACCGACGCGCAGCTTTCGTCACACTGCGCGCGAACTTCTGGCGCTGTCAGCCTGGCGCAACCACGATTTTGCAGCTGCGCGCCGTTACCTCGACATGATCGCCGCCGATGCGGAGTCGCCGATAGGCACGCGCGCACGCGCGGACGTGTTGTCGGGATTGATTGCCGCCGAAGGCAAGGGCTGAGGGCAAGTCATGCGCACAATCCATCGCGTTGCACTGCTGACCGTCCTCGCCACATTCGTTCCTGCGCTGGCGGCTTGCTCGGGGGGATTTGATCCCGACAAGCTCGATGTTTTCGGCCTCAGCGAGAAGAAGAAGCTTCCGGGCGAACGCAAGGAAGTGTTTCCTGGTGGTGTTCCGGGCGTTTCTCAAGGTATTCCGCCGGAATACGTGAAAGGCAGCCAGCCACCGGCCGATGCTGCGCAAACGCCGTCAGCCGAACAAGGCAAGGAGGCGGTCGCCGCCGAGCCGGACAAAAAGACTGCTGCCGTCCAACCTGAGGAGTCCAAACCCAAACCGAAGCGTGCGTCAAAGCCGCGTACGGTCTCGCAGCCGGCACAGGTTACTGTTTCGCCGGCGCAGCAACAGCAGTCCGCGCCTTGGCCCGACCAGCAGCCGGCACCGCAACAACAACAAAGCCAGTCGCCCTGGCCGGCGGCGCAAGGACAGTCAAATGCTGCCGCGCCGTGGCCATCCTCGCCGCAACCCGGCACCTTCTCACGCTGATGCGTGCGTAATGTGCGGACGTTTGACCCCGGGCTTGACCCCGAGCTGACAGGGGCCGCAAACACATTCTTGGATTATTTTATGGACTGCCGTATCAGGCCCGGCAGCGACAGCGGATGACCTTCACCATTGCCATAGTTGGCCGGCCCAATGTCGGCAAATCAACCTTGTTCAATCGCCTTGTCGGGCGGCGCCTGGCCTTGGTCGACGATCGCCCCGGCGTCACACGCGATCGTCGCGAGGGCGAGGGGCGGCTCGGCGATATCGCTTTTACGGTGATTGATACTGCGGGCCTCGAACAGTCGACGCCAGAAAGTCTTTCTGGCCGCATGCGGGTGCAGACGGAGACCGCGATCGAGCAGGCGGACGCGATTTTCTTTATGATCGACGTGCGGGCCGGCCCAATGCCGGCCGATCATGAATTTGCCGCGCTCGCACACAAGTCCGGCAAGCCAATCGTTCTCATTGCCAACAAGAGCGAGGGGCAGGCCGCGGAGGCGCGGCGACTGGAGGCCTATGAACTCGGCCTCGGTGAGCCGGTTGCGATCTCCGCGGAGCACAATGAGGGACTGTCCGATCTTTACGACGCGTTGCGGGCGGCGCTGCCCGAGGTTACTGCGTCTGCTACTGAGTCAGCGGTGGGTTCAACCGAGCCCCATCCGATCCGCGTCGCCATTGTCGGCCGTCCCAATGCAGGCAAGTCGACATTGATCAACCGGATTATTGGTGAGGAGCGGTTGCTCACCGGACCGGAAGCGGGCATCACGCGGGACGCTATTGCGGTCGAACATGACTGGCACGGACACAAATTTCGTATTTACGACACCGCCGGGCTGCGCCGCCGATCGCGCGTGGAAGAAAAGCTGGAAAAACTCTCGGTTGCCGATGCGCTCAATGCAGTTCGATTTGCCGAAGTCGTGGTCGTGCTGCTGGACGTCGAAAATGCCTTCGAGGAGCAGGATCAGCGCATTGCCGATCTGGTCGAACAGGAGGGCCGAGCAATCGTCATTGCGGTGAATAAATGGGACCTGAAGGACAAGACGGCGGGCGCTATTAGCAAGTTGCGCGAACAGGCCGAGGAGAAGCTGACCCAGCTCAAGGGTGTTCCACTGGTAGCGGTCTCCGGTCTCACGGGCGAAGGCCTCGATCGGCTGATGCAAGCCATCGTCGATGCGTATCAGGTTTGGAACAAACGCGTCCCCACCAGTGCGCTCAATCGCTGGTTCGAGCACGCGGTGAGTGCGCATCCGCCGCCGGCGGTATCCGGGCGCTCGCTGCGGCTTAATTACATTACCCAGCCGAAGAGTCGGCCGCCGAGCTTTGTTGTGTTCTGTACGCGTGCCGATGCCGTTCCGGATGGCTACAAGAGATATTTACTCAATTCATTGCGCGACACATTCGATCTTCCGGGCACCCCCATCCGCCTCGCACTGCGCGAAAAAGATAATCCCTACAAAGGCCGGGCGAAGCGGAAACATTGAGCCGCCGGGGTCAGGCTGGAGCCTGAAATTCGAGAAACTTGCGCTCACGGAAATTGTAGAGCTTCCCGGTCTCGGCGCATTCCGGCAGGCACAAGGGCAATATCGCCTTCGCAACTTCTTCGGGCGTTGGCAGCGTTAGCGGATCGATGCCCGGGAAAGCACTCGCATACATGCGTGTCCGTGTGGGGCCGGGACCGAATAGGTTGACGCGCACAGGCGTGGTCGCACATTCCGCCGCATAGGTGCGCACAAGTGCTTCCAGGGCCGCCTTCGAGGCCGCATAAGGCCCCCAATAAGCCCTTCCCATGTGGGCGACGCCGGACGTCAGGAAGACAGCACGGCCAGCCTGCGAGCGTCTGAGGAGCGTGTCCATGCAACGAATGAACTGCCAATTGGCGGTGACATTGACCGCAATCAGATTGTCCCAGTCTTTCGGCTCGACGTGGGCAAGCGGGGAGAGGGGACCGAGAATGCCAGCATTGCCGATGAGCACATCGAGACCCTGGTAGCGTTCGTTCAGGGCAAGTGCGAGCCGTGCGATGCCCTCGCTGTCTTTGACGTCGAGCGGCACAAGCGTTGCCGAGCCACCGCCGGCCTTGATCCTGTCGTCGAGCTCTTCCAGCCCGCCGACCGTGCGCGCGACAGCCACCACGTGCGCGCCCGCTTGTGCAAGCTCAAGCGCAAGCGCGGCGCCTATGCCGCGCGAGGCGCCCGTGACCAGCGCAATACGATCGGTGAGGGGCTTGGCCATACGCAATAGACAGTGAAAGGCGAGCTAGATGGCTTCTGCGAGCAGCGACAATTGCCGTGGGCTCGCCTCTTGCGCGGCGAGATCGGTGAGGGGCGTCGGATAGTCGCCCGTGAAGCAGTGATCGGTAAATTGCGGCCGCGCCGGATCCCGTCCTTCGAAGCCCATGGCGCGGTAGATGCCATCGACCGACAGAAATGCCAATGAGTCTGCTCCAATAAACTTTCTCATGCCTTCAAGATCATGAGTAGCGGCGAGCAGCTTGTCGCGCTCGGGCGTATCGATGCCGTAGTAGTCCGGATGAGTAATCGGCGGTGAAGCGATGCGGAAGTGTACTTCCTTGGCACCGGCGTCGCGCATCATTTGCACAATCTTCCGCGAGGTCGTCCCGCGAACGATCGAGTCGTCCACGAGCACGATCCGTTTGCCTTCGACGACCGCGCGATTGGCGGAATGTTTGAGGCGAACCCCCTGGTCGCGGATCGCCTGCGTCGGCTGAATGAAGGTCCGGCCAACGTAGTGGTTGCGGATAATGCCGAGCTCGTAGGGAATGCCGGCTTCCTGCGCGAAACCGATCGCCGCAGGCACGCCCGAATCCGGCACCGGAACGATCACGTCGGCCTTGGCCGGAGCTTCGCGTGCGAGCTCAGCACCCATCGTCTTACGCACGTTGTAGACGTGACGGCCGCCAATGATGGAGTCGGGCCGCGAGAAATAGATGTATTCGAAAATGCAGGGGCGCGCCGGCATCGGCGGGAACGGCTTATGCGACTGCGCGCCTTCCTCATCAAAGATGACGACCTCGCCATTCTCTACATCACGCACATATTGGGCGCCGATGATGTCGAGTGCGCATGTTTCGGACGCAAGGATCGGGCAGCCATCGAGTCTGCCGACCACCAGCGGGCGAATGCCGAGCGGGTCGCGAGCGCCGACTAGTTTCTTGTTGGTGAGCCCGACGAATGCATACGCGCCTTCGAGCTGCCGTAGGCCTTCGATAAAGCGGTCGACGAAGCGATTGCGCCTGGCGCGCGCAACGAGGTGAAGGATAACCTCGGTGTCGGTGGTCGACTGCATCATGGCGCCCTCGTGCACAAGGTCGCGCCGCACTTTAATGCCGTTGGTGAGGTTGCCGTTATGCCCGATAGCGAAACCGCCGCCTTCGAGTTCTGCAAACAGCGGCTGCACATTGCGCAAGATGGTTTCGCCGGTGGTCGAATAGCGCACGTGGCCCATCGCGGACGTGCCGGGCAGGCGGTCAATCACTTCGCGCCGGGCGAAAGCGTCACCGACCAGGCCGAGACGACGCTCCGAGTGGAAGCGTTTACCATCGAAGGAGACGATGCCGGCTGCTTCCTGACCTCTGTGCTGGAGAGCGTGCAAACCCAGCGCAGTGATGGCGGCCGCGTCAGGATGGCCGAAAATTCCGAACACCCCACATTCTTCACGCAGGCGGTCGGCGTTGGGATCGAACTCCGCATCAGCCATGAGCCTGTGGTCCTGTGGGGGTGTGTGCATCGCTATCGCGTTCCACTTGCCCTGGGTTGTGTCAGCGGCAATTCCGAGCGCTGGTCGGGTTTTGTATCAGGCACATCCTGATCTTCCGGTTTCGGCTTTTTCAGCCTCTTTAAGATGGTGCTTTCGGGGTCATCCGGCAACATCGACATCAGCCATTGTCCCGTATTTTGCAGCACTACTTTCGACTTGGCGCCGCGGACCCAGTCCGGCTGGCTGCGGTCAGGCACCAACCAGGCGAAAAACAGGAAGGCGACGACGACAATGATCAGGCCGCGCCCAAGCCCGAAAAGAAAACCGAGCGTGCGATCAAGTGCGCCGACGCGGCTGTCGAGAACCATGTCGGAAATGCGCGCGGTGATGATCGAGACGATGAGCAGCGTGCCGAGAAAAACGCCGCCAGCGGAAATGCCGGCGGCCACGGCGTCACTATTGAAATACTGCTTCGCTATCGGAAGGACGCGACTGTAGGAATAAAGCGTGACCACGGCGGCGACGCCCCAGGCGCCGATCGACAGGATCTCGCGCATGAACCCTCGGATCATGGCGAGCAGCCCTGAGATCAACATGACCGCGAGCAGAATGATGTCGAGCAGCGTGATCGGCATCGAGGACTCATAAACTCCGCAAGTTTCGGCAAGTCATGTCGCGCAGGGCAGCCGCTCGGCGTGACGAATCCCGGGCAGCCATAGCGGCTCCGGACCAGGGCGGCAATGTCGACCCTAAGTGCTTAATTTTAGGCCCATTTCTGCGTTTGCGGTCGGGCGATAGACAGCGCACCTAACCGGTTTAGACGCGCCGTATATAGCGGGGCATCGCGGCCCCGTCACCGGTTTTGTCCACCAGTTTTAGCAGCCATGCTCGCTCTACCCCGGGCCGCGATGTCAGCCACCAGATTGGCGAGGCTTGCGACATCGATAACCTTAAGACCGGGCTCTATGGTTTCGCCGCGGGCGCCTTCCGGCATGACGGCACAAGTAAAGCCAAGCTTTGCAGCCTCCTTGAGACGTGCCGCACCCTGAGCGACCGGCCGGACCGCTCCGGAAAGCGATACCTCGCCGAAATAAACCGCGTCCGCCGGTAACGGTGCATTGGCCAGCGAGGAAACCAGTGCGGCCGCCGCAGCGAGATCGCCTGCCGGTTCCTGGATGCGCATGCCGCCGGCGACATTGAGGTAAACATCGTGAGCCCCGAGCCGGACCCCACAATGTGCTTCCAAAACGGCCAGAACCATCGAGAGCCGGCTGGGATCCCAACCGACAACGGCGCGCCTGGGCGTACCGAGCGATGTCGGTGCAACCAGCGCCTGGATTTCGACCAGCAATGGCCGGGTACCCTCGATACCGGCAAACACGGCAGTTCCAGGCTGGCCCAGATCGCGCTCCGACAGAAATAGCTCTGACGGGTTGGCGACTTCGCGTAAGCCAGAGCCAGTCATTTCAAAGACGCCGATTTCGTCCGTCGGGCCGAACCGGTTTTTGACGGCGCGCAAGATGCGGAATTGGTGTGAGGCTTCGCCTTCGAAGGAAAGTACGGCGTCAACCATATGCTCGACGACACGGGGACCGGCGATTTGACCATCTTTGGTGACGTGGCCGACGAGGATGATTGCCGCGCCGGACTTCTTGGCATAACGGATCAGCGCCTGCGCCGAGCCGCGCACCTGAGTCACCGTCCCGGGCGCCGACTCAACTGTGCTTGTCCACATCGTCTGGATGGAATCGATGACGATCAAGCGAGGCGTTTTGCCTTCTGACAGGGTCGCAATGATGTCCTCGACGGCCGTTTCCGCCGCCAGTTCGACGGCGGCGTCGCGCAATCCCAAACGTTCCGCGCGCAAGCGCACCTGCGCCACCGCTTCCTCGCCTGAGATATAGACGGTCCGATGTCCGGCGCGAGCGAGCGCGGCGGTGGCCTGGATCAGCAGAGTCGACTTACCAATGCCAGGATCGCCGCCGACCAACAATACGGAGCCGCGCACAAAGCCGCCCCCAGTCACGCGGTCGAATTCGGCAATGCCAGAGGCCAGACGCGGGGCGTCATGCGTGTCGCCTGCAAGAGGCTCCAACACGAAAAGCCGGCCTTTGCCCGGCTTGCGACCCGGTCCTGCCGGACGCTCCGCACCTTCCTCGCTGAGCGTGTTCCACTCTCCGCAGGCTTCGCACTTGCCCTGCCAGCGACTGAAGGCGGCGCCGCAGTTTTGGCAAACAAAGGTCAGGGTGCGTCTCGACATAAGAATCGCCCAAAAAGCTGCCACGAACGCTAAAGCGCCAACAAGAACAATACAAGAACATTTTTAAAGAAATCGTTATTTTTCAGGGCTTAGGGGGGACCGTTATAGCGGGGCGGCAGGCGCTGGTGCCTCAGGTTTGCCGGTAGATCCGCTTGTAGCGAGGGCCCAGGCTGGTGAGCACTTCATAACCAATGGTGCCGGCCGCAGCCGCCAGGTCGTCAACGCCGATCTCACCGCCGATCAGGGTGACCAGATCGCCGCGTTTGACCGAATGGTCGGGCACGGCCGTGATGTCGATCGCCATGAGATCCATCGAAACACGCCCGGCCAGCGGGCAGCGCGTGCCGGCAACTATGGCGTATGAACCCGGCGTGGCGTCGGTTGCACTTGCAGCCCGCGGGTAACCATCGGCATAACCCACGGCAACCACTGCGACCCGTGTTGGGTGCCTGGCCGTCCAGGTCGCGTTGTAGCCGATCGTTTCTCCCTTAGGGACGTTGCGCACCAGGACGATGCGCGCCTGCAATTCAATGACCGGGCGCATTGGGTTGCGGCGGCCGGGTGTTGGATTGACCCCAAAGAGGGCGGCGCCGGGACGCACCATGTCGCAATGTGCGCCATTGCCCAGAAAAATGCCTGACGAATTGGCGAGCGAACCAGGAATACCCCGGTAAAGAAGCCGAACTTCGCGGAATAAGTTCATCTGGCGTTCGTTGAGCGGGTGGTCCGGTTGCTCGGCGAAAACAAGATGGCTCATCAGCAAGGTGATACCGTGATTTTCCGCACGAATACGCGGCGCCAGCGCTGCCGCCTCATCAGTGGAAATACCGAGCCTGTTCATTCCGGTGTCGACGTGCAGTGCCGCACCGCCACGCCATTGGTTCACTGAACAGAACGCATCCCATTCCGCCAGTTCAACCAGGCTGCCAATCACAGGACGTGCATCGATGTCGGCAAAAGCCGACGCCGTCCCAGGCAGGAGACCATTGAGCACATAGATCGTGGCATCGGCGGCAACAGTCCGGGCGCGCCGTGCCTCAGCGAGATCAGCGACAAAGAAGGTCTTGCAGCCGGCGCGCGAAAGCGCGTGGGCCACCGGTTCGATGCCGCAGCCATAGCCCGCAGCCTTGATGACGGCCGCACACTCCGACGGCATCGCGCGCCGGCCGAGCTCCTGCCAGTTCGCGACGATCGCATCCAAGTTGACCGTGAGGATACCGCCAGCCTCGGGAGCGGCTTGATGCGACCCCGGGAGACCCACAGCGGGCTCTGCCGGCAAGTCAGGCTGCAGGGCGGTGT
>DASYSQ010000286.1:0-14895 GCA_036003145.1 Pseudolabrys sp.
GCCGCACTTCGACGCCATGCTCGCGCGCGTCGCGCACGATTTGCGCCGGTGCATAAAACCCCATTGGCTGGGCATTCAAAAGTGCAGCAGCAAAGACATCCGGATAGCGGCATTTCAGCCAGGCCGAGGCATAGACCAGCAGGGCGAAACTTGCCGCATGACTCTCCGGAAAGCCGTATTCGCCGAAACCCTCGATCTGCTGGAAACAACGTTCGGCGAAGTCGCGTTCGTAGCCATTGGCCAGCATCCCGTCGATCATCTTGCGCTGGAAAGTGCCGATGGTGCCGACGCGCTTGAAGGTGGCCATAGCGCGGCGCAACCGGTCGGCCTCCGAGGGCGTGAAGCCTGCAGCGACAATGGCGATCTTCATCGCCTGCTCCTGGAACAGTGGCACACCCAGAGTCTTGTGCAGCACCGCTTCTAATGCTTTCGACGGATAGGTGACCTGTTCCTGTCCACGCCGGCGGCGCAGATAAGGATGCACCATGTCACCCTGGATCGGCCCCGGTCGCACAATCGCGACCTCGATCACCAGGTCATAGAATTTTTTTGGCGCAAGACGCGGCAGCATGGTCATTTGCGCGCGGCTTTCCACCTGAAACACGCCGAGCGAATCCGCCCGGCACAGCATGCGGTAGACCGCCGGATCCTCGGGAGGAATGGTGGCAAGTGTAAGCTGTTCGCCGTAATGCTTGCCCACTAGATCAAATGCCTTGCGCAGGCAGGACAGCATGCCGAGCCCGAGGACATCGATTTTCAAAATGCCCAGCGCGTCGAGATCGTCCTTGTCCCATTCGACGAAGGTGCGGTCATCCATCGCCGCATTGCCGATCGGCATGACTTCGTCGAGCCGGCTGCGGGTAATGACAAAGCCGCCGACATGTTGCGAGAGGTGGCGCGGAAAGCCGCTGATTTCCTGCGCGAGTGCAAGAACCTGGCACATACGCCGGCTTTGCGGGTCGAGACCGGTGCGAGCGACGGCATCTTTCGATACTGCGCCGCCGCCGCTACCCCAGATCGAGGACGACAGCGCTCCGATGGTGTCCTCGGAGAGGCCAAAAGCCTTGCCAACCTCGCGGATTGCCGAGCGGCCGCGATAGGAAATCACGGTGGCGGCGATGCCCGCGCGCCCGCGCCCGTATTTGCGGTAGATGTATTGAATGACTTCTTCGCGCCGCTCATGCTCGAAATCGACATCGATATCGGGCGGCTCGCGCCGCTCGGGCGAAATGAAACGCTCGAATAACAGATCGGCACGGTCAGGGTCGACTTCGGTGACGCCGAGACAGAAACAGACTGCGGAATTGGCAGCTGAACCACGGCCCTGGCAGAGAATGTTTTGCGAGCGCGCAAAATTCACGATGTCATAGACGGTGAGGAAATAGGGTGCATATTGCAATTGCGCGATCAGCTTGAGCTCGTGCTCGAGATTGACGCGCACCTTGTCCGCAAGCCCTTGCGGATAGCGGCGAGCGGCACCTTCATAAGTAAGGTGCGTCAGCGCATCCTGGGCATTGTCGAAGCCGTTGATCTCTTCATCCGGATATTCATAGCGCAGCGAGTCGAGCGAAAAGGAAAGAGCGTCACTGAGCGCTATTGTTTCTTCGATTGCTTCCGGCGCATCGTGGAATAACCGCAGCATTTCCTGTGGCGGTTTCAAATATCGCTCGGCATTCACGGCGAGCTTGCGCCCGGCCCGGTCGATGGTGGTTTTCTCGCGGATGCAGGTAAGCACGTCCGCAAGCGACCGCCGGTCGGGATGATGATAGAGCACGTCGTTGACGGCGATCAGCGGCATCTGTGCATCACGTGCGGTTTTCCTTGTGCGCGCGAGTCTGGCGCGGTCGCGTCCACGGTAAGGCATGGAGGCGGCGAGGCGGACGCGATGCGGTGCAGCTTCGCGCAGGCGCGCCAGCAGCCGTGCAGGGCCGCCCATGACAATCAATTCAAGCCCGAAGACATGCGACAGCAGGTCGTCAAGACGAAGAATGCATTCACTCTTTTCGGCACGAAGATTTCCGAGCGTGAGCAGGCGGGTTAGCCTTCCCCAGCCGGAACGGTCTCGTGGATAGACAAGAATGTCAGGCGTGCCATCGGCAAACACGAGCCGTGCACCCGGGTGATAACGCAACGATAAATTTTGCTCGCGCTTGGCCAGATGTGCGCGCACAACGCCGGCGACAGAATTGCGGTCGCACAGGCCAAGACCGGCGATCCCGAGATGGGCGGCCTGCACCATGAGCTCCTCGGGGTGCGAGGCACCGCGCAGAAAGGAGAAATTGGAGGCGACGGCGAATTCGAGATAACGCATTACACTTTCTAAACCTCACGCAAATGTCCCGTGCAGGAACCAGGTTGGCGCCGCTGTTCCTTGCGGGAGATCGCGATAAAGTCCCGCACGGAAGAGCCAGAAACGCAGGCCGCTCTTGTCCTCCACGCGGAAGTAATCGCGCGCGGATCCGCCGTGTTCGTTCCACCAGACGCCCTCGATGCGCTCGGGGCCTTCGGCGGCGATGACCTCGTGCAGGGCGCGCCGCCACCGGAAGCGCAAGGGCGGTCCATCCGGCACTTCCGCCACCGCTTCAATTGGCTCTGGCCGCGACAGCAGCCGCACCGGACGCGGCGAAAGCTCTATCTCCTTGCGATAACGACGGAACGCATCCCAACCGGCGTCGTCATTGACGGCCTGCGCGGGAAGAGCAGCCTCGGCCAGTTCCGGAATATGGCTGTCCTGAGCCGATAGGCGGCATACGCGGCGTGCACCCAGCCGCGCGCTGAGGCGATCGACAAGGCGGCAGAGCTCGGCAGCATCCTCACCGCCGGCAATACCGGTCTGCTCGGGAGGCGCGGGTTCGGCAACAACGACCGATAGCCGCGCCATATCGAAACCGAAGCCGGGATCGAGCACATCGGCGAGTGCGGTGAGCCGCTCCACGAACAGCGCGCGGATCTCGCCCGGATTGCGCAGTGGCCACGAGGTGCCGGCAGCGATACGCCGCACGACGCCGTCGGTGCGGAACAAGCTCAACTCGATACGCCGGGCCCCATCGCCTCGCCGCTCCAGTGCGAATTGCAACCGGCGCGCCAACCGTTCCGTAATTGCCAGGATATCCTCCTCGCGCGCGATCGGTTCGGCAAAGCGCTGCTCGGCGGCATAAGGCGCAACGGGTAAACGCGGTGTCAGCGGCTCATGTTCGTGTCCGAGTGCACGATCGAGCTGGCGCAGCACTTCGGGGCCAAAGCGAGCAGTGAGCGGTGCGCGCGGCAAGTCGACGATATCGCCGATGCACTTCAAGCCAACACGGGCAAGACCTGCGATTGTTGCCGGCGGAAGCCGCAGCGCGGACAGTGGCAATGGCGTGAGTAGCGCACGTTCTTCGCCGCAAGCATAACTTGCCGGTTCTCCATGATGCGAGACAGCCCACGCGGCGCCGATAGTGCCGGCAATGGCGAGCGAATAGGCAAAGCCGGCGTCATCCAGGCGACTGCCGAGATCGGCGACCAGTTCATGCTCGCCGCCGTAAAGATGTGCGCAGCCACTGATGTCCAGCAGCAGGCCATCGGGCGTATTGCAGGCTACCAGCGGCGTGTAACGCAGGCACCAGTCGGCAATGGACTCGATCAGGACAGCATCGGCATCAGCGTCTTCGGGCACCACCTCGATGTCTGGATGCATGGCGCGCGCTTGCGCCAACGTGAGGCCGGGCGAGAGGCCGAGCCGTTCTGCAGCATCATCGACGGCTGTCAGGACTTCGACATTATTGCGCTTGCCGGTGACAACCAGCGGCACTGACTGCTCGCGTGACTTTTTACGCGATTTTTCACGCAACCTGGCGATGCGGTCGGTCGAGAGTCGACGTAGCCACAGGCTGAGCAAGCGTTGCGAGGATGAATTGTCCATCGCTGTCACTCCATTCGAGAATCCATGACCCGATCGGGCCGCGGCGGTTGCGGATAAGTTGTGCGGCAATGCGTGGCGCGCCGGGGCCATGTGTGCTCACGGAACGTGCAGTGCCGACGATCCAGCGAGTGGCGGCAGTGGAAGCGTCGTTCGAGGGAGATGCACGCAGCAACAGCGCCAGTGCGCCACTTTCCGCTGCGGCGTACGAGAGTCGCCGTGCCGCAACACTATCGATTCCGCCGCAGCGAATTTCTCCGATCACCGCGTTGACAGCGCGGCAACGCAGGGCCTCTTCCATCGCCCACAACAGATCGCGGCGATGCGCGACGGCAACCATCACCAGACGCTCGGGCGCGAGGCCAAAGGCATCGAGGCCTGCGCCATGCAGCGCACCGCTTTCGGCGAGCGCCATGTCCTCGGCGATCAAGACCAAACGAGGTGAGGGGGCGGAAAGCGCCGCCAGTCCCAAAGCAAACCCGGTCACTGCCGCGAGATGAGCCTCACCCGGTGCTGCAATTTCGTGCAGCGCACCACGCATGAGGCCGTCGCCAAGCATCGTATCGATGGCGGGAATACCAAAGGGCAGGGTCCCTGGAGCCTCCTTGAGCCCGGGCGCTCTTTGCAGAGCCAGAAGGCGTTGACGCAACTGCGCGATCATCGACAAGCCTTTGAAGATATAAAGTATTCGGCCCAGTCGGTTGGGACCGCCTGCCTTTTGTGTTCTTGTTTTGTTCTAATGTGGTCGAACGATCAGGCGACGTCAAGCCGCAAGGGAATGGGGTAATGCGGGACGGGTAAACCCCAAGTCTAGATGTGCGCGACATACACGACGAAGACCGCCACCGCGAGGACGGCGGCTACCCAGACGAGTCGAGGATCCACGGGTTTATTCATGACGATTCCTGCACTATGCCAAACCCTCACCGCCAACCTTAATTTCCTTCGCGGGTACCCGAACGTGATCAATTCATTTTGAGGAATGAGCGCCCTCGCGCTGTCAGCACAATTCGCGAATTTTTCATGCTGCTGTCGTTTTCGAACCGGACCAGTCCGTCGGCGATGGCGTCTTCCCAGATCGATAAATGGGGGCAGCTCCTCCGCCAGGCCTCTGCGTCGGCGTAGCTACGGGGCGCCTCCGCGACCCAGGCGAGGAATTGCTGTGTCAGTGCGTGCGCGGCGTTTTGCATGGCGAATCCAGAACATAACTATTCCGGTTGCGAAGAAATTCAAGCCGGGCGTTCTACCGTGCGAATTTCAATTTCCGATTCCAGTGTTCGGTGCACCGGGCACTTGTCGGCAATCTCCAGGAGCCGCTTGCGCTCATCGGCACTGAGCGCGCCCTCCAGCGTGATGTTGCGGTCTATGCGATCGATCATGCCTTCCTTGGTTTCGCAATTGAGACAATCTTCGGCGTGAATCTTGTTATGCGTCAGCCGCACCGACACGCGCTGGAGCGGCAGTTTCTTGTTCTCGGCATAAAGCCGCAGAGTCATGGACGTGCAGGCACCGAGGCTTGCGAGAAGCAGATCGTATGGCCCAGGTCCGGAGTCGAGCCCGCCGGCTTTCACCGGCTCGTCGGCAAGAAATCGGTGCGGCCCGCTCATGATTTCCTGCTGGAATTTGCCGCCACCGGTTTCACGCACAAGAACGATGCCAACTTGTTCATCGCTGCGCTCTGCAGTTTGTTCAAGATAACGTTCGGCCCAGGCCGCGATCACATTGGCCACATAGACCGCATCGTCTTTCTTGCTCAGCAAATGATCGGCGCCGGCGAGCGACACAAAGCTTTTGGGGTGCTTTGCAGTGGTGAAAATACGCGAGGCATTCTCGATACCGACGATGTCGTCCGTGGGCGAGTGGAACACCAGTAACGCTTTGCGCAAATTGGCGAGGCAATCCTCGATGCGCTGCTCCGCGACGTCATCAAGGAATTCGCGCTTGATACGGAATGGGCGCCCGGCGAGCTGCACTTCGACCTGGCCCTGCTCCCGGATCTTGTCGACGTGGTCCTTGAACAAACCGACGACGTGCGCGGGATCGCTCGGAGCAGCAATAGTGACAACCGCGCGGGCGTCCGGGATCCGGTGCGCAGCAGCGAGCGCAGCAGCGCCGCCCAGGCTGTGGCCGATCAGAATCGCGGGTGCCCCGTAGGTCTTACGGAGATGGTCGCCCGCGGCAACCAGATCATCGACGTTGGACGAGAAATGCGTATCGGCAAACTCGCCCTCGCTCATTCCGAGTCCGGTAAAATCGAAACGCAGAACGGCAATGCCACACATTGCCAGCCGTTCGGAAATGCGTTTGGCCGAGATGTTATCCTTGCCGCACGTGAAACAGTGCGCGAACAATGCGAAGGCAACTGGCTTGCCGAGTGGCAAATCGACAAGAGCGGCCAATTTCTCGCCCATCTCGTTGGCAAATTCGAGCCGCTCGGTGCGCATGGCGTGCCTTTCTGCCGATGCATTTGCGCCTGGTACGACGCATCATCTGATATCGACCGTCACACGCACCGAGTCGCATGCGAAAGCGCATTTGACAAGGCGGGCAAAGATTGGCGTAGAAATTGCTTGTTTTGCGGTGCCAAACTCGACAAGGAGTCAGCCATGACGCGTGCCGATCTCACGGAGAAACTTCTCGATATCAAGCGCGAGAAAGGATGGACCTGGAAATACATCTGCGAGCAGATCGGCGGTATGTCGCCGGTCATGATCACTGGCGGGATCCTCGGACAGCAGAAGATGACCAAGCCAATGGCAGATGCGGCCGCGAAATTATTCGGTCTCACGAAGAGCGAGCAGGCCTTGCTCAACGAGGTCCCTATGCGGGGCACCGGAACCCCGATGCCGCCGACCGATCCGTTGATCTACCGCTTCTACGAGCTGGTCATGGTCAACGGCCCGGCGTGGAAGGCGTTGATCGAAGAAGAGTTCGGCGACGGCATCATGTCAGCCATCGACTTCGATATGACGATCGATCGGCAGTCCGACCCGAAGGGCGACCGCGTCAAGATCGGCATGACGGGCAAGTTCCTGCCGTTCAAATATTACGGCGCCACCGGTAATGCACTGCCTTACGGATTGAAGGAAGAGTGAAGATCACCCTTTGCGCTTGCGCGTTGGCGGCGTCCTTGTGCCGCCAAACACGACTTGCGGACCGATATCGGCCACTCGCGTCGTGCCGGTAAGCGCCATCGCAACGCTGAGTTCTTTCTGAAGGATGTCGATTGCCTTTGCGACGCCGGCTTTGCCGCCGGCACCAAGCCCGTAGATGTAAGCACGCCCGATCAGACAGGCCCGGGCGCCGAGCGCCAGCGCGCGCAACATGTCGGCACCCGTGCGGATGCCACCATCAAAAAGCACCTCGGTGTCAGATCCGACCGCCTGCGCAATTGCCGGAAGCGCCGAGATGGATGAAGGCGCACCGTCGAGCTGGCGTCCGCCATGGTTCGACACGACAATGGCGTCGGCGCCAAGCTTCACCGCGGTTTTGGCATCATCGACGTCGAGGATGCCCTTGATGATGAGCTTGCCCGGCCAGATTTTCTTGATCCACTCGACGTCCTTCCAGTTCAACGCCGGATCGAACTGGCTATTGGTCCACTGGGCGAGGGAGGTGACATCCTCCATACCCTTCACGTGGCCGGCGAGATTGCCGAAAGTCCTGCTCTTGCCCTTCAGGATGCTGAGCGCCCAGCCTGGCTTGGTCGCAATATCGACGACGTTCTTCAGGCGGATTTCCGGCGGCACCGTCATGCCGTTGCGGATATCGCGGTGGCGCTGGCCGAGTACCTGTAGATCGACAGTGAGCACCAATGCGGTGCAGCCGGCGTTGGCGGCGCGCGTGAGAATACCCTTGGAGAAGCCGCGGTCGCGGATCACATAGAGCTGGAACCAGAACGGCTTTGTCGTTGCCTCTGCTACGTGCTCGATCGAGCAAATCGACATGGTGGACAGGATGAAGGGGATGTTCGCTTCTTCGGCCGCCTGCGCCGACAGGATCTCACCGTCGCCATGTTGCATGCCGCACAGCCCGATTGGGGCCAGTGCGAATGGCGCGCTCACCTTCTGTCCGACAATGGTGGTGGCAAGGCTTCTCTCAGAGACATCAACCATCACGCGCTGGCGCAGCTTGATCGTTTCGAGATCGGCGCGGTTCGCGCGCAGTGTCTCCTCGTTATAGGAACCGCGGTCGGCGTATTCGAAAAAGGCTTTTGGAACCTTGCGCCGGGCAAGCGCGCGCAAATCTTCTATGCAGGTGATGGTTTTCATGGGGCGGTTCTGGGAGTTCGTCGATAGATCATCGGGTAGCACAGGGGCGGGACGCTGCGAAATGGCTCCATCCGTGATGGTCAGAAACGTTAACCGCACTCGGTAATGATTCCCCGCGATTTTTGAAGTAATTTCACGGTCTTGGCATTAGTATTCGATCTCTGGCCCCGCTTGGCCGCCCATCAAAAGCAGGCTAGTCAGGGGTCCTGATCAGCAGCGTAGGCGTCGGGGGAGTTTCATGGTTCGTCGCTACTTTGGAACCGACGGCATTCGCGGCCGGGCTAACCGCGTGATTACCCCGGAACTGGCACTGAAAGTCGGCCAAGCGGCCGGCCTTGTATTCAGAAAAGGTGATCACCGGCATCGCGTTCTGATCGGCAAGGATACTCGCCTTTCGGGATACATGATTGAGACGGCGCTGGTCGCCGGCTTCACCTCTGTCGGCATGGACGTACTGCTGACCGGCCCCATTCCGACTCCCGCGGTCGGTATGCTTGCGCGCTCGATGCGCGCCGATCTCGGCGTCATGATCTCCGCCTCGCACAACCCATTCGATGATAATGGAATCAAGCTTTTTGGCCCGGACGGGTACAAGCTGAGCGATGAGACGGAGGCCAAGATCGAAGAGTTGATCGACTCCGATCTCGGCAAGCAGCTGGCCAAGAGCAACGATCTCGGTCGCGCCAGGCGTATCGACGGCGTTCAGGATCGCTATATTGAATTTGCCAAGCACACCTTGCCCAAGGCGGTGTCGTTTGACGGTCTGCGCGTCGTCATCGATTGTGCGAATGGTGCGGCCTATAAGGTGGCGCCTGGGACCCTGTGGGAATTGGGCGCCGACGTCATCTCGATCGGTGTTGATCCCGATGGGTTCAACATCAATAAAGATTGCGGTTCTACCGATCTCGCCGCTCTGTCCAATAAGGTCCGCGAGATGCGCGCGGATATCGGCATCGCGCTAGACGGTGACGCCGATCGCGTGTTGATTGTTGACGAGCGCGGCCGTGTGGTCGATGGCGATCAACTGATCGCGGTTATTGCCGAGAGCTGGAAGGAAGATGGCAGACTCCTGCGTCCAGGTGTGGTCGCTACGGTGATGTCCAACCTCGGCCTCGAGCGGCATCTTGGCGCGTTAGGAATCGAATTGGTGCGCACGCCGGTCGGCGACCGCTATGTGCTCGAGCACATGCGCGCACACGGCTACAATATCGGCGGCGAGCCATCCGGCCACATAATCCTGTCGGACTACACCACGACTGGTGACGGCTTCATCGCTGCATTGCAAGTGCTGGCGGTGGTGAAGCGCGGCGACAAGCCGGTATCGCAACTCTGCCATCGCTTCGAGCCCCTGCCGCAGGTGCTCAAGAACGTCCGCTACCAAAAGGGTAAGCCGCTCGAAGATGCGCAAGTGCGCTCGGCCATCGCAAGTGCCGAGCGTAAACTCGGCCGTGGTGGGCGCCTGATTGTACGACCCTCCGGGACCGAGCCGGTTATCCGGGTGATGGGCGAGGGTGACGACAGAAATCTCGTGGAATCAGTCGTGGATGATGTGGTCGAGGCGTTGAGCGAAGTCGCCGCCTGACGGCGCAGCAAGCCGCGTCCCCGCGCCGCAAATTTTTGGCAGTAAACAATTTCTTAAATCAAGAATTTCGATGCGCGCATTTTGTATCTGCGCTGCAGGCATTTAGCTCTGGTCGACAAAATTGATTAAGTAGTGTGGTTAATAAACAAGGTTAAGTACCAATTAAGGATTTGCTGCCATCGTTACCTCCAATCGCCGTGTGGGGCGTTTGTTGCGGGGTCGATGGCATGATTGGGTTGCCGCTTGTAATTGCTGCGTTCGCTGCCATCAGCGAAGCACATTCCGCCGACCTTTCAGTACCACCATTGACGCCAGCCGCGGACTTTTACGGCTGGTATCTGCGCGGCCGCGCCTGCGACGATCCGCCACTGTCATCTGCGCTGCCGATGCGCGCAGCAGGAGTCACTGGCCGTCGACTAACCGTGGGCGACTGATTTGAAAACGAACGGGACCATAGTCATGAGCCGGGCGAGTCTGAACGTCAGTGTTAATCGATGCGGGGCAAGCGCTCTCCGGGTAACGTTGTTGAGCGCTGCTGCCGTGTTTTGCTCGGTACTGGCGACAGTATCGTCTGATCGCGCGATGGCGGCTGATTGGCCGCTGCGCGGCACGGTAGATCCCGGCTATGCGCGATGGGATGGCTGGCAATTCGGGGTCCTTGCCGGCTATGGCAACATGAATGTCGATTTCGGGAACAGCACTAGCCCGCTGGTGGCCTCTATTCTGCGCAATACGACGCTGGAAGCAGAGGGCGTTCCCTCGAGCTGGACGACCCTGCAGAAAAAATCCACGAATGGTCCGGTGTTCGGTGCATTTCTTGCTTACAATTGGCAATGGAGCGAGCTCGTCATCGGCGCTGATCTCTCATACAAGCATCCATCCATTCTGCAATCCGCTACGGGCGATTCATTACGACGCACCTTCGACACGTCGGACAACATAGAACACGATGTAACGATTTCAGCAGAGTCGTCGTTCAAGCTCGTTGACTACGCGGCATTGCGGGCGCGTGCGGGATACGCTTTCGGCCAATTCCTGCCCTATACCGCGGTTGGCATTGCGGTTGGGCGATTCAATTATCACACCACGGTAACTGTGACTGATGGCATGACACAGCTTCTGCCCGCTCCGCCCGTGTTCCTCGGCACGTTTCAACAATCGGCCAGCGTCGGTCAGAACAACGTTTTCGTTGCCGGCGTCGCGGCTGCTATCGGCGTGGATTGGCTATTGACGCCAAGCGTGTTTCTCCGGGGCGAATGGGAATTCGTCGCTTTCGCACCCGTTAACCAGACCCGTTCCAACGTGCAGGTCGGACAACTCGGCCTCGGAATGCGGTTCTAGCAAACCAGCGCGCTTTTAAGCCTGCATTTACAGCCGCCTCTGGGAGCCTCTGCTCCCAGCGGTTGACCGCGGGAGGCAAGTCGCCTATCTCCGCCAGTGGGACACCTCTCCCCAACGAGGGGCGCCTATCTGGAAGGATAGAAATATGACGGCGACCAAACCCGGCGTGCGGCCGGCGATCCCGCACTTCTCATCCGGCCCTTGCGCCAAGCGCCCCGGCTGGAGCCTCCAAAATCTTACCGACGCGGTTCTCGGGCGTTCGCACCGGTCGAAGATCGGTAAAGCGAAGCTCAAGCGCGCCATCGATCTTACGCGCGAAGTACTGGAAGTGCCGGCCGGCTACCGTATCGGTATCGTCCCGGCTTCCGATACCGGCGCAGTAGAAACGGCACTCTGGTCTTTGCTGGGCGCGCGCGCCGTAACGATGCTTGCCTGGGAATCATTCGGCGAGGGCTGGGTCACCGACGTCGAAAAGCAGCTCAAGCTCAAGGATCTCACGGTTATCAAGGCTCCTTATGGCGAGTTGCCTGATTTCGGCAAAATCGATTTCGCGAACGACGTGATCTTCACCTGGAACGGTACGACATCAGGCGTGCGTGTGCCGAACGGCGACTGGATCTCCGCCAAGCGCCAAGGCCTCACAATTTGTGACGCGACCTCTGCGGCCTTCGCGCAAAGACTCGATTGGCCGAAGCTCGATGTGGTCACGTTCTCCTGGCAAAAAGCGCTGGGCGGGGAGGGCGCGCACGGCATGCTTATTCTTTCGCCGCGCGCGGTCGAGCGGCTTGAAACTCACAAGCCGATGTGGCCTCTGCCGAAAATTTTCCGGCTGACCAAGGGTGGCAAGCTTAACGAGGGAATTTTCGCGGGCGAGACCATCAACACACCATCGATGCTGTGCGTGGAGGACTACCTCGATGCCCTGCAATGGGCAAAATCGACGGGGGGGCTGACGGCGACGATCGCGCGCTCAGACGCAAATGCAAAAGTTTTGTCCGATTGGGTTGCGGCGACCGCATGGGTCGATCACCTCGCCAAACACGCGAACGAGCGATCGAATACGTCGGTGTGTCTGAAAGTGGTCGACCCGGTGGTGACAAGACTTTCCGGAGACGAGCAGGCTGCATTCGCCAAGACGTTGGCCGGCCTCCTCGAGAAAGAGGATGTCGCCTACGACATTGCGTTCTACCGAGATGCACCGCCCGGTCTGCGCATCTGGTGCGGAGCCACGGTGGAGCAGCGCGACATCGAGGCGCTGACTCCCTGGCTTGACTGGGCCTTTGCGGAAGCCAAGGCCACGCTATCCAAGGCTGCGTGACTCTTGCTGTCCCTTCATGGGGTAGCGACGTTCTCATCAAACCATTCTGAAAGTTATCGCCATGCCCAAGGTTCTTATATCCGATGCGTTGTCGCCCGCGGCCGTGCAGATATTCAAAGATCGCGGAATCGAGGTTGATTTCCAGCCCGCGCTCGGCAAGGACAAGGAAAAGCTCGCCGACGTCGTCGGCAACTACGATGGTCTTGCCATTCGTTCTGCAACGAAGGTGACGTCAAAAATCGTCGAGAAAGCCCAAAACCTCAGGGTGATAGGTCGCGCCGGCATTGGCGTCGATAACGTCGATATTCCGGCCGCGACCGCGCGCGGCATTATTGTGATGAATACGCCGTTTGGAAACTCGATCACGACCGCTGAACACGCGATTTCGCTCATGCTGGCACTGGCCCGACAAATTCCGGAAGCCGATGCATCGACCCGCGCCGGCAAGTGGGAAAAGAACAAATTTATGGGCGTGGAGATCTTCGGCAAGACGCTGGGTGTGATCGGTTGCGGAAATATTGGATCGATCGTTGCGGACCGGGCCGTCGGGCTGAAGATGAAAGTGATCGCATATGATCCATTTCTGTCGGCTGATCGTGCCACCCACCTTGGCGTGGAGAAGGTCGATCTGGGCGAATTGTTCAGGCGTGCCGATTTTATTACCTTGCATACGCCGCTCACCGACAAGACACGCAACGTCATCAACGCCGATGCTATCAAGGCGATGAAAAAGGGCGTGCGCATCATCAATTGCGCGCGGGGCGGGCTGGTTGACGAAGCTGCGCTGTACGAGGCGCTCAAGCGCGGGCACGTCGCCGGCGCCGCCTTCGACGTGTTCGTGATCGAACCAGCAACCGAAAATCCACTGTTCAACCTTCCGAACGTGGTGTGCACCCCGCATCTCGGCGCCTCTACATCGGAGGCTCAGGAAAACGTCGCACTACAGATTGCCGAGCAGATGTCGGATTATCTGCTGCGCGGGGCCATCACCAACGCCATCAACTTTCCTTCAATCAGCGCGGAAGAGGCGCCGAAACTGAAACCATTCATCGCGCTGGCTGAAAGGCTCGGCTCCTTTGCCGGCCAGCTGACTGAAACCGGCATCAGCAAGGTCCAGCTTGCCTACGAAGGCGCTGTCGCACAGATGAACACCAAGGCGCTCACGTCGGCGGCCCTTGCCGGCCTGCTGCGTCCGATGCTCGGCGACGTCAATGTCGTCTCCGCACCCGTGGTGGCCAAGGAGCGCGGCATTGTTGTCGAGGAAGTCACGCGCGAAATGCCGGAAGACTACGAAAGCCTGATCACCGTCACAGTGACCACCGAACGGCAATCACGCCATGTCTCCGGAACGGTCTTTGCCGATGGCCGGCCGCGCATCGTCAATATCAAGGGCATCCGCATGGACGCCGAGTTCGGCCCCTCGATGATCTACATCACCAATCTCGATAAGCCCGGCTTCATCGGAAAATTTTCCTCGACGCTTGGCGAGGCCGGTATCAACATTGCGACCTTTCACGTGGGCCGGGATGCACCCGGCGGCAATGCCGTGGCGCTGATCGAGATCGACGGCGAGCTTCCCGAGACGGTCTTGGCCAAGGTGCGCGCGCTCCCCCAGGTGCAGCAGGCCAAGCCGCTGCATTTCTGAAAATCGTGGGTAAAATCAGTTTGTTGTCTCTATTGCCCGGCTTCATCGGGACGGTCGACTTTGGCTTGCCTCGCAGGGGGGCATCCTTTATCCGAAGGTGGACCTGGCCGGTGGCACCCGGCTCCAAGTGTCCGGGCGCTGGCTCAGGGAAGGGATCCTGATGGCGAATGTTGTAGTTGTCGGATCCCAGTGGGGCGACGAAGGCAAAGGCAAAATCGTCGACTGGCTGTCGGAGCAGGCCGACATCGTTGTGCGTTTCCAGGGCGGCCATAATGCCGGCCACACCCTGGTGATCGATGGCGCAACTTATAAGCTCTCCCTGCTGCCGTCCGGCGTCGTGCGCGGGGGTAAGCTGTCGGTCATCGGCAATGGCGTGGTGGTCGACCCCCAGGCACTCATTGATGAAATCGCCCAATTGAAGAAACAAGGGATTGTCGTGACTCCCGAAACTTTGCGTATCGCAGAGAATGCGCCGCTAATCCTGCCATTGCACCGCGAACTTGAGGCCGTACGTGAAGCCGACGACGCAGCGACCCGCATTGGCACGACCAAACGCGGAATTGGTCCGGCCTATGAGGACAAAGTCGGCCGGCGCGCAATTCGTTTCATGGATCTCGCGGATCTTCCGGCACTGCATGGCAAGATCGATCGGCTGCTGGCCCATCACAATGCCCTGCGGCGGGGCCATGGCCTTCCAGAGATTCGCGCGCAGACCGTGTATGACCACCTCGCCGCCATTGCGCCGAAAGTCCTGCCCTTCATGGACACAGTCTGGTCGCTGCTTGACGGCAAACGGCGCGAAGGCAAGCGCATCCTGTTCGAAGGCGCGCAGGGTGCGCT
>DASYSQ010000287.1:0-21091 GCA_036003145.1 Pseudolabrys sp.
TGAGCATGAGTTGTTCGAAAATGCCGGAATGATGGCTTTGCTCACTATGCATTGTCATGAGCGGTCCCCATACCCGAAACCTTGTCGGGACAATCCGATCATATCATTTCGTCATGACATTTGCGTATCACGGCTTCGGCAACTCCGGTTGCAGCCGGAACGCAATTGCTAACGGTATGGTGCCGGATAAGGCGTTGGTGCTGAAGCTGACATGGCTACTCGCTTTTGCCGGTCCGGGTTTCAATGTTTTGACACCGGGGGCACTCGAAAGAGAGCAGTTCGCGGCCGGGGCTCTCAGCCTCAATGCCAAACAGCAACATTGCCGTCCCGCATCTGGAGCAGTCGGGTCGCTCGATCGAATTGGAATGCGGCGTGGCTGGCTGATGCCTGGTCATCGGGCTTCCCTCTTATTTATTTCATTGGGTATCAGGCTCTCAGTCATCGGGCGCATGCCAAAGTAGACCGGCGATAAGTGACTTTATCACTTAATCTTCAAATATTTAGCTAGAATATTTGCTTTATTCCAAACTGCTGGCCAAGGGAGTTAAATGAGTAATTGACATATTGAACTTCTTGTTATAATCATGAGTTATGTTACTAGATTAATAACTAGCCTAATGGAGGTTCCCATGGCCACCGAGAATGAAAACCTCAGCAGAGGCGAGCGCTTGCAAATCATGCTGTCGCCGGAAGAACTCAAAGCGGTGGACGATTTTCGGTTCAAACAACGAATGCCCAGCCGAGCCGCGGCGGTGCGGGAGTTGTTCAGGATCGGCCTTGCCAACATCGGGCTCATGGTCGCCGCCGACGAAACGCGGAAATCGTCTGATTTTGGTGTGCTTTCGCCCAAGGGGAATGGTGGCAAAAGTCCCGACGGTCGGTAGTCCGTATAATGAGTAATGGCTGCAGATGTCAGTGATGATGATTTTTGCTCTTAGCCTACGAGCGACTGGTTAGCTTCTAACAACAGGCGCACAGTTCATTCTTACTGGAGGTGTGTCGTGCCTACGATCATCAACCACGTTCAAAGCCCCGAGGCTTTTGACCCCGAAGCAATCTCTGTAATGGATGATGCTTACGAGCGCGCCCTCAGAATTTTTCCTTCATTGACCTCCGAGAGTGTCAGACAGGTGATCGCCGCACGCATTATTGGACTGGCTCGAACTGGCGAACGCGACCCTCATAAACTCTGTGAACAATCTCTTGCAGACTTAGACGGCCCTTTTGAATCGCGCTGACGAATGGCCACGGCGACTTGGGTGTACTGGGGGATTTGTAATGACCGCGCTTGGTGCCAGTCCTTGGTCCAACAATTCTCTGCAAAGTCGCCAGGCGTCATTAGATGATGACCTTATTTCTCTTTGCGACCACGTCGAGGCACTGGCTCCCGGTTCGATCGCCGGTCTGACGATTTGCAATTCCTCTCGTACTCATCTCGAACGCGCCGTCTTTCCACAACTGCCCCAGTTTGCCGCTGCGATTACGGCAATCCCGTTAACGCCGTCTGACTTTGGCAGCTGCGTACAGGCCGTCGCGCACGGCGAGATCATTACCTGTCCCGACATTGCGGAAGAGAAGCGCTTCGATCCACAGTGGCAGAGCCTGTGTCTCGATCATGGTATCCGCTCGCTGCAATCGCGGCCGGTCTATCTTCGTGGGCGGCCCTATGCCACGTTCGTCCTTGCCTATAGACAGCCCCGCGAGGAAACCGCCTGGAATGTGGTATTGATGACGTTTGCCGCAGATGCAGCTGGTCTGATTATCCAGTCCGCCCTCGATCGCACCAGCATCGCTGCCGAATAGCGAAGCGGCGATGTCCGCTCTCGCTCACGCGATGTTCAGGCCGTCAGCTGAGGCGGCTTACGCGACTTTCCTGACCGCAGTTTCAATGTGTTCACACTCAGGGCACACGAAAGTAAGTAGCTCGTAGCCAAGGCGGCCTGCAGCTTCAATTCCAAATAGCTGCGTCGCTGATCCGCATTTGGAGCAGGTTGGTCGCTTAGTGGGATCAGAATGCCGAATGGCTGGTTGGTAAAGGATCATCGGGATTGGATCCTGGCTGAGAATTGCAGTGAACATCTGTCCGCCTCCCGCAATAGTCCTAGTTGAACTTGACCATCATTGTTTCGGAGTGATCGCATTGCGGACATTCAAACGTCCGTTGATCGTAGTCAGGCTTGTCGGTTGGCTCGATGCGCGCGAGCCACATAGGGTATCCGCATTTAGGGCACGGTGGTTGCTGTTGCGGCGCCTTGTTCGGATAAGAAGTGTGGGATTGCGACATAGCGCATCCTCCTAACAAACACAGGCGGGAGCGCGATTTGTCTCTCAGCCACCGACGCCCAGGACTGAGCCGCTGTCGATGATGCTGGCAAGGTGCTCGAAACGAACGGAAGAGTCGATCCGCGAAAGGCCTGAAACCCGTCAAAGACGGAGAATGAGTAAGTCGAATCCGAAGGTAACGCCAACACGCAGCACCTGGTGGCCAGCAAAACTAAACTAAAGGCCCGGCACAAACGCCGGGCCTTTTCTTGTGTGGCGTACAGCTCGGACGTTCAGGCGGCTTCCGCCTTCTGGTTGACGGCGCTTTCGGCGATCTCGGTCAGGGTCGCGTCGGTCTTCTTTTCTTCAGCGAGAGTCTGATCCAGAAGCCCGACCGCACCGCTCAATCCGAGCTCGTTGGCCCAGGTTTTGAGTGTGCCGTAGCGTGAGATTTCATAGTGCTCGACCGCCTGCGCGGCGGCGAGAAGACCGGCGTCGAGGGCGGGTGAGCCCTTGTATTCTTTCATGATTTCGGCGCCTTCTTCGGTAATGCCGACGATGGCATCGCAGGTCTTGCCTTGCGGCTTCTTGTCGATGGCCGCGAAGACCTTTTCGAGCCTTGCTACGTGGCCCTCGGTTTCAGTTTTGTGCTTGGCGAAGGCCCTTTTGAGCTCTGGCGCCTGCGCCGCCTTCTCCATCTTCGGGAGTGTGGCGAGGATCTTCTTTTCGGCGAAGTAGATGTCCTTCAACGTGTCGTGGAATAACTCGTCGAGTTTCTTGGCTTCTTTCTTTGCCATAGCAATGTTCTCCTTTTGCTGAGTCGAGAACGCGCGGCACGGGTCGAAGGTTGCCGAAATAGGTGGAACGAAAGTACCCATTGCGGCATTTGCAAGCGCGGTGCTGCTTTCGCCTTTCTGGGAAAACATCCATGGCCAAGAAAAGCTTCGCTCGGAATACCCGACGCACGATTGTCGGGGCGGCAAAATCAAGTGCCGCTCAGATACAAAAAATCGCCATCAGGGCCGCGACTGCTGCGGCGACTGCTGCCGCCCAAGCCGCTGTCGAAGCGGTTTTGAGTTCAATACGCGGCGACGCCAACCCGGCGAGGCGAGCAAAAGCGGCGAAAAAGCCGGTCCGCAGGTCAAAGCGAAAGACTGTGCGCAAGGCGTCGAGAAAGAAAAGACGCTGAACCGCGCGGCCGCGCTCGGGTGATCAGCGGCATACCGTGCCGGCCGACTCAGAAAATTTACTCAAAAATTCACTTGGGAGCGGTGCAGCCTTTGGAACGGAAAGGGGTCTGCGGAACTTAGAGTTCCAGTGGCCGGCGACTGGGACCGGTCTAGATCGGAGAAAGCGATGTCTGTCGGAACGATCATACTGATCATTTTGGTGATTGCCCTGCTCGGCGGCTTTAGCGGCATTGGCGGCGGTCCGTTCTATGGCACCGGATACTACGGTGGTGGCGGCCTCGGACTGGTGATCGTCGTCCTGTTGATCCTGCTTCTGCTCGGAAAGCTGTAGGTCGCCTGTCGACGAATTGTCCGCACGGATGCGTTCGCGTCGTCGGTCTGAAGTCGTGAATTGAAGACTTGAAGTCATCTTCTTCGGAGGTGCGACATGCGCCGCATACTCACTACTCTAACCACTGCTTTCGCCTTGTCTGCGGCATCAGCGGCCTTTTGCCAATCAAACCCGAAGGATCCATCGACTACCACCAATTCCGGCGGGAGTGTCACGCAGCCGCAAGGGGAAACAGGACCCATCAATACCGGGTCAGGCGGTGGCGCGCCTGCGTCAAGCCCTCAAGGGGAAACGCCACCCGGTATGCAATCTGCTCCGAAAGGCTCCGATAAAACGATTCGAACTGATCCGAACAGGGAGGGTGTTCCAGCAGGCACGCCGAAAGAATGACGCTTCGGATACGCACCGAACGCGATAACGCTGCTATTGATCCTTAGCGGACGATTTCTTTATCTGTTTTGCCCGATGCGCCACAACACGCCAGTCGGATCAACGATCACGAAGTCGCGCATACCCCAAGGTCTCTCCGCTGGTGGCTCAACCCTCACTCCATATTTAGCAATAAAATCTTGGGCCTGGACTTGGCGCCACCAGGCGTCGACGTCCTCCACCAGAAGATGCATCATGAAATTGTCGGCGTGATCTTTGTTATAAAAATTCTGTAACAGGAAGCTCGAGTTTCCGTGCGCAAAGTATGCCAAGTCGTCCGAAGACCAAGCGAGGACAAAGCCCAAGTCCTGATAGAAGCGCTTGGACAGACCGAAGTCCCTTGCGGGCACAAATGCCTTAGCCTCGATCGTCGTCATATTGCTCATTAAGGCCTCCTGTCTGGCACAGCGTAGCCCAACATGCCGCATGACCGCTTGGGCCGTGCGTCAATGTCTGCTTTCGGGGGTTAAGCGGACACTCCAAAAGTTCACGCCATGTTCGCTCTGGCTCAAAGCGGATGTCCCGGGTCCACCATCGTCCGGAACCTTTTTTCCCGCCGGGCATCCAATACGTGTCTACTCCGCTGCCTCCTTAACAAGGCGCTCGCGAAACTCTAGCGACGGAAAATATCGCGATGACTTCAAATGTACGTGCTCTGGAACGCGTCAAATTACTGCGCACGCCGTCGGATCGGCCAGACCGGGCTGAGGTCGAAGCTGCAATCCGAACCCTTATCGAATGGACCGGGGATGACCCGGACCGTGATGGTCTGGCCGAGACCCCCTCACGCGTCGCGCGCGCGTTCGAAGAGTTTTTTGCCGGTTACGGCCAGGATCCCGTCGAGATCCTGCAAAAGACTTTCGAGGAAATCGAGGGCTACGACGAAATGATTGCGTTGCGCGGCATTCGTTTCGAGAGCCATTGCGAACATCACATGGCGCCGATCATCGGCCAGGCTTGGGTGGCCTACGTTCCAAATGGCCGTGTGGTTGGAATTAGCAAGCTTGCGCGGGTCGTCGAAGTCTATGCCAGGCGCCTGCAGATTCAGGAAAAGATGACGGCTCAGATCGCAAATACAATCAACGACGTGCTCAAGCCCCAGGGCGTCGGAGTGATTATCAAGGCGTCACATCATTGCATGACCACCCGTGGCGTGAATAAACCGGATTCGGATTTGGTCACCAGCCGCATGTTAGGTTGCTTTCGTGACAATCCGCTGACCCGCCAGGAATTCCTCAGCATGGCGGTATGACAGGAGCTGTTCGCCGTGGCTGCCGATGACGCTCGATTGAGAACGGCATTGGTCCTTGCCGGCGGCGGCAGCTTCGGCGCCATACAAGTCGGCATGCTGCATTCACTCGCGACCCACGGCATTGCCGCGGATATGGTTGTCGGCTCGAGCGTCGGCTCGCTCAACGGCGCCTATTACGCAGGCAATCCCACGCTCGAAGGCATTGAGCGCCTGGAGGCGATCTGGCGCGCATTGCGCCGGAGCGACGTTTTTCCGGTGAACTGGGCAGCAATGCTGGGTTTTTTGGTAAGGCGTAATTTTCTCGTTGAGCCGCATGGCCTCCGCATGTTGATCGAGAGCAATCTCGCCTATCGCAATCTGGAAGACGCGAAGATTCCTATTCACATCGTTGCGACCAACATACTGACCGGCGGCACCGTCGTGTTGTCAGAAGGCTCCGCCGCGAAAGCCATCATCGCGAGCGCGGCGATCCCCGCCGTATTTCCGCCTGTCAGGTTCGAGCATGTTTATCTTGTCGACGGCGCAGTCTCCAGCAACACGGCGGTCAAGGTGTCGGTCGACCAAGGAGCCCGGCGTCTCATTATACTGCCCACGGGCTACGCCTGCGCGCTCCTGAAGCCGCCGGCAGGCGCGGTGGCAAGCGCGCTGCACGCGCTCACGTTACTGATCGCCCGGCAAATGCTGAGCGAATTGAAGGAGCTCGATGGCAGCAGCATCGAATATTTCGTTCTGCCGCCGCTCTGCCCGCTCGCCGGGTCACCGTATGATTTTTCGCAAACCGGCGCGCTGATAGACCGTGCCATCAAGAGTACCGACGCGTGGATCGCCGACGGCGGCTTCGAGAAACCGAATGTCCGCGCGCAATTAAGCATCCACACGCATGGCAACCAAAGATCGGTTCGGACCTGACGGAGAGGCCGCACACCACCGCGAACTCACCTTTGGCGCTGTCGCCTGGAGCGGCAGGATATCAAACCGTTGAAACTGCCATTGTCTGATGCAATTGTCGGAACAACCGTATTTCGCGCAAGTTGGAATCTCATGAAACCAAACTTCAAGCTGCCCTTGATCGGCCGCTGCCAGTGCAAGGGCATCGTCTACAAGATCACGTCTGCGCCACTCGCCGTTTACGCATGCCACTGCACCGAATGTCAGCGGCAGTCGGGCAGCGCGTTCAGTCTTTCACTTCTTGCCGAAAAGAGCGCGGTGGTCGTCGAGGACGGCAAGCCGGCGGTATGGGAGCGGCAGCACGAGAGTGGCCGGGTGATCGACTGCCTGATGTGCGCGGTCTGCGGCACCAGACTGTTCCATGAGCCGCGGGCCAACACCAAGGTCACCATTGTGAAGGCCGGAAATCTCGATGATACGAGCTGGCTCTTTCCGGTCGGACATATCTGGACGCGGAGTGCCCTACCCTGGGTCGCCATTCCAAAGGATGCCGTGAACCACGATGCGCAGCCGCCAAACTTCGCCAACATCATCGAAGCCTGGCAGCGTCACTGCGCCGCGGCCTGACCACGCCGGATTTCTTCCACCAATAAAACAGGCGGCGGTGAGCCGCCGCCTGTACGAGCTGACGCCGCCGCCGGCGATTACTTGATCATGCGCTCGGCGACCGGCGGCAGGAACTTGTCGCTGTAGACGTCCTCCGGCTTTGGCGGGTTGGCAATGCCGTAGGCGGCGGCCACTGAGTCGATTGTGAACTTGATGCGTTCAGGCTGGGCGACGCTCAACCCGTGCTGCTTGACCCACTTTGTGTCTGTGACGCTGAGCGCGAGATCGAGCCGCACCTTCTCAATATCCTCTTTCATCATCGCGTCGACACCTTTCATGATCTTGAGCGCCGCTGCTGGATCCTTGATGGTATCGATCGTGCCGCGATTGAGCGCCTTCACCATTGCCCGTACGGTTTGAGGGTTTTTCTCGATGAACGCCTTGGTCGTCGCGAGGGTCAGCCCGTACATGTTGGCGCCGAAGTCGGCATATTTCACCACGTAGATATCATCAAGTTTGATGCCGACATCCAACAGCGCCGGAACGTTGGAGTTGATGAAGCCTCCCGTGCCGTCCGCCTCGCCGCGCAGGACCATCGGGCCGAACAGTTGCGGCTGAACCGGAAGCCAGTTTACCTTCACGTTTTCCGCCTTGGCCGCCTTGAACAGGATCGAAGCCGTATCGTGCACCGCGGTGCCTGGGCCGCCGGCGATGCGCGCGCCGTTTAAATCGGCAGGCTTGCGGATGTTCTTGGACTTGAGCGTGATGAAGGCGAGTGGAGAGTCATCGAAGCTGATGTAGACGGCGACGAGCGGCGAGCTCGGGTTCTGCGCGTTGAATTTGATCATCGAAGGCATGTCGACCCAACCGAAATCGTAAACGCCGCCAGCGACGCTGACCGCGACATTGGTCGCGCCTTTGCCCGCGTCGATCTGAACATTGAGACCTGCGTCTTTGTAATAGCCCTTCTGTTGCGCGACAAAGAACGGAGCGTGCGTGCCCTGGATGATCCAGTCCATCATCACCTTGATGTCTTTTTTCTCGGGAGCCTGGGCACTGACGTGAGATGCGGAGAGGCCGAGAAAAAGCACTGCGGTCAAGGCGACGGCGCGTCGGAAATGCCAGCAGACTCGGGACATGTGACAACTCCTCTGATGTGCAGACACGGTGCCGCGGCTCGTGCCTTTTTTTAAGCGTAACTTTATCACTAGGAAAGTCAATTGAACGCGCGGCCGGAGGTGGCTATTGTTGCGTGCCCGCCCGGGCCTCAATGGAAGAAAGAAAAATGCCGAAACCCAGAAAAAAGACCGTGCCGAACTCTGGGCGCACCCAATTGCCGCTGCGCGCCAAGAGCAATCCCAGGAATGGACGCCGAGAAAGCGCACAAGTGCTGGATCTTTCGCGTTATGCGATAGGGACGCGCTTGCGCCATGCACGGTTGATGCGCGGCTCGCGGTTGAGGGATGTCGCGGACGCGGCCGGCTGTTCTGAAAGCCTTGTCTCAAAGATCGAAAACAACAAGATCGAGCCGTCATTGCAGGTGCTGCACAAGCTCTGCTCGGTGCTGAAAATAGGGCTCGACGAGCTCTTCACCCGGCAGGAAGAAGACGCTCCGGTTGTGACGCGGGCCGGCCAGCGATCAAGAATTGAGATGGACCCCGTCCGGCGCGGGAATGGCATCCTGATGGAGCGCGTGATCCCTTACGCGAAGGGACACCTGCTCCAGAGCAATATTCACGTCATCGCGCCGGGCGGGTCGAGTTTTGGCCTGATCTCGCACGAGGGCGAAGAGGTCGGTTACGTCATTACCGGCGAGATCGAGCTTTTCCTCGGCGACAAGGCCTATCAGCTTTCGGCCGGCGACACGTTCTGCTTCCGGTCGGAAGTCGGTCACGGCTACCGGAACCGCGGAAAGAGCGAGGCGCGCATCCTGTTCGTGAACACGCCGCCGACCTTCTAGAATTTCCCGTTGATCAAGTGACTTGAACTACGTTAGCGTGCCGTCCGCAATTGGACGGGCGTCAAGGGAAGTAACGCATGCTCAAGCTGCCTCACCACAAACGATACGATTTTCTGCCGATCACGAAGCGGAAGCATTACACATGGCCCGGCGGCAAGAGACTCGCGTTCTATGTCGCGCTCAACATTGAGCACTTTGCGTTTCAGGCGGGTCTCGGAATCGACCCCCACAACCGGACCGGCCCGCAGACGTCGCGCAACTACGCGTGGCGGGACTACGGAAATCGCGTCGGCAACTGGCGCTTCTTCGAGATTCTCGATGAGCTCAAGCTGCCGGCATCGATCCTGCTGAACTCAGCGGTCTGCTACGAGTATCCGGAGATCGTCGAGAAGATCAAGCAACGCGGCGACGACGTGCTCGGCCACGGCCGGACCAATGCCGAAGTGCTGCGCGGTATGTGGGAGGACGACGAGCGCCGCGTTATCCTGGAATGCGTCGACGTCATCACGAAACATGTGGGTGTCCGGCCGACCGGGTGGATGGGATCGGGTGCCGCTGAAACAAGCGTCACGCCCGATCTCCTCAAGGAATGCGGCTTCACGCATTTGCTGGACTGGCCGGTGGACGATCAGCCGATCTGGATGCGCACGCGTTCAGGCCCGCTGCTGTCGGTTCCCTATCCGATGGAGCTCAATGACGCCGGCACCCTGGCGTTGCGCGACCACACCGGACGCCAGTTCGCGGACATGGTGGTTGATCAGTTCGAGGAATTGCTCGAGGCCTCGGAGAAGCAACCGCTTGTCTTTGCGCTGTCCCTGCACGGCTTCATTCTCGGGCAGCCGTTCCGGTTGAGGCCGTTGCGTCAGGCAATCAAGCACTGCATCCAGCACAAGCACGCGGACCAGATATGGTTCACGCGCGCGGGCGACATTTCGAAGTACTGTTACAGCATGGAGCCAGGGATCATCCCTGGCAGTTGAGGCTTGCCATGAATGTGGGCACCACAGCGAACGCGACGACCAAACTTCTGCGAGCCACACCGGAGACGGTGCACTGGGGCTATCTCGACGCCACGATCAAGCCTGCGCTCACCATCGATTCCGGCGAGCGGGTGACGATCGAGTGCGTCACCTGCAATCCCGAGTGGATGCCGGCGGAAGACAGCGGGTTCGATATCCTTCCCGACATCACCGAGATTCATCAGAAGGTGAAGAAAGGCTCCGGCAATCACATCTTCACCGGGCCGGTTTATGTCCGTGGTGCTGCAGTAGGCGATGTCCTCGAAGTCAATATCCTGGACATCAAGCTCCGGCAGAACTGGGGCTGGAACGTCTTTCGCGGCTACATGGGGACGATCCCGGAAGATTTTCCCTACATGCGGCTGACGCACGTCCCGCTCGATCTCAAGGCGAACGTCGCGACCACGGCATCGGGCTACAAGATCCCGATTGCGCCGTTCTTCGGCCAGCTTGCGGTGGCGCCGGCCGCTGTGTTCGGACGCCAGAACAGCAAGGAGCCGCGCGAATTCGGCGGCAATCTCGACTGCAAGGAATTGATTGCGGGGAGCACGATTTATCTTCCGGTGTGGAATGAGGGCGCCCTGTTTTCAACGGGCGATGGCCACGCGGCACAGGGCGATGGCGAAGTCGATGGAACCGCTATCGAGACCGCGTTGACCGGCACATTCGAATTCAAGGTTCGAAAGGACCTTGGCTGGAAAATGCCGCGTGCGGAGACCGCAACCCATTACATCACGTTCGGTCTCGACACCGATCTGGACGATGCGGCCCGTCAGGCGCTCAAGGAAATGATCGATTGGATCGTCAGTATGACCGGCATCCACAAGGACGAAGCCTACGCAATGTGCAGTTTCGCCGGCGACTTGCATGTGACGCAGACGGTGAACAACGTCAAAGGCGTGCATGCGATGATTCAGAAGAGTATCCTGAAGAAGTAGCGTGAACGGGGGTGCCGGCCCGCAATTTGCATCGCCCGGAACGGGTCCCGTGATCTCTCTTGCTTAACCGGGGAAAGTTCGTGCCAGGGTTCGTTCGGCTTCAGGACGTTTCTCTTCGCTACAGCGACGAGGAAACGGCGCTTGCTCTCCACCGCACGAGCTTCGAAGTCGAGCAGGGCGAATTTGTTGCCGTCGTGGGACCGTCCGGCTGCGGCAAGTCGACACTGATGAAAGTGGTGACGGGGCTTTGGCCCGCGACGGTCGGACAGGTCAGCGTCGCAAGCAACCCGGTCGCAGGCCCATTGAACTGCGTCGGAATGGCCTTTCAGAACTCCTCGCTGTTGCCGTGGCGCACGATCCTGCAGAACGTGATGTTGCCGCTCGAGATCGTTGCGCCGCATGCGAGCCGGCTGCGCAGGGAGCGGAGTGCCTATGAAACCAAGGCGCGCGACCTCCTCGCACTCGTCGGCCTGAAGGGTTACGAGGACAAGCACCCGTGGCAGTTGTCCGGCGGAATGCAGCAGCGCACCCAGTTGTGCCGCGCGCTCATTCATGAGCCATCGCTGCTGATGCTCGACGAGCCGTTCGGCGCCCTCGATATGTTCACGCGCGAGGAACTGTGGCTAGCGCTGCAGGAGCTGTGGATGGCCCGCCGGCCCACGGTGATCCTGGTCACGCACGACCTGCGCGAAGCGGTCTTCCTGGCGGACCGCGTGCTGGTCATGAGTGCGCGGCCGGGCCGGATCATCCTTGACCGCGCGGTCAACGCATCCCGGCCGCGCGCCCTTAACACCACCTACGATCCCGCGTCCGTCGCCCTTGTGCATGAATTGCGGGAGCACATCAGTGCAGCGCGCGCAAATGCAGCCTGATCGTCAAGACGCCGGAGTGACGATCGTCGAGGCCGACGATCTTCCGGTTCTTGTGCGCCAGCCGAAGTTTTTCGACCGCAAGATCGTACGTCAGGCGCTGCCTTGGGTCGTGATCGCAGGCATGTTCGTGCTGTGGGAACTGTGCGTCCGCATTTTCCAGATTCAGCAGTTCGTGTTGCCGGCGCCGTCGGCGATCTTCGAGGCGTTGTGGCAATGGCGCGCACCGATCCTGGAGAATTCGTGGCAAACGCTGATGACCACTCTGGTCGGATTTGCCTTCGCCATCGTGATCGGCGGAATCGGCGGGATCGCGCTTGGGTCCTCGCGGGCCATCTATGACGGATTCTATCCGGCGCTGATCGCATTCAACTCTGTCCCGAAGGTTGCGGTTATTCCCGTGCTGGTCATATGGTTCGGAATCGGCACGGTGCCGGCGGTGATTACCGCCTTTTTGCTCTCGTTCTTTCCCATTCTCGTCAACGTCGCGACCGGGATCGCCACTGTCGAACCGGAATTGCGCGACGTTCTGAGGGCGCTCGGCGCGACGCGGCGCCAGGTGATTATGAAAGTCGGCCTGCCGAGAGCGATGCCGTATTTCTTCGCGTCATTGAAAATCGCGATGACGGTTGCTTTTGTCGGTTCGATTGTGGCCGAAACCGTCGCTGCGAATTCAGGCATTGGTTATCTGATGCTCGTCGCTTCGTCGCGTTTCGAGGTTCCACTGGCATTCGCAGGGCTGATCGTGACCGGCCTGATGGGCGTCGGGATGTATGTCGTCTGCGTTGCCATCGAACAGCGCATGACCGGATGGGCGACGCGCGGTTCCGAAGGAGTGACGTTTGGCAGCTAACGGTAAGGGGAGCGTGAGACGTGCAACTGCAACTCGACAATTACAGAGAGTTAAAACTTCAGCTCGATGGCTTTCTCAAACCCGGCGAGCAGCATAAGCGCAACGTTCTACTCGATTCCGTTTATGCCTCTCTCCCAAAGGACCCGCAGGCCAAGGTCCTGGTCTTCAGTGCCGAAGTCGTGCCCGGCGGCTACACGAATTGGCACTGCCACAACGGGGCGACGTTTTTCGTTTGCACACAAGGACTGTTCGAGGCGCATTTTCAGGAAGGCACGCTCGTCAAGGCGAAGGCGGGGGACGTCTATTCCGAACCAATCGCGAAATTCCATCGCGGTCACAACCCACATCCTGAACTCGTCTATTCCTGCATCGGGCTGTGCCTCACACCCCCTGATCGCGACCACATCACGACCGTGAAGGAGCGGCCGTGGTGAGCGTTTGCGCCACAAAGGCCGCAATTATCCAATGGCAATACCAGTCACGCTTCCTGTCGTAGGAGATGACGCTCCGTTTAACGTGCGTCGAATCTATTGCGTCGGAAGGAATTATCTCGATCACATCCGCGAGATGAAGGAAGCGGATGAGCGCGATCCACCTTTCTTTTTTCAGAAGCCCACCGACGCAATCGTTCAGAACGGAGCGTTGGTGCCTTATCCAGCTGCAACGAACGATTTTCAGTTCGAGGTCGAGCTTGTGGCCGCCATCGGGCGCGGAGGCTCGGACATTCCGGTCGAGGCCGCCGAGACGCATATCTTCGGGTACGCGATCGGGATCGATCTCACGCGCCGCGACCTGCAGCGCGACGCTGCCAAGCGCGGTCTGCCGTGGGAGATGGGAAAATCATTCGATCACTCGGCGCCGTGTGGTCCCATTCACCGAATTGAGACAACGGGCAAAATTCGCAAGGGCGCAATCAGCCTGTCCGTCAACGGGACGGTGCGGCAAAGGGGCGATATTGGCCGGATGGTATGGAACGTGCCCGAAATCATCGCCCAGCTCTCGAGCCAGTATGAACTCTGCCCCGGCGACATCATTCTCACGGGCACGCCGGCCGGTGTTGGCCCGCTCGTGCCCGGAGACGTGGTTGAATGTTCGATCGAGGGACTGGGTATGTTCAGGATCCGGATCGGGCCGAAGCTGCAGGCTCGAACGTAAGGCACTGACGTCGCGTGCTTTCTATAGCTTGAGATCGGCGGCCTGGATCGCTGCGGCCCACTGCTTGATGTCCTCCGCAATCGTTACCTTGAATTCCTCCGGTGTCGATCCGATCGCATCCACGCCATAGTTTTCAAGCGCGCGAAGAATCTTCTCGTCCTTGAGAGCGGCTTGCACCTCCGTGACGAGAATCTGGATGATTGCATCCGGCGTCCTGGCGGGTGCGATCAACCCGTTCCAGGTCTCCGACCGGAAACCCGCGAAGCCGCTTTCCGCAATCGTCGGCACGTCAGGCAGCTTTGCCGCGCGCTTTGCGCCAGATACGGCAAGCGGACGCAGGGCGTTTCCCTTGTGCGGCAGCGCTTCGGACAGATTTCCGAAATAGACCGGCGCCTGATTGCCGATAACATCGGCGATGGCCGGGCCGCCGCCCTTATAGGACACATGAACCATGTCGAGTTGCGCCCGCTGGCAGAGCAGAACCATCGTCAGATGGCTGAGACTGCCGCTGCCGCCGGACGCATAGACCACCTTGCCCGGGCGCGCCTTCACGTAGGCGACGAAATCCTTGAACGTCTTCGGCTCGAACTGGGGATTGGCGACCAGGCAGAACGGATTGCTGGCCACATTGCTGATCGGGGCGAAGTCGCTGACGGGGTTGTAGCTGGTCTTCCTCATTGTCGGCAGGATGGCGATCTGCGGCAGTGCGGCCATCATCAGGTTGTAGCCATCGGGCTCCGCACGCGCGATGGCCTCGGCTGCGATGATGCCGCCTCCGCCGACGCGATTTTCGACGATGAACGTCTCGCCCAGTTTCTCGGTGAGATATTGACCGATCAGCCGCGCAATCCCGTCCGTATTGCCGCCCGCGGCGAATGGCACCGCAATCTTGACCGGACGCTGCGGCCATTTGTCTGCCGCAAGCGCCTTGAGCGAAGACGCTGCCAGCGCACCGGCAGCCAATGACTTCAGGACGTTTCTTCGCGTTGTCATTCTGTAACTCCAGCTTCTCTGGTGACCGGCCAAATCATTGTTCATGACGCGCTGTTGCGTGCTTCATCAGTTGATGTTCTCCGCGGCCCGCAGGCCCTCGAACATCGACGTCCGCATCAGAAAGGCACGGGAGCGTTCGCGGTCGGCTGCAATTGCGCGCATCTCGTCGAGACGATCGCGCCGCCGCGCCGGGTCCTTTTCCTCCAGGACGCGCTTGTTCTGGATTGTCATCGACTGGAGAAATTCATTGGCGACAAAGCGCCGCTGCCGGTCATACAGGTCGAGGAGACTGTCAGGCTCGCCGGCGAGTACACGCGCGAGCTTCCCGGCCAGGCTGACCGCATCGTGAATGCCAAAATTCATGCCCATGCCGCCGAGTGGATTGTTGACGTGCGCGGCGTCGCCGGCCAGCAGGACGCGATCGCGGCGGTAAGCCGTCGCGACTCGCTGATGTACGGTATACAGATTGGTGTGCAGGATCCGATGCGGCGTGGCCTGCGGGATGAATGCCTGCACCCGACGTTCCGCATCGCCGTGATCGAGCAGTTGTTCAGCGTCAGCCTCCGCCACGGTCGGGAAAACGACTCGCCACACACCGGGCGGACCCGACCCGGGCACCTTGAATGTGGCGCACCACTCATTCGGGTCGGACACGTAGGCGCTGTAGGCAAAACCACGCGTTTCCAGATCAGTCGCTGTGGTGATGACAAGAAAGCGCTCCGGGTAGGTGAACCCTTCGAAACCGATATCCTGTGATTTCCGGACCACGCTGCGGCCGCCGTCGGCGCCGATCACGTAGCCGCCCTCATATATCGATCCATCCGCCGTCGTGACTGTCGTTCCGGTCGCGCTTTGCGACACCGCCGTGACAGTCGCGCCAAAGTGCAGCCGGAATTTCGGGTTCCCCGACAGCTTCTCGGCGAGGATCGCGACCAGCTTGTGCTGCTCGCACTGAAGCCGATAGGGATAAGGGGTCACGTCGGCGAGCACGCCGAGGTCGAAGGCGGCAACCACGCCTTCGTCACGGCCACGAAACTGCCATTGCGGGCAGACGATCCCAAGTTCGTGCAGTCGGCCGGTGACGCCGCTTGGCGCGAACATCTCCATGGTCGGCGGATGAAACGTCGCGGCGCGCGGATCTTCGTACGGTTCCGTGCGGCCTTCCAGCACGGTGACCGACACTCCGGCCGACACGAGGAACAGGGCCGCGGTCAGTCCGGACGGCCCGGCTCCCACAATGATGACGCGAGTGTCGCGCATGAAACGGCCTAGAACTCCTCGAGGACGCGGCCGTAACCAAGGACGTGGTCCTTTATACCGCAGCGGCGCAGGGCATCCCAATAGGTCACGACATTCATTGCCAGCACGGGTTTCTCCAGCCAACGCTCGGCTTCAGCGGCCACCGCGCCATTCGCAAGGTTTGTGCCAACCTGCAGAATGGCGTCGACGTCGTCACCATCGATGTCGCGCAATGTCTTTCGCAGCGTCGCCGGCGAAACCTCTGCAATTGCGCGCGGTGACGTGCACTTGAGTCCGATCAGCCGAACGATCTCGAAGCCCGCTTCCGTGAGATAGGCGCGCACGGTCTCATCGCCCTTTGGTTGATGCGGCGTGAGCACCGCGATCCGCCTGGCCTTGAACGAACGCAGTGCGGCCACCGCCGCTGTCGAGCCCATCGACACGCCGACACCGGCGCGTTCGGAAAGCTCCTTCTGCAACGCATCGGCTCCCGCGACGCCACCGGTGAAAGCCTCGATCGCAACCGCCATGATGACGTGATCGGGAGCGCAGGTCATAACCTGATCGATCGCCGGTCCAATGCCGTCCCGCATCGCCTGGACGTGAGACAGATATCCCTGATTACTGGACTGGATCGGGCGGTCCTGAATCGTGAGGCGTGCGACGTGATTGGTTACACCGGGCGGGCGCAACGCTTCGCTCTCGGGCCCGACAACGGTATTGGTCGATGGAACGACGATCCCGATCTTCTTGCGATAACCAAGTGCATCCACGTCGACTACTCCCAGCTCAAAACAAGCCCGCTGTCTATCGCCGCGATTTTTTGTTGGGGACCGACTTTCGCTTTGACGTCTTGCCTCTCTTCGGTTTTCGGGTATTGGCACTCGCCGTGCGCGGAATGATCGGCAGCAGCACGTAATTGTCTTGTCCGCCGCCGAGATGAATCGTCGTCTTCCCGCCGTAGATTTCCAGCGGCCGGTCGCGCGGGTCATCGTGCAGGAAGGGCCCGTTGCCGGTGAATTCGTTCTTCATGTTGGAAAGGCGGCCGCCCGATCCACCGTGATAGACATAATCACGGCCGCGGATGCTCAAGGCAATGCGATAGTCCTTCGGCACGACGATGCAGGTCGGGATGACCTCGATATCAAGCTCGTAAACCTCTCCCGGCTTGAGCGGCTGCTTTTCGTCATGGGTGTGGTAGGGCCGGAACGGCCGCGTCAGAGTCCTGTCCAGCTTGCGGTGTGATGCGCGTAGCCAGCCTTGCCCAACCGGCGTGTGCGGGTCGAGCGCACCCTGAAACACCACCTCCTTCATGTCGGGCGAGAAGACGCGCAGCACGAGAAAAAGGTCGGCATCGCTGGTCGACGATGAAACGTGCAGCTTGGCGGCCACGGGCCCGGTGATCTCGGTGTCCTTCTCCATGGGCTCGGTCAGGAACGTAACGCCGTCGCCCATTGCGTCGAAGGTGACCTTTGCAGAGTCGCCGGGAGCGATCGCGACCAGTTTCTGCGCGTCCGTAGCCAAATGGAATTTCGTCCATTGCGTGCGCGGCAGCGGCCAATCATCTTCGTGGCGGATGACGAATTTTTCACCCGGGTGGCGGATATTGAGCTGAACGCGCGGCTGCTTGTCCCACCCGTTGCGCTCGCCTTTCAGGAAATAGCCGAAGAATTTCTTCTGCAGACCGACCCCGTAGTCGGTGTAGAAATGCGTCCAATGCTCGATGCCATGCACTTCGAGCCATTTCTGCTTCGACGCCGACCGATAAAAGCCCTCGAAATTGCCGCGCGGATGAAGCGGCTGTCCGCCCCAGTTCGCAGCGGAAAGCATGGGCACCTTCACCTTCGACCAATCCGGCCGCATCGCCTTGTAGAAATCGTCGTCGAGAGGATGCGCGAAATAGGTCTTGCCGAGGTCGTAGCGATTGGCGCCCATCTGCTCGGCGGTGAGCGTCTCCGGTCCCGACACCCAGTCGCCGTTCATGCGGCTGCGGTGACCCTTGGTGCCGAGCCCGTACTGTACGGTCTTGACCTGCATGTCGTACCAGTTCTGCGCAAACGTGTTGTAGATGCCGCCGTTGTGGCTGAGTTCGCGATAGAAATCGGCAAAGCCCTCCCAGACACAGATGGCGGCAAGGTGCTTCGGCTGCATGGCCGCCGCCTGCCATTGGTTGATTGCGTAGTAGGAGATGCCGCTCAGCCCGACTTTGCCGTTCGACCACGGCTGGACGCCGGCCCATTCGATGCAATTGCAGAAATCCCTGGTTTCGCGCGGTGACCAGTGCTCGACATAACCCGGCGAACGGCCGCACCCGCGTGAATCGACGCGCACACACACATAACCGTCCGGCACCCATTTTTCCGGATCGCAGACTTCCCAGCTCTGGTACTTGTTGGTCGATCCGGCCATCACGTCCGGCTGTTTTTCCTCCATGCGCTTCCATGCGGTTTTGTAGCCGTCTTCGAAGTGTAGCCACTTGCCGTACGGACCGTAGCTCAGGACGACCGGATAGCGCCCCTTTTTGACCGGCCGGAATACGTCACAGCGCAGCACAATGCCGTCGTCCATCGTGATCGGCATGTCCCAATCGATCTGGATGCCGTCGCGGACCTCGCTTACTTCACGATAGCTCATGATCTCTCACTCCTGAGGGATGGCGTGACGGCGTTATTTCTTCGGGATGACGGGGAGCAGCACGTAAGACTGCCGGTCGGGACCCGCGTGCAGCGTGACGTCGCCGCCGAAGATCGCGGGCGGGCGGTCACGCGGATCGTCATGGGTGAAGGGTCCGACACCGGTCCAAACCTTGCCAAGCGTCTCGACGCCGGCGCCCGGCTCGCCCGGATAGACATAGTCGGTGCCGCGAACGGACAGCGCGAGCCGATGGCCTTTCGGCAGCACGATGCAGGTCGGCCAAATTTCGACGTCCACCTCGTAGATGTGACCGGGCGTCAGCTTCTGCTCCTCATCGTGCGTGTGATAGGGGCGGTACGGCAGCGTGAGCTTGGAGTCGAGCTTGCGGTGCGAGCAGCGCAACCAGCCTTGGGCGATCGGCGTATGTGCGTCGAGCGCGCCCTGGAACGTGACCTCCTTCAGGTCCGGCGTGAACGCACGCACCACCAGGAAAAGATCGGCATCTTCTGTCGCCGACGACACCCATAGCTTGGCGGCGATCGGGCCGGTCAATTCGACCTCGCGATCGAGCGGCTCGCCCAGAAATGTGACACCGCCGCCCAAGCCGGCATAGGTCACGGTGCTTTGCTCGCTTTGTGCTCCGGTGGATATCATCATGTCGTTCGGATGGACAAAAAATTTAGTCCACTGCGTGCGTGCGAGTGGCCATTCGTTTTCATGACGCTCGACGAATTTCTCGCCGGGGTGGCGAACCTGGAGCAACACCTTCGGCTGCCTGTCCCAGCCCGTGTCCTCCCCCTTGAGAAAATGCCCGAAGAACTTCTTCTGCAGCGCAACTCCGTAATTCGTGTAGAAATGCGTCCAGTGCTCGATGCCATGCACCTCGAGCCACTTCTGCTCGGAAGCGGCCCGCACGAAGCCCTCGAAATTCCCGCGCGGGTGTAACCCTTGCCCGCCCCAGTTTGCCGAAGAGAGCAGGGGTGTATTCACCCTGGTCCAGTCCGGCATGCGCGACTGCCAATAGGGATCGGAGTCGAGCTTGCGCGAAATGCAGTCCTCGTAAAAGTCGCGGCGGTTGCGGCCGAGCTGTTCTTCCGAAAGCGTTTCCGGCCCGGACACCCAGTCACCATTCATGCGGCTCTTGAAGCCGCGCGCGCCGCGGCCGTTCTGTACCGAATAGACCTGCGCCTTCGACCAGTCCTGCACGAAGCCGCGATTGAAGATGCCACCATGATGGGCCATGTCACGATAGAAATCGGCGGCGCCCTCCCAGGTACAGATTGCAGCCAGGTGCTTCGGCTGCAGCGCCGAGGTCTGCCACTGGTTCTGGGCGTAGTAGGAAATCCCGTTGAGGCCGACCTTGCCGTTAGACCACGGCTGCGTCCCCGCCCACTCGATGCAGCAGGCGAGATCCTGCGCCTCGCGCAATGACCAGATGTCGATCACGCCGGGCGAGCGGCCCGCACCGCGGCTATCGACGCGGATGCAGACATAATCGTCGTGGACCCATTTCTCCGGGTCGACGACCTCCCAGCATTGGTACTTGTTGGTCGAATCCGTGGGCACGTCCGGCTGATCGGCGCACATGCGATCCCACTGGGTCTTGTAGAGATCCTCGAAATGCAGCCATTTGCCGTAAGGCCCGAGTGTCATGATGACCGGGTATTTTCCGTCGGCGGCCGGACGGTAGATGTCGCAACGGAGCATCAGCCCGTCGTCCATCTTGATCGGCATATCCCAGTCAATCCGCATGCCGTCGCGGAATTCGATCTTTTCACGGTAGTCCATGGATCCCCCGGTCGTGGATGTGGTCGCTTTACGAGGCTCTGATGCTGTGCCCTTGGGCATCGAACAGGTGCATGCGCCGTTCGTCCAAGGAAAGCGTGAGCCGCTCGCCGATTTGGGTGTCGGCCATACTCAGGCCTTCGCTCACCGCAACGAAGGCGCGGTCCGTGCCGGCGTCGAAATAGAGGAGGGTGTCCTTGCCGAGCGGCTCGACAAGTCGCACCGGCAGCGCGGCGTCGGTCTTGCCGCCCGCATTGATCCGGACATGTTCAGGCCGGATTCCCAGGGTGCCCTTGCCGGCGTCGACCGACTTAAAACGCTCCGGAAGCGGGATGTCGAACAGCACCGAGCGGAAGCGCGCGACACCGTTGCCGCGCACGACCTCGCCGGCAATAAGATTCATCGACGGCGAGCCGAAGAAATCGGCGACGAAGTAATTGACGGGATTCGAATAGATTTCCATCGGCGAGCCGACCTGGACGATTTCGCCTGCCCGCATGACGACGATACGGTCGGCCAGCGTCATTGCTTCTTCCTGATCGTGCGTCACGAAGATGAAGGTGCGCTTGAGCACCTGGTGCAGCCGGTCGCATTCGGCGCGCAGCTCGCGGCGAAGTTTCGCGTCGAGGCTCGATAGTGGCTCGTCGAGCAGGAACGTGGATGGATTTGTCACCAGCGTGCGCGCCAG
>DASYSQ010000288.1:0-7217 GCA_036003145.1 Pseudolabrys sp.
CACCTCTTCCCAGTTACGGGGTCGATATCACCCAAACATCCGTTTCCGGGGTGTCCTCGGGAGGTGCGATGGCGGTGCAGATGCACGTCGCGCATTCGTCAATCATGCGTGGCGTCGGCGTAATCGCGGGCGTTACGTACGATTGTGCTAACTCGGCTTTACCTTTACCCAGCCTGAGCCTTGCTCTAGGCGGTTTGTGTATGGACGGTTCCACCGACTATACGAACGTTTCAATAAACAGAACAACCGACGCCGCAAAAAACGGTTTCATTGACGATCCAAACAATCTTACAGGTCAAAAAGTATGGCTGTTTTCTGGTTACAACGACGGCTTAGTGCGACGCGGGGCGATGGATACCGTCGCCAAATATTACGGGCACTATGTCAACCCCGGTAACGTATTCTACCAAACCGACAACCACGCTCCCCACGCACTTATTACCGATGATAAGTTCGGGGGACCGTGCCTGGGTAACAATCATAACTGGATCAACGACTGCCACTACGACGCGGCCGGCCTGTTGCTCAAACATATCTACGGCAATCTAATTTCATCCAGCGGCACTTTAAGTAGTTCGCCCCAGCCATTTGACCAAACTGAATTTGTTGACCCCGCGTTGGTTGGGCAAGTCGGACTCGCGGACACAGGCTGGGTCTATATTCCATCAGCGTGCAACACCGATATATGCCGCGTGCATGTCGTATTTCACGGTTGCTTGCAGTATGCAGGAACGGTGGGCGACGCAGTCTACAACCACGGGGGCTATAATAAATGGGCGGACAAAAACAAAATCATCGTGCTTTATCCGCAGACCGAACCTATCGCGATTGCACCTTCGTTCAGTTCAAAAGGATGCTGGGACTGGTGGGGCCTCAAGGACACTCTCCCCGGGAATCGCGCGTTCGCACGTAAGACTGGTCACCAAATCTCTGCAATCAGAAAGATGCTCGATCGCCTCGCCGGGGGACCAGCGCACACGGGAACGCCTGCCGGTACCTTCGGGACACCTCAGAACTTCGATGCGTCGGACAGTACACCGACTTCCGTGGAGCTGATCTGGCAAGCCAACAATGCCGCTACAGGTTTCAATGTCTACCGGTCGGATAGCAGCGCCGGGACCTACACGAAAATAAACGGTAGCCCAGTGTCAGGCGCTAGTTATGTAGATCGGGGACTCACTCATAGCACCACCTATTATTACAAGGTTAGTGCTATTGATGGATCAAATCAGAGTGCGCCGACGAGTCCGGTGCAAAAGAAAACCGCCTCTAACCCGAGTGCGTGCGACCCCTATTTCGGCGACAATAAAACCCTTGTGCAAACGGGACGTGCGTTCCCGGGCTTGGACAAAAATGGACAGGTGGTAGCTCGGGCAGTGGGCAGCGGTGACGAACTCGGTCCTATCGACGAGGACCACTTCAGCGAGCTTATCAAGGACGACGTGATTTGGCCTTCATACCACGTTCGTTACTGTCCCTGAGTGAAGCATTGGAGAGCGTGCGCAGCGCCCAATGTCCGCTTTTGGGGTAAAGCGGACATCGCTCGGCACACGTTTAATGTCCGCTAATGGCCCAAAGCGGACATTAGGTCGTCCATGCCAATGCCGCTGATATTGGGGCATTAAAAATGTTCCCGGCTTGCATCGTCCTCGTCTGCTTGGTTAAGATGCGGTTTCGGGGACGCAGCAATGCGAGACGCGCTAAGAAAAATTCTGGTGCTTGCCTTGTCGGTTGGGTTGGCCGTTAGCGCACCAGCGTCGCTGTCCCATGCACGAACGCTCCCCTCATCGACTGTCGCCGCGTCACATGAAGCGCATGACGTGCAGCATTACGCGGACTTGTCTGTCGAGCCCGGTGACGACCCCTGCCCACACGAGGCGGGCGGAGCGATGCACGATCAGGGTGACGGTGTTTGCAAGAAATGCTGCGCGGCCTGCTTGGGCGCGAGCCTGATTCCGAATACGCCTGTAGCTGTACGGATACTCACTAAGACCAACGAACTGGTGGTCCAACGTAACGCCATGTTGGTCGCTCGCGACATACCCACCGAACCCGGAATTCCCAAACCTCTCTGAACTCGGACGACTTCGCCGCCGCTTCTAAGCGGCTCAAGTCCTTTTCGGAGGGTTTCAATGCTTACGCATTCTCTTTTGCGTGGCTTTTTGGCCGCCACCGCTTTCGTTTGGTTTTGGCTCCCCGCCACGAGCCCCGCACGAGCGCAAGAAATTCTCAAAGAACTAGAGCAGAGTGAACAGGGGAAAACTCATGAGCAACACGGGCACGAACATGACGCCGCGCCCAACCCGAAAAACAAAACTACTGCAAAGGGTCATAAGGAGCACGGTGGACATAAACAGACGAAGGATCACAGCGGGCACAAGCAGACGAAGGACCATACGGCACACAGCGGCCACGGGCAGATGAAAACTCATGACACAGCGCATGGGGGAATGGAGATGCACGGCGGTGAACATCAGATGCGCGGCTTTCTCGGCCCCTATCCAATAAATCGAGAAGGCTCCGGAACAAGTTGGCTTCCTGACACGACCCCTCATTTCGGCGTGCACGGCATGTATGGCGAATGGCAGACGATGTATCACGCGCTGTTCAACCTTGTGTACGACCATCAGGGCGGGCCGCGGGGCGGCGACAAAACATTCGTCAACGGAATGTTCATGGGAATGGCCCAGCGACCGCTCGGGGATGGGACTTTTGGTTTGCGGGCGATGCTAGCGCCCGACCCTTTCATGGGACCGAACGGCTATCCCTTGCTGTTGGCGACAGGTGAGACGGCAGATGGCCGAACCCATTTGATTGACCGTCAACACCCGCATGAACTCTTCATGGAGCTCGCCACGACGTACAGTTACGACCTCAGTAAGAATTCCAGCGTGTACGTCTACGCGGGCCTACCGGGCGAACCGGCCCTCGGTCCATCTACCTTCATGCACCGAACAAGCGGCATGGACATTCCCGAGGCACCCATTACGCATCACTGGCTGGACAGCACGCACATCACGTTTGGAGTGCTCACGGCCGGTATCGTGCTGAATACTTGGAAAATTGAAGCATCGGCCTTTAGGGGACGCGAGCCGGACCAATATCGCTATGATATTGAAGCGCCAAAGCTCGATAGCTACTCGGCGCGGATTTCATGGAACCCAATTCGTGAACTGAGCCTGCAGGTGTCTTGGGGCCATCTTCAATCCCCTGAACAATTAGAACCCGACAGGAACGAAGACCGGTTCACGGTATCCGCGATCTACACGCAACCCTTCGGCAAGGACAATGTTTGGAGCACGACCGCCGCTTGGGGCCGCAAGATGATGAAGCCCGGCGATACGCTTGATGCGTTTATTCTCGAAACCGCAACCATCTTCCAAAACAAATACACGCTGTTCGCTCGTGCCGAACGAGCTCAGGAGAACGAACTACTCGATCTCACGCCAGCGCCCATTCAAACCGTAAACAAACTTACAGTCGGCGGAATTTACGACTTTTTCCGTACTGATCACGCCAAGTTCGGCATCGGTGGACTCGTGAGTTTTTACGGGCTGCCGGGCGATCTTAAACCGCTCTATGGCGATCCGACCAGCGCAATGGTTTTCGTGAGGTTCAAAGTCGAATGAAAACACTCATCTCAATCCTCGCCGTTACCATAGGTTCGGTTGCTGTTGCTCATGAGGGGCACGAACACGCGACCGGTGTCGTAAGAGAACGCATGGAATTGATGACCAGCATGGGCCAACGGATGTTGGCGAGTAGCAAGCGACTTCGCGCGAACAAAGATTTAGAAGGGATCGCGAATGACGCGCGCGCGATGCATGAACTGGCATCCAAAATCACAGCACAATTCCCGTCGGGCAGTACTCAGTTTCCTACCGCCGCAAAACCGGCTGTTTGGCAGAACTGGGACGACTTCACCACTAAAGCCAAAAGTCTGGAGACAGAGACCGAAAAACTTATCAATACAAATATCAGAGATGGCGATGCGTTGCGTGCGCAGTTCCGTGCCGTCGCTTTCGCGTGTGATGGTTGCCACGAAAAATACCGAGTACCCAAGGAGAAGCACTGATGAACCGATTTAGGTACGCAATCCCAACTACGTTGGCGCTTTTCATTTCGTTTAGTTCTGCGGTGGCGCAGCACACGCCTTACGCTGGCATGCAAACGCGATCAGTGAAGGCGCTGTCAGAACAACAACTTGCCGATCTCAAGGCGGGGCGGGGTATGGGTCTTGCGCTTGCAGCCGAATTGAATGGCTATCCGGGCCCGGCGCACGTCCTCGAATTCAGCAAAGAACTTTCGTTGAGTGTTCAGCAGCGCGAACAGGTCGAAAGTCTGTTCGAGGCGATGAAGGACGAGACCGTACTGCTGGGCGAGAATCTCATTAAGCTTGAAAGCGAGCTTGATGGGTTGTTCGCCGCGAAAGCGATTACGCAAACCTCGCTTAAGAGCAGTCTGAACAGTATTGGGGCGGTGCAAGGCGACTTGCGGGCGGCGCACCTAAAATATCACCTTCTAACTCTGGACATTCTGACGCCGGAGCAAGTGGCCCGGTATTCGGAGTTGCGTGGCTACACGCAATCCGTCCAACCCGGCCACACAACGCACCCGCACTAGGTTTAACGGCATCGAGGAGGCGAAGATGATCCAATCTAAAATCAACCGACGCTTAGCAGTTATTTCTTTTGCCGCGACCATCTTTCTGCCCCACAAAACGTGGGCTGCGTGGCCGTTGGTTACAGTCCATAAAGATCCGACTTGCGGATGCTGCGGCGGATGGATCGCGCATCTTGAGCTGTATGGATTTCAGACCAAGACAATCGAAACGACCACGATCAACCGTGTGAAGGCGCGCCTCGGCATACCTTTCGATCTGTGGGCTTGTCACACCGCCGAGGTGGGTAATTATCTAATCGAGGGCCACGTTCCCGCGTCGGCGATCGAAAGGCTGCTCACTGAGCGGCTGGCAGCAAAAGGGCTCGCCGTTCCGGGTATGCCGAGTGGTTCGCCCGGTATGACCGGAGACTATGAGGAATATGACGTAATATTGTTTGGGGCGAAGGAACAACGCGTCTTCGGCAGGTTCAAGGGCGACATTCAAATCTAGCGATAGGAGTGAGGTCATGAAATACGCGTCACTCGCCGTGGGACTGTTGTTTTGCTTGTCGGCGTCGCCTGTTGTTTCTAAGGAGGGCGATGCCGCGCTCGGAGCGCGCGCGTTTCGCGCCTGTGCAGCGTGTCATTCGGTGGAAGCCAATCGCAACATGACGGGCCCAAGTCTGGCGGGCATCTGGAACCGCCAAGCTGGGAGCTTGCCGAGCTTTCCGCGTTATTCCGACGTAATGAAATCGTCCGGCGTAGTCTGGAACGATAAGACGCTGGATGAATATCTCAAAAATCCATCAGAATTTATGCCGGGCAACCACATGACGTTTCCCGGCGTGCCGGACGAAAAGGTTCGCTCGGGGATCATCGCCTTTCTTAAACAGCCTGATAAAACGCAAGCCGGGAGTGCGGGCGATCAGAGAACTGCTCAACCGCAAATGGGCGGGATGTCCGGCATGCAGCGTGGCGTTCCCAACCTGAAGGCCGCCGAAACTTCCAGCCGCATAAAGACCATCACCTATTGCCATGACACATTTAAAGTCACGACTGTCGATGGGAAAACGCGCGACTTCTGGGAGCGCAACCTTCGCTTCAAGACAGATTCCAGCGAGGAAGGCCCCGATAAAGATGCGCCAGCGATCGTGAACGCTGGAATGATGGGCGACCGCGCATCCATTGTTTTCTCGTCACCCGAGGAGATCAGCCGGTTCATCACGCGCCAGTGCTGACTGGGCTGCCCGGCGTACAAAATCACATGCTTACAACGTCTGTCTAACTTGCCCAAGATGCGGCCATGAATCCGTCGAGCAGATGCCGACGTACTCATCGAGCTTTTCGGAGGTAGCGTGAGCACGGGAAGCGAGAAACTGTATGCCTGATCATCCAGCGGGCTTTTTTGAGGGCACTGAAATGCCGACCGCCGGGTGGTGGGAGGCGCTTTGGCCGGATCCTGCGGGCGTGCTGACGGCAGTTGGCTTCCGGCCCGGCATGGATGTTATCGATCTATGCTCGGGCGACGGCTGGTTCACCCTTCAAATCTCAAAAGTGGCACGGCACGTTTCGGCAATAGATATTGATCCGAGTTTTTTGGCAGTTGCGAGGCACCGCCTCGCCGAAAGTGGCGTAACGAATTGCGACTTCATCGCCGGTAACGCCTACGATATTGCGAAACTTACCGGACCGGCGGATTTTGTTTTCATGGCAAATGCCTTTCATGGCGTACCTGATCGCGCTCGCGTAGGGCAAGTTGTTGGAACCGCACTAAAACCGGACGGTCATTTTGCAATCGTCAATTGGCACAAACGTCCACGCGAGGAGACGCTGATCCTCGGAGAACCCCGAGGGCCAAAGACGGAATTGAGAATGTCGCCGGAGGAAACGATCAAATCGGTGGAGGCAGGCGGCTTGAAGTTCACCAAGATGGTCGAAATACCGCCCTACCATTATGGTGTTGTCTTTAAGCGCTCGGGCGCGTGAGGCTCATTAGTGCCACCATTACTCGATAACAAGAATCCGACAGCCAAATCAGTTTTTGCGCCTGCTGCGCTCTTGCGTGAAGCGCGCCGTCAGAAGGGCCTTGCGGCCACAGATGTGCCGCCGATCTGCATTCTCGACCCCGACGGCGATATTGTGCGTCGCTTAAAAGCGAGTGGCGACGCAAGCATTGCAAGCGACTGGCCTTGCTATCACACAGAACTTTGTACGTTCGCGCTGGGCGGAAAAGCTGTCGGCATTGTTGGTTGCGCCGTAGGTGCGCCTTTTGCCGTCTTGGTGGCGGAGCAACTTTTCGCCAGCGGCTGTCAACTGCTGATCAGCATCACCTCCGCAGGCCAAATCACATCTGCTGGCAAACTCCCGTATTTCGTTGTGATAGATCGGGCCTTACGCGATGAAGGCACAAGTTATCATTACGCCAAGCCGTCCGAGTACAGCGAAGCAGAACCAGAGTTAGTGGCTGTGGCTACCGAGGCAATTAAGGCCAAAGGTGTGAACGTCGTCGCCGGGTCCAGTTGGACTACGGATGCGCCATTCCGCGAGACTGAGGAAGCAATCGCCGCCGCTCGCTCTCGGGGGATACTGGCGGTCGAGATGGAAGCCGCCGCTCT
>DASYSQ010000289.1:0-11015 GCA_036003145.1 Pseudolabrys sp.
GATCGCAGCGGGTGATATGGTTGGACGTTCAATCGCTGGCGCGCGGAAGGGTTGAGTCTTGCATCAAGGCCTACAACGCTCGCTGTTAGCGTCAGGTGCACTGGTCCTGGCCATCCTCGGCGCCATTGCGCCAGCGGCAGCCCAGGTACGGCTCGAGGCTCGCTATTCGGCGACGATTGCCGGAATTCCGATAGGCGGCGGCACCTGGGCCATCGATATCAACGACACTCAGTACACTGCTGCGGTGAGCGGGGCCACGACAGGCATATTGCGCGCGTTCACGGGGGGCCAGGGCAATGCCACCGCGCGTGGCACATTGGCCGGCGGCCGGCTCCTGTCCTCGATCTATGCTGCGACCATCACCAGCCGCAAGAAAGCCGACTCGATCCGTATCACGATAGCCAATGGCAACGTGAAGGATTTCAAGGTCGATCCACCCGCGGATGAAGATCCTGAGCGTGTGCCGATCACCGAGGCCTCCCAGCGCGGGGTTCTCGATCCAATGACGGCTTCACTGGTGCGCATGCCCGGCAGCGGGGACCTGCTTGTACCGGAAGCATGTCAGCGGACGCTCGAGGTCTTCGATGGCCGGCTGCGTTACGACATGCAATTCGCATTCAAGCGCGTGGAAAGGGTGAAGGCGGGAAAGGGTTATGCCGGCCCGGTGGTCGTCTGTGCAGTGTATTTCTCGCCGGTCGCGGGATATATCCCGTCGCGCGCGTCGATCAAATACCTGTCCAAACAGCGTGATATGGAAGTATGGCTCGCGCCCATCGCCGGGACGCGGGTGCTGGTGCCGTACCGCGCACAAGGGCCGACGCCGATCGGCCAGGCCGTACTTGAAGCGTTCGAATTCGTCTCTGTGCCGATCGCGGCGCGGGCCTCGTCCAATGGTTCGAAGACGCAGTGACGCCTTTTCGCCTTGAACTCTTTGGCTGCGGGCGAATCCACGTTGGCGTTAATGTTTGAGGGACTAAAATCGCACTTGAATTGACACCTCGCTACTCCATCTTGTAGCTGCGCGGGCAGCACTTGCCAGATGTCGCCGTGAACGAATGCATACAGCACCGGAGTCAGCGATTCGGGCGCGATTCGTTCCAGACTCGTTCTAAAGCTTAACCACACGCATGCTCGTCGTCGCATTGTGATACAGAAAGCTAGTGGGAGGGCCTGATCGAAGGTCTTGCCACCCGTCTGGACGCGTAATGGCCATCACTTTTTCCCCGCAGCCTGCCCGAGCATCGCGAGCCCGCGGTGCCGGTGTCACGGCGGTGCTGGGCCCCACCAATACCGGCAAGACCCATCTCGCCATCGAGCGCATGCTGGCCCATTCCTCCGGCATGATCGGGCTGCCGCTGCGGCTGCTCGCGCGCGAGGTCTACAACAAGGTCGCCGATCGCGTGGGAAAGGATGCGGTCGCGCTGATCACCGGCGAAGAGAAGATCAAGCCGCAGAATCCCCGATTCTGGGTTTGCACCGTCGAAGCCATGCCGCGCGATCTCGACGTCGCCTTTCTGGCGGTCGACGAGGTCCAGCTCGGAGCCGATTTCGAGCGCGGCCATGTCTTTACCGATCGCATGCTCAATGCTCGCGCCCGCGAGGAGACGCTTGTGCTTGGCGCCGCCACCATTCGGCCGATGGTGGAGAAGTTGCTGCCGGGCGCGCATGTGATCAGCCGTCCGCGGCTGTCTACGCTGACTTACGCCGGCGAGAAAAAGCTGACGCGCCTGCCGTCGCGATCGGCCATCGTGGCGTTCTCGGCAGATGAGGTTTACGCCATCGCTGAGCTGATCCGCCGCCAGCGCGGTGGTGCCGCGGTAGTGCTGGGGGCGCTTTCGCCGCGAACCCGCAATGCCCAGGTTGCCTTATACCAGTCAGGCGATGTCGACTACCTGGTCGCGACCGATGCCATCGGGATGGGGCTCAATCTCGACGTCGACCATGTCGCCTTTGCGTCCGATCGGAAATTCGATGGCTATCAGTTCAGAAAGCTCAATCCGGCCGAACTTGCCCAGATCGCCGGCCGGGCCGGCCGCGCAATGCACGACGGCACATTTGGCACGACTGGACGCTGCGATCCGTTCGAACCGGAACTTGTCCAGGCCCTCGAAAGTCACAGCTTCGAGCCCATTCGCCTCCTGCAATGGCGGAATACCGATCTTGATTTTGCTTCGATCGGCGCCTTGCAGGCCTCCCTTGCGGCGATGCCGGGCGAGCAGGGGCTGACGCGGGCGCCCATCGGCGAAGACATCATGGTTCTCGAACATGCCGCGCGCGACGAGGATGTGCGCGCGCTCGCGCGCAACCCGGCCGCGATCTCGCGGTTATGGGATGCGTGCCAGGTTCCGGACTATCGAAAAATTGCACCTGCCACCCATGCCGAATTGGCCGTAACCCTCTATGGATTCCTGATGCGAGAGGGTAACATCCCTACCGATTGGTTCGCTCGTCAGGTTGCTCAGGCTGATCGGACCGACGGCGACATCGATACTCTCTCCAACCGGATCGCGCATGTCAGAACCTGGACTTTCGTCGCCAATCGGCCGGATTGGCTTGCCGACCCGGAGCATTGGCAAGGGGTTACACGCGCAGTCGAGGACAAGCTTTCCGATGCGTTGCATGAACGTTTGGCTGAACGTTTCGTGGACCGCCGCACCAGCGTGTTGATGCGACGGCTTCGAGAAAACGCAATGTTGGAAACCGAAATCGGAAAATCAGGTGAAGTCACGGTCGAGGGCCACGTGATCGGCCGCCTGGACGGATTTATGTTTGCACCTGACGCGTCCGCCGCCGGCTCCGAGGCAAAGGCGCTCAACGCCGCTGCGCAAAAGGCGCTGGCAGGCGAGATCGAAGCGCGTGCAACCAAGATTTCGCAGGCTTCCAACGATCAGATTGTGCTCGCTGCGGATGGCGCGTTGCGCTGGACCGGCGATCTGGTCGGGAAACTCACGGCGGGAGACGACACGCTGCGCCCGCGCATACGCGTGATCGCCGATGAGCAACTGACCGGGCCGGCGCGTGAGTTGGTGCAGACGCGGCTCGACCTTTGGCTCAAGACCCATATCGAGAAGTTGCTGGCACCACTGTTCTCGCTAACAGCCGCCGAGGACGTCACCGGTATGGCGCGCGGCGTGGCATTTCAGCTCGTTGAATCGCTTGGCGTGCTTGAACGCCAAAAAGTGGCCGAGGAGGTCAAGGGCCTTGATCAGCCGGCGCGCGCAACCTTGCGAAAATATGGCGTGCGCTTTGGCGCCTATCACATCTATCTCCCCGCGCTGCTGAAGCCGGCGCCACGCGCGCTCGCGACGCAGTTGTGGGCGATCAAGCAGGAGAGCCCGGACGCAAAGGGCGTCGGTGATTTGCTGCATCTCGCGGCGAGCGGGCGCACGTCGATTCCGGTCGACAAAGAGACTCCGAAGACGCTTTACCGCACCGCCGGCTACCGCATTTGCGGCGAGCGCGCGGTGCGCGTCGATATTCTGGAGAGACTCGCAGATCTCATTCGACCGGCGATGTCCTGGCGCGAAGGGGCTCCCGGGCCGAAGCCGGATGGCGTCCACGACGGGCGCAGCTTTCTGGTGACCGGCGCGATGACATCGCTCACTGGCGCGTCCGGCGAAGACTTCGCTTCGATCTTGCGCTCGCTCGGATACCGCATGGATCGCAAGCCGAAACCCGCCGAGACGGCGCCGTCTGCTCCGGCGGATACAACCGGGGCTGCAGCAGCGAATGATGCTGCAGCCGCCTCAACGGAAGCGGCACCGGCTGAGCTTGCGGCGACAGACGTTGCGCCAGCGCCGTCCACGCCAGATGAAATCCCGGCTGCGGCCGATTTGATATCGCGCTCATTGCTGCCCGAGCCGGAACTCGTTGTGCATGAAACTTCGCCTGCGCAGGAACCGGTTGTTGTCGCGCCGGCAGAGGCAGAGATTGCGCCGCCACCCGCGGAGCCTGCTCCCGCTGTTGCGGCCGATGCAACTCAAACCGCGACGGCCGCGACAACGCCTTCCGAAGAGCAGGCCTTCATCGAGGTCTGGCGTCCCGCCGGACGCGCAGAGCGCCGCCCGCATCGGCCGCGTCGTCCGCAGCGCGCGCAGCAGCCGCAAGTACCTGCGTCTGGCGAAGCCGGTAGCGAAGCGGCCGTTGCGCCAGCGGAAGCTGCGGCCGCCCCCGCATCCGACGCAGCTCAGCCGTCGCGCGGCCCGCGCCGTCACGAAGGCGGCGATCGGCCCGATCGCGAGAAACGGCAGGACCGGCATGAGCGGCAACAGCGGATGGAGCGCCAGGGGCAGCGCAGCGAGCGCCAGGACCGTAGCGGGCGCCGCGGGCCGCGACGCGACCGCGGGGAGGGGATTGGGCGCGCAGAACGCGACCAGTATTTCGCGAAGCCGCACGGTTCCGACCGCCGCGACAAGCAGCCGGATCCCAATTCACCATTCGCCAAGCTCGCCGCGCTTAAGCAGCAGCTTGAACAGGGCAGCAAAGAACCGACTTGAGCGCCGTCCGCAAGGATCTGGATCGGCAACGGATCGACAAGTGGCTTTGGCACGCGCGCATGGTTCGCTCACGCAGCGCCGCCACCGCCCTGACCGCCGCCGGGTTTGTCCGGCTTAACGGCAAACGCATGACCACCGCCAGCCATCCCGTACGGGTTGGCGATGTGGTGACCCTCGCGCTCGACCGCGCAGTACGGGTGGTTCGGGTGGAGGGACTCTGTGAAAGACGCGGTGGAGCGCCGGTCGCGCGTGCGCTTTACCGCGATTTGACCTGAGATTCCGGGACCATGGCCTTCTTTTCGCGCGGGCCCGTCGGCTAGGTCTGGTTGTGGCAAGTCTGCCCGTTGCGGCTTAATTCGGGTTGCGTTAGGCAGCGCTTGCTGGAGGGTTGGCCGGAGTGGGGAATGACTTACGTCGTCGTCGAAAGTTGCATTAAGTGCAAGTACATGGACTGCGTTGAGGTGTGTCCCGTGGACTGCTTCTACGAGGGTGAAAACATGCTCGTTATTCACCCGGACGAATGCATCGATTGCGGCGTGTGTGAGCCCGAGTGCCCCGCTGAGGCGATCAAGCCAGACACCGAATCGGGCCTGGAAAAATGGCTGGAGCTCAACGCCCAGTATGCCAGGAGCTGGCCGAATATCACGGTCAAACGGGAACCGCCGGCCGACGCCAAGGATTGGGAAGGGGTCCCCGACAAATTCAAGACGTTCTTTTCGGCGGAGCCTGGAACTGGCGATTGAACCCGGGGGAAACACCCCGCCCGCTACCGTTTTGTGGGGAGGGTGTTAACCGATTCGCCAGATTAGACATACTGCTACCCCAGAATTGCAGTTTTGCAGGGGTATAAGGCTTTGATTTCGCCTAAAAATGTGCTATATATGTAAAAAATGGATAGGAACGACGTTGTCATCGGTGAGCTCCCCCTTTGGGAGCATTATTTTTCGGTGGCTGAGTTCCACGGTTTCCAGATCAGAGGGCGTGCAATCCACGCGTGAGCAGTGGCAGGAAAAACGCGTCAGAAATCAAAGAAAGGTTCCACCGGCATGAGCCGGGGGCCGAAAAAGTCTGCCGAAGCGCGGCGGACCTCCCATGCCTCTCGCGGCGCCGTTCGCGGTGGGGCTCCCGCAGCCAAAATGGCCGGTTCCCGCAAAGGGGCCGGTGAAGGAGTCGTGCCCGGAATGACCACTAATAAAAAGACTACCCAGCGACAAGGCTTCAAGACCAACGAGTTTATCGTCTACCCCGCGCACGGGGTGGGCCAGATCGTTTCGATCGAGGAGCAAGAAGTCGCAGGGGCGAAGCTGGAGCTGTTCGTCATCAATTTCATCAAGGACAAGATGACGTTGCGGGTCCCGACTGCCAAGATCGTTTCGGTGGGCATGCGCAAGCTGGCCGAAGGGCCGCTGGTCAAGCGCGCGCTCGAGACGCTCAAGGGCCGCGCGCGCATCAAGCGCACCATGTGGTCTCGCCGGGCCCAGGAATACGAAGCCAAGATCAATTCCGGCGATATCGTCGCCATTGCCGAGGTGGTTCGTGACCTTTACCGGTCGGAGACCCAGCCGGAGCAATCCTATTCGGAGCGGCAGCTGTACGAAGCCGCGCTCGATCGGCTGTCGCGCGAGATCGCGGCGGTTCAGCGGGTCACCGAGACCGAGGCGGTTAAGGAAATCGAGGCGGCTCTCGCCAAGGGTCCGCGCCGTGGTCCAAAGCCGTCTGAAGAGGCCACTCCCGACGAGGGAGTCGAGGAAGAGGCAGCCTAAGAGCCATACGGTCCCAACCGACATTTCAGAAGCCCGGCTAACGCCGGGCTTCTTTGTTTATTGCACCGGCTTGAACAGGTTGGGGCCTGGTTCGCTGGTGACAGATCGCAGGGAACTCGTCGAGATGCGGCGCAAATAACGGCGAGATGCCATACACCGACGCAATATTTTAGCGGGCGCCGACTCCGGTTTCGGCGTGCTGACTCGCGCGTGCGGGCACGCGAAACGCGCGAGCGCGGAATCGGGCGGCGCCGCGGCGGCGTCGTGTGGATCGCCGGACTGCAGTCGATGGGCTACGGGTACCTGCGCCCATCAAGTGGGCAGCGGCCGCCAGTTGCTCGCGCCGCTTGGGTGGCTAATATGCCGGCCAATCACCCCAATAGACGTTCGATGGAGTCATCAATGACCGCAATTCGCGGCTATGTCGCGCCGACCACTGAAACCGACGCACTCGGCGTACATTCGCTTGATCAATTCGTGCTGGCGGTTCCCGACGCCTCGGTGGCGCAGGATTTCTACGGCAATTTCGGGCTCGACGTACGGCGCGACGGAAACGTGCTGGCGATCAAGACCTTCGGTCACGAGCATCGCTGGGGATCGGTGGTTGAAGGCGCCACGACGAAGGCGCTGCATCATCTTTCATTCGGCTGCTATGCCGACGATCTTCCGCGTCTGAAGGCGCGCATCGAAGAGCAGGGTGTCCAACTGATCGATCCGCCGCCAGGTTTCGAAAGCAACGGGTTCTGGTTTCGCAATCACGAAGGCGTGCTGATCGAGGTGAAGGTCGGACCGAAAGTGTCGCCCGACAAAAAAGCAGAAAGCCAGTGGATTTCCGTGCCAGGCGGTGTTGCCGGCGCGAGCATCCGGGAAAAAGCGCCGCCGGTTCGTCCGCGCCGGCTATCGCATGTGCTGATCTTCACGCGCGACGTCATCGAGTCGATCAAATTCTATGAACATACGCTTGGCCTGCGGCTTTCTGACCGCGCGTCCGACCTCGTCGCCTTCATGCACGGCATCCACGGCAGTGATCACCATCTTTTGGCACTCGTGAAGTCCGTCGCTCCCGGATTCCATCACTGCAGCTGGGACGTTGCCAGCCTGAATGACATCGGGCTGGGCGCCATGCGCATGCACGACAAGGGCTGGACCAAAGGCTGGGGTCTCGGGCGGCATGTGCTTGGCTCCAACTATTTCCACTACGTGCGCGACCCGTGGGGCAGCTTCTCCGAATATTCGTGCGATATCGACTACATTCCGAAGGACGAGCGTTGGCCTGCCGCCGATCACAAGCCGGAGGATTCGTTTTATCTCTGGGGTCCGGAGGTGCCGCGCGAATTTACGATCAACTACGAAGGCGGCGAGAGCTGAGGTCGTTTGAGCGACGCAATCACTCCACGACGATCTTGACCTTTTCGCCGGGCTTCAGGTGGTCATGCGAGCCGAGCCCATTGAGCACGCGGAAACGGTCAAGTGAGTGATCGGCCGTCGCCATGCGGTGTGCGAGCTTTTCGACCGTATCGTTTGCGCCGACCGTAACGACTTTCAGGCGAAGCGATTTGACCTGCTGGCTCTCCTTCAGGGTCATTCGGCGGAAGGTCATGATGGATTCGCGAAACTGCTGGTCGACCTGTGCGGTTCTGTTCTTGGCGGCGAAAATAAAGCGATAGACGTCACTGCCGAAACGCACTGCAAAAATACGAAACGACCAATTTCCACCGCTGGATGTTGCGGTTGCGGTCTGAAAGCCATTGACGGAAAATTCCTCGACGCTGGCGGGATCGACATTTTCCATCCATCCCGACTTCAGGTAGTCGGGCAGCGACTGTTCGGCCGGCACGCTCACCACGTCCACGCGCAAGGCTTCACCGCCGCCCTCCTTGAGGCCGAGCACGGCCTGGGCGGTATTGTCGAGCGTGAAGCCGGGTGGGGCCACAAAACTGAAGCCGAGTTTTGGATGCAGGAAATGCCGGCCGCGCGCAAAGCCTTCACTGGGATCATCGCCGTAAACGAGACCGTCGAGGTTGGCGAGATATTCGGCGCGATCGCGCTCGCCGGTGCCGGGACCGGTGAATTGGCGCGCATTCGACAGCGCGTTTTTCACGCGGTCAGGGGTCGCCGGATGGCTGGACAGAAAATCAAGCGAACGCGGATCCGCCCCGCCGGCGCTGGCCTTCAGATCAGCACTGCGCTGCATGTCCGTCAGGAAACGAGATGCGCCATACGGGTCGAATCCGGCGCGCGCCGAAATGCCGACCCCGATACCGTCGGCTTCGAATTCCTGTGCGCGGGAGAAAGCGGCCAGCGTCAGCTTGGATTTGGCGAGCGCCAACGCTCCCATTTGCGGGTCGCTGAGCACATCGTTGACGACATGATCGATGATCGCGACCTGGCGAGCCTGCTCCTCACGAATTGCCGCATGGCGTGCGATCACGTGACCCATCTCATGCGAGAGAACTGACGCAAGCTCGGCCTTGTCGTTGGCGAGAGCAACCAGGCCGCGCGTGATATAGAGCCGTCCGTTCGGGAGCGCGAAAGCATTGATGGCGGGCGAGTTGAGAATCGTCACCTGGTATTTCAGGTCCGGCCGCTCGGACGCCGCAACGAGGCGGTCGACGGTTTTCTCGATCATCGCGCGCAAGTGGGGGTTGTCGTATTCGCCGCCATACGAAGCAAGGATGCGCGCGTGCTCACGTTGGGTTGCAGGTTCGCGGTCGGGCTGCGGTGCGGCCTGTGGCACCGGCAATGAAACCAGACGCGGACTGGACGCGCTGGTGCACGCCGAGAGCAGCAAGCCCAAAGTGGCAGCAACCCCGAACGCGCGGCCTGCAGTTCCGGTCGTCAGCCTGGCCATGCCGCACTACTCACAATGAATCTCTACTCGACAAGCTCGATCTGTTCAGGGTTCACGGCTTCGATCACCGGGCCGCTTTGCTGTCCAATCCAGCCCCGCACCCGGATTGGATTGCCCTCCAACCGTTTCGGATCGAGGCCGGCCGTGGCGAATTCCCGCCGATGACGCTTGGGGATGATGACTGTAAAATCTTGTGTCCAGCGCCGCCCGAAGTTCAAATATATTGTGGCGCCGCTTTCCCGCACCGACAAGACCTTGCCTTCTATCAGTGCAAATTGCCCCCGCGCAGCCGCAATCCGGGCCAGATTTTCTGACCGCAAAGGGGCAAAATTGGGGTCGGCCCACAGGCCGCGGCGTGCCGCCCGGGCGCCGCGTTCGTTCCTTAACAGGAGATCGGCGCAGGCCTTGCTGCCTGTCCTCGCCGACACCCGCGCCCGGCCTTGCTCGAGGAGCGCTTGCTGGACCGATTGTTCGCTGTTGCCGACATAGGCGAACGCAACAAGGCGCCCGTAACGATCGCGCTCGGGGCTGAATTGCTTCAGCCGCAGGTCGCGCCCGCCGACCAGCGATTGCAGGGCGCCGCGGCTGTCGTCGGCAACCTCGATTGCCGCCAGCCGCAATTCACGGCCATCGGCGAGCATCAGCGTGCGCCCGTCACGGACGCTGGCGACCGTGCCCGTGCCGATGTCGGTGAGCTTGCAGGGGTCCTGCGCCATCACACTGGACAGAACAGCGGGCAGGATTGCCGCAGACAGGAAGGCGGTGAGCAGGCGGGGCAGAAAACGTTTCATGAACCGGACTGTCTGAACTGGCCGGTACGCCGTCAATAGAGATGGCGGCCACGGGCCGAAGGGCTAGAATGCCTCAAACAGTTTTGGAAGTATTTAAGGCCGCCCCGGGGAGAGTATCGATGCAAACGCGTCGCGCTTTGCAAAGCCGCCGTAAATTTCTGATGTCAGCAACCGCTGCCGCGATGGTCGCGACCGGGGCGCGGAGCGAGGACAGTCATTGGCCCGATCGTCCGGTGCGGATCGTGGTGCCTTATCCGGCAGGCGGCTCGACCGATGTCCTTACGCGCATTCTGGCCGAGCGGCTGAAGGACATGTTCGGACAACCCTTCGTGATCGAGAACCGGCCAGGCGCCGGCGGCAATATCGGCATTGCCGCGGTCACCGGCAGTCCGCCGGACGGCTACACGGTCGGTTCTGCGACGATCGGACACTTCGCGATCAATCAGTACCTCTACAGCAAGATGCCTTACGACGCTGAACGCGACATGATCCCTGTCTCTCTGACCTGGGAACTGCCCAATGTTTTCGTTGTTCCCACGGACTATGTGCCGGCGAAATCCCTGTCGGAATTTCTTGCCTGGGCAAGGCAAAAGGGGCAGGTGAGCTTCGGCAGTCCGGGCGTGGGGACCACGCCGCACCTTTCCGGCGTGCTGTTCTCCAAACGCGCCGGCATCGATGCCATCCATGTCCCGTTCCGCGGGGCCGCGCAGACGATACCGGCCATGCTCGCGGGCGACGTCAACTTTGCGATCGACAATCTCGCCTCCTACGTGCCGGTCATCCAGTCAGGAAAGATGCGCGCGCTCGCAGTGACCTCGGCACAACGCTGGCCGACGTTGCCGGATATTCCGACGATGGATGAAGCGGGCATCAAGGATTTTATCATCACGTCATGGGCGGCGTTCGTGGTGCCCGCGGGCACACCGCGTCCGCTTATCGACAAGCTCTCTGCGGCCCAGCGGCAGATCGCTGCCGAGAAATCGGTTCAGGATCGCTTTCTCGTGGCGGGCGCGCGCGTTCTCTCCAGCACGCCCGAGGGGGCTCTCGCCTACGCGGCGAAGGAGCGCATGATGTGGAAAGATGTCGTTGCGGCTTCGGGCGCGAAAGTGGATTA
>DASYSQ010000290.1:0-20045 GCA_036003145.1 Pseudolabrys sp.
GTGAAGGACGGCGCGTTTGGTAAATTCCTTCATCACCGCGATCTGCCGCTCGAAAACACCGGCGTGCGGCCAAATCGCGATACGCTTTATTCGATGGCAGTGTTTGACCTCGATGCCGGCCCCGTCAAGATCACGCTGCCAAATCCGGGCAAGCGCTTCATGTCGATGATGGTCGTCAACGAGGACCATTACATTTATGAGGTCGACTACGGCGCCGGCAACTACACCTTCACAAAGCCGGAGATCGGAACGCGCTACGTGTTCATGGCGCTTCGCACGCTGATTGATCCTGCTGATTCAAAAGATGTTCAGCAAGCCCATGCCTTGCAGGATGCAGTCAGGGTGCAGCAGCGCAGCGCAGGCAAATTTGAAACTCCCAAGTGGGATCCGGTCAGCCAGAAAAAAATGCGCGAGGCTCTTTTGACGATGAATGCGACATTGCCTGATCTGAAGAGAGCATTCGGCAGCCGGTTTCAGGTTGACCCGGTCCGTCATCTGATTGGGACGGCGGCCGCCTGGGGCGGCAATCCCGACAAAGACGCGGTCTACCTCAACGTTACGCCCGACAGAAACGATGGCGCCGCCGTCTACAAGCTTACCGTTCCAAAAAGCGTCCCGGTCAATGCCTTCTGGTCGGTAATCGTCTACGACGCCGAAGGCCATTTGCAGAAAAACCAATATAATTCGTATTCCGTGAGCAGCATCACGGCGAAAAAGAACGCAGACGGCTCAGTCCCCATCCAGTTTGGCGGTTGCGGCGGGAAAATTCCCAACTGTGTGCCAACGATGAAGGGCTGGAACTATATGGTGCGGCTCTATCGCCCGCGCGACGAAATCCTCAACGGCAAATGGAAATTCCCGGAGGCAAAGCCCGTGAGCTGAACTTTGATAATGCAGCTTTCTACGAGGGGGCGCGCAAAGTATAAGAGTCGGGACCAGGCTCGAGGGGGTTGCATGAAGCTCAAGCTCTCGCTTTACGCGGCGGTTGTGGCATCAAGCGTTATAACGACGGCTCACGCGCAGCCCGCCCGCGGCATCGCCGACAGGGACATTGTCGAGGCTTACGAATACATGCTCGGCCGCTGGCTGGTGTTGCGGCAGGAAAACCTTGATTTCAAGGAAGGGCTCAAATGGAACCAGATCGTCCACCGCGAGCCCGGTGGCGTCGACTGGGCCAATCCGAATCTGGACGTCGTCTACAGTGAGGCCTGGGTGGCCGTGGACGACAAGAGCTGCACGCTCATCGAACTGCCGGAAATTAAAGGCCGTTATTATACTGTTCAGGCGCTCAACGGCTGGGGCGAAGTCACCGCCAATGTAAACGAGCGCACCCATCCCAAACACCCGTTCGGCAAGTTTGCTTTTTGTATAAAGGACACCAAGGCGACGCTGCCGAAAGGCACGCTTCGCATCAATTTGCCCAGCAAAAAATCACGTATCCTGATGCGGATCGAGCTTGGCGCCAATCCCGCCGAGGCGATTGCACTCCAGAAGAAAACGACGATGAAAGCCACCGGCTCGCCGCAAATTGATCCGGCAGTCGCGAAGCCGGATTTCCCTAACAGCAAGCTCCCGGGCGTCGAGGGATTCGACAAGACTGAGGAAATCCTCGCGAGCGAGGCCGACCTTAACCCGGGCATGATCGACGTCCGCGACAAGGCCCGGGCGGTCGCCAAGGCCGCGGCCGACCCGGCGCAGCGAGCGCGTATCGACGAGGTCATCCGCAAGCTGGCGATCCCCTCGTTCCTCGCTGAACTCCCGAAAATGGGCAAGCAAGTGAATGGATGGGTTCGTCCGCGGATCATCGGCAACTATCGGAGTGACTACGTGATGCGGTCGATCACCAATTACGCCGGCATCTGGGCCAACAACAGCAAGGAGGTCGTCTATTTTACGGCCCAAGGATTGGACGGCAGCCAGACCTTCACCCAAACCTATCCCAAGGATGCCCCGCCTGCTTCGAAGACACGCTATTTCTGGTCGGTCGTTGTGGTCGATGGCTCCGATTACAAAGTCATCCCCAATTCGCTCAACCGTTACCTGCTCAACAAGCAGTCGCCGCTAAAACCCAACGACGACGGTTCGCTCACGCTGGCTTTCGCGCCCAAGCAACCTGACGGGATTCCGGAATCAAACTGGCTGCCGACGCCAAACGGCAAAAAATACAATATGACCTATCGTTTCTACGGGCCGTCGAAGGATGTGACAGACGGCAAATACGACCCGCCACCGTTGGTGCGCATCAGCGAAACGCAAACCGAGCGATTGATCCGCAGCCTGAAGAAGTCAAAGAAGGAGTGACGGGCCGATGAACAGCTTCAGGCGGCTTATGATACTTTTCGGCGTTCTGGTTGCATTTGTCGCACTCTTTGTTGTGGCGCCGGCCAACGCCCAGACCCTCAAGACGGTCAAAGAGCGTGGCGTCCTCAATTGCGGCGTCAGCGAAGGCCTTTATGGATTTTCCGCACGTGACAACGCCGGCAATTGGAGCGGATTTGACGTCGAGCTGTGCCGCGCCGTCGCAGCGACGGTTTTTAACGACGCCAGCAAGGTCAACTACGTGCCGCTCGACGCCAGCCGGCGCTTCGAAGCGTTGCAGTCGGGCGCCATCGACGTACTCTCGCGTAACACGACATGGACGATATCGCGGGAAGTAGAGCTCGGACTGATTTTTACGGCTACAAATTACTTTGACGGCCAGGGATTTCTCGTTCGCCGGTCCATGAACAAGGAAACTGCGCTCGACCTCGACGGTGCGAAGGTGTGTGTCCAGACCGGAACGACGACCGAACTCAATCTTGCCGACTATTTTCGCACCAATAAAATGCTGTATGTTTTGGTCGCCGCGACGACGCTTGAAAGTGCAATCAAGGGCTACGATTCCGGACAATGCAATGTGCTCACCGCAGATATCTCTGCGCTTTTCGGCATCAGACTTTTGCTCTCGAAGCCTGACGACCACATCATCCTGCCTGATGTCATCTCCAAGGAACCGCTGGGACCAGCCGTACGCCAGGACGACGTCCAATGGTTCAACATTGTAAAGTGGGTGCACTTTGCCATGGTCAACGCCGAGGAACTCGGCGTGACGTCGAAAAGTATCGATGAGGCCTTGAAGTCCGACAACCCGGATGTGAAACGTCTGGTCGGCGCGGAAGGAAACTACGGCGAGCGAATGGGTCTGACCAGAGATTGGGCGGTGCGCATCATCAGACACGTTGGCAATTATGGCGAGGTTTACGAGCGGACCGTCGGCATCGACTCTCCCCTCACCATTCCGCGCGGGATCAATCAACTGTGGAACAAAGGCGGTATTCTCTATGCGCCGCCGATCCGTTGATCGGAACGAAATCGTGATTTAAACGGTGGGCCAACACGGTGGTAGTGTGGAGCGATGGTTGACTACTATTCAATATTAACGCGCGCGGTTGCATCGCTCAGTCCCAATACGAGCGAACAGCGCCGCGATCTTTACGACCGCGCGCACGTGACACTTGTCGACAAGCTTCGCACCGTTGACCCAACATTGTCTGATCCTGCCCTGAATGCCGAAAGGGCGGCGCTCGAAGCTGCGATCCAACGCGTCGAACGGGACGCGCTGCGTTCGGCTGCGCCGCGTCGGCCGGCACACGTGACCTCACCGCCCGCCCAAGGCTATCGGGACAGGCCGCCATTGAGGGATACGCGAAAACCGCTACGCATCGCCGCCGGAGCGCTTGGCGCCGTCCTCATTCTCCTCGCTGGTGTGGCGATCTATTCCTTCTGGCCGCGCAGTATCGCGGACCTGCGGAGCATCTCGAGTCCGCGAACGGTGACGGCCGCCGCCGAGGAACCGAGTGGCAAATCAGGTTATGTCAATCTGCGGCAGTTGGTGTACTACCGGACAAGCCAGCCTGTCGGGACGATCATCGTCGATAAAACTCAGACCTTTCTGTACGTGGTCCGGCCGAATACGTCCGCGTTGCGCTACAGAATCGGCGTGGGCCCCGAATGCATCACGTTGGCCGGGCTCTTCCACGTCGTGCGAAAGGAATCGAACGATTCCGCCGCCCGCGTCATTTACCTGGACAAGGACTATCGAATCCACGGGTCTGCGACGGCAGCCACTCCGGACTGCATCCGGCTCGACAATGAGGACGTAATCTATCTTTACGACCGTACGCCGCTGGAAAGTCGCGTCGTTGTATCGAACTGACCGCGGGTGCCCCATTGCCGTTGAATGGCGCGGTGCCTAGAACGTCGCCATGAAGCGACGCTCCGATTCGCCCGTGCTTGATCCCTCACCGCATAAAATCGTCACGGGACTGATGGTTTTCATCGGGATCACCCTGCTCTTTTCCCAAAGCACGCTTGCGGCCCCCATGCGCTGCAGCGGCGAAGAAACCATCTGTATCAACAGCTGCAAAAAGAATCCCGACCGCTCGACGCTGTCGATTTGCATAACCAATTGCGGCATCCGCCAATCGATGTGCCGGAAGACGGGTTGCTGGGATACCGGGGCCCAGAAGTACTGCGGACTTTTAAAACAATGAGAGCCGGCCCCAAAAGGTCGACGGCCTTTACGAATTGCTAAACACGCATCGCGTACACTCTGAATGGACATTAACTATTCAGAAATTGCCAATCCGTGGCCAACCAGAACGGTTTACCAGGGCCTATGGGCGCTCCCCTTGAACTCATCCAGGAGCTCGATAGCTCCATTACGCACAGCACTGACCAGCGTCGCTCGGTCATGCTGCGGCACCTCACCGACCTGTATCTGGTCGGTTCTGAGCAATACTCCGAAGACGAGATCGACCTGATCGACGACGTTTTCGTGCGGCTGGTCTCGACCATCGAGCAGTCCGCCCGCGCTTTGCTCGCGATCCGGCTCGGTCCGGTCATGGTCGCTCCTCCCAAGATCCTGCGCCTGCTCGCCTGCGATGATGCCATCGAAGTTGCCTCCCCGGTCCTCACGCAGGCCGCAAGGCTCGATATCGACACGCTGATCGAATGTGCGCGCACCAAGAACCAGGAACACCTGCTCGCCATCTCGCGTCGCAAGACCCTGCCCGAAGCGCTAACCGACGTTCTGGTCGAGCGCGGCGATCAGCAGGTCGTATTGAGCACTGCGAAAAACGCCGGCGCCAGATTCTCCGGCAAGGGTTTTGACACGCTGATCGAACGGTCATGCGGCGACGACGCGCTGACGTCGTGTGTAGGCGCGCGGTCGGATCTGCCGCCGAAACTGCTCGACCAGCTGCTCGCGGCCGCATCGGAGAAAGTACGCACCAAGCTGATGGCCGAACGGGAATACGCCAAGGCCGACATCGAACGAGCGGTCGATGATGTCGCCGGACAGATCCAGGCCGGGGCTGCCGCGCAGCCTTTGAGCTATGCGGCCGCGCAGGTGCTGGTGGAATCGCTGCACCAGGCGGGCCTGCTGACCACCGGGAAACTGCAGGAATTCGCTCTGGCTGGCCGCTTTGAAGAAACGGTTGCTGCGCTCTCTGTCATGTCAAACGTGCCGACAGTGGTGATCGAAGAGAACATGCGCGATACCCGCGCGGAAGCGCTGCTGGTATTGACGCGGGCGAACGGGCTGTCGTGGGAGACAACGCGCAGCATCATGATGCTCGCGGCCAAGCGCCACCGGCGCTCCACGACCGGTATCGATCAGACTATGCCGGCGTTTTTCCGGCTGCGGCAATCAACGGCGCAGCAGATCCTCGACTTTCATCGCATGCCGACACGCCCTGCGCGCAGGCACTAGACCAAAGATTATGCCGTGATATTGAGAAGTGACGCGCTCATTTGTGCGTCGGCACGGATCACCTGCGCATTGGCTGCAAAAGTATACCGGGCGACCAGCAGCTGGAGCAATTCGTTGGCGCGGTCGACATTCGGGCCTGCTACCATGCAGTTGTCGTCGGCGAAGGGCGCTGTCGGTTCGTATACAGTCGCAGGCGTGATCGTGGCCACTGTCGCGCTGGTTCCCCCACCGGCAGCATCAGTCTGATTGACGCGTAAGGCCGAATAGGCCGCCGGAAAATTCACTGCGTTAGCTGCGTTGGTTGCGTCGGCAGCGGGCCGGTCGACAGCGAATTGGCGATATTGCTCGCTGCAACCTGCAAACGCAGGCTTGCCACGTTCAGGCCGGAAACGGCTATCGCGCTGGCAATACTCATCGCCCTTCGTGATAGCCGCGGTCGCGGAACACTTGGTTCCGCAATTCTGTAAAATTTGACCGATCGGCGCGTGCCGCTCGCGCTTGCCGCGTAAAACGTGGTAAAATTCGATAAACCAAGATCAGCCGGGAGGACGTCGCAATGGCCACCATCCTGAAACGCGTGAAGGTCGCGCCAAAGGGCATGGGTCTCAACGATTTTGTCGCAACGCAGGAAGACTTCTTCGCGGCTGAGGGTCTCGATGTCGAATTCGACTGGAAGACGTTCCGCGGCACGCAATCGAGCTGGAAAGGTCTCGACTATTTCCAGCGCCCGCAGGATCGCCCCTACACCGAGGAGAAACAGGATGTTGTCCAGGGCGCGTGCCTCTGGGGAACGATCTGCAATGCCAGCGCCGGCATGGGCCGCGTTGTCACTGAAGGCTACGGCGATTCGCCCTGGGCGATTTTCGTGCGGCCGGAATCGAAGATCCGCAAGCCGGAAGACCTAAAGGATATTCCGATTTCCGTCGGCATGCGCGCCGGAAGCCACTTCAACGTTCCATATCGCCTGGAGAAATATCTGCCGCTTGAACACATCAAGACGGTCAATACCGGCGGCTTTGGCGCGCGCCTGAAGGCCCTGCTCGACGGTGAAGTTGAGGCGGCGAGCCTGTTACCCCCGCAGATCGATATGGCCGAACAACTCGGTTTGCGAAAGATCATCGAGGATCGATTCAAGACGCTGTGGTGGGTGCCGGATAGCGCCTCTCCGGAAGTCGTGCATGGATATATGCGCGCGCTCAACCGTGCCGAACAGGCGCTGGAGGTTGACCTGTCGAAGTATTTGCCGCTCTGGAAACTCGCTGTGCCGGCCGAGTTCGAAAATTTTCACTCTTGGGACTTCAGCAAGTTCGGGCGTGGCGAGCGCTTCGTCAACAAGCCGCTGCCGCGCGAAGAGTTTGACGAGGTGTTCGCCCAGGTCGAGCGTTGGGGGCTCGACCAGTACCTCAAGGACCGGAGTCCGGAGACGCTGTCCTATTCGACCTGAACAAAGAGCGCGCGGCTTGCATCACGCGCTCCTGGTCAGCTCTTTATTGGCGGGTAATCGCGCGAGAAGACCGGCTCGGCCAGAAATTTTGCCGGATCCATGGTCCAGAACTGGCTCACCTTGTTGTAGGTCTTGATGGTCTTGTTGATCATTTTGTCGCCCTGCTTCTCGGCGCGCCGCACGTAGACGTCGATGACGGCATTGCCGTAGCTGTCGAAGCTCAAGGGTCCGCGCGGCGTTTCCGCCAGCGTGACCGAACGGATTGCCTTGACGAACTCGTCGGCATTGTCGGACTTGCCGCCGGTCTTGGCCAATGCCGCCTCGATGATCTGGCCGTTTGCATAAAAACACGCGGCGTAATGGCCGATGCGCACGTCATCGCCGTAGTTCTTTTTCATTGCGGCAATGAAGCGTTTGTTCACGTCGCTCGGAATGTCGAGTGAATAAGGGTTGGTATTGATCAACCCGGCAGCGCTCTCGTCGTGCGCGCCGATAATGGTGTCATCGGCAACGGTCGAGCCACCGACCAGGGGCTGCTTCATGCCGAGCCCCCGTGCCTGTTTGGTGAACTTCAACGGGTTCGATCCGGCCAGCACCTCGCAGACCACGTCGCATTCCGGGACTTGTGCAACATAGGGCGCATAGTCGGCGGTATTGAGCGGCGACCACAGTTTCTTGACGATCTGGCCACCGTGTTCCTCGAGCACGCGCTGGAAACCGCCGATCTGCTCGTAGCCAAAAGCGAAATCGTCACCCATGCTGGCCGCGCGCTTGAGCTTCATTTCATTGAGCACATAGTCGGCGAGCGGATAGAGGCATTGCGCGGACGTGTATGAGGTGCGCGTGAGGTAGGCGTTCGCCTTCCGCTGCGTGACGTCCTCGGCGCCGGCAAAGGCTAATGTCGGCATTTTTGCCTGGGCGAGATAATCGACGGTGGCGAGCAACTCGAAAGCGGCGAACGGCCCCAGAACGACATCAACCTTGTCGCGCTCGACCACTTCCTGCGCCTTGTTCTTGGCGCCGGCCGGATTTCCGCCGGTGTCGGCAACGATCAGATCGATCTTGCGTCCCGAGAGTGTGAAATTCTTGTCCTTGAGGAATGAGCTGATGCCTTCCTCGAAATGGATTCCGCCGGCGGCAAGCGGTCCGGTTTTTACGGTCAGCAGACCTATCTTCAGCGGCGTGCTCTGCGCGATTGCCGGCATCGGAAAGGCGGCGGCAGCGGCTGCGGAACCGGCGAGAAACCGGCGGCGGCTGGTCCTGTAAGTCATGGCATCCTCCCCGAACTCAAGGCCGTTCTAATGCGGCCGGATTATTGGACGTGTCGCAAGCCGGCAAATTCAATCACATCGGCCTGGCCAGGGCGAACCCCCCGGCTGCCCACCAAGCCCACACGGATGAGCCCTCAGGGGCGTGCGGCTTCTGCCAGCGCACCGAACACCGAGAAAACCAGGGGTTTGCGCTCGAGATTGTAGATTTCGGCTTCGCGCGCGGCGCGATTGACCCTTTCCCAGGTTTCCGCCACGCGCGCCATCTGCGCGCGGCCGCGCGAGGTCTCGGCGAGCTGTGCCGACAGCCAGCCGTTGACCAGATCCATGAAGGCTTCAAGTGTCCTGGGATCGCTGCCGCCGATCGCCTCACCGAGTGCGTGGAGGGCACGGGGGTCGGGATTCGGCAGTTGCGCAAATAGCTCAAGAACCCTTTGGCGCAGCGCCAGGGCCGAAGCGTCGAGCAGGCCAAGCGCACGCCCGACACTGCCCTCTGATGCCTCCGCGGCCGCCCGCACGTCAGCTTCCGATGGATTGCGACCCGTTGCCTCGGCGAGCGCACGGCCAACATCTTCGGGTTCAAGCGGGCGCAGCAGCAGCCGGCGACAGCGGGAACGGATTGTTGGCAATTCACGCCCCGGGGCATGGCTGATGAGCAGAAGCAGTGAACGCTTTGGCGGCTCCTCAAGCACTTTCAGCAGGGCATTGGCGCCCTCACGCTGGAGGTCATCGACCGCATCGACAATGGCGATGCGCCAGCCGCCCTCGCCCGCGGTTGAGCCGAAAAACGACGCCGTCCGCCGCACGTCGTCGACCCGGATGACGGTATAGAGTTTGCCCGTCTGCTCGTTGATGCTTCGCTCCAGTATCAGCAAATCGCCTTGGGCTTGCGCAGCAATTCGTCGTGCCACTGGGTTCTCCGGATCGATCGCGAGCGAATCCGCCTTTTGGGTTTCAGCCGCCCGTGGATCAGGATGCGCCATCACGAAACGCGCAAGCCGGAACGCGAGGGTCGCCTTGCCAATGCCGGGCGGACCGCCGATCAGCCAGGCATGAGGAATCCGACCGCTCTTGTAGGCTTCCAGCAATGCGCGCTCGGCTTCGTTATGACCAAATAGCGCCGTCGTCTCACGGGGCCGCTTGGCGTCGCGTTCGTCATTGTCGTCGCTGGTCACGGCGTGGTGGTCTCCGCAGATCCGACCCGCTCAGGATGCAGGCGTTCCTGCACGACCGACCAGATGCGTCCTGACACCACGTCACGCGGCGCGCGGCCATCGACGACAATGCACCGCTGCGGCTCCTCGGCCGCGAGCGCTCGATAGGCCTGCCGAAGCGCCTCATGAAATTCCGTCGACTCCGACTCGAAGCGATCAGCGGCGTCCTCCCCGCGCCGGCGCGTGGCGCGGGCGAGCCCAATTTCGGCGGGCACATCCAGAATGAATGTGAGTTCGGGAAACGCCTGCCCAACGGTGACCCGCTCCAGGCTTCGGATCAGCCGCTGATCGACATGACCGAGAGCGCCCTGGTAGACCCGCGTTGAATCGATGAAGCGGTCACAGATGACCCATCGACCGGATTGCAGCGCGGGCAGGATGGTATTGCGAACGTGGTCGTCACGGGCAGCCGCGAACAGGATCGCCTCCGTTTCAGCGCCGAGCGGCTTGGCAATGCCCGAAAGCAGGATGTGGCGGATGATCTCGGCCCCGGTCGACCCGCCCGGCTCCCGTGTGAGCACAACCTCAAGGCTGAGAGATTTCAGCCGATGTGCCAGCGTCGCTGCGTGGGTCGACTTACCGCTGCCTTCGCCGCCCTCGAAGGTGATGAAATGTCCGCGCAAGCGACCCAGCCTTTTTCCAGTCACCGCCGGCGTGCGGCGTTCTCAATCATCATAGTCGTTCGGCCCCCGCACGGAAGAGCGCGATGATCATTTCCGTCACAGCGTCGAACGCGCGCTGGGACATATTGCCTTTGCCGACGTTTTCGGTCGCTTTCAGTGGCATCGTCAGGATGAGGTTGTCGTTGCGCCAGACCTTGAGGTTGCCGATGCGTGTGCCCTCGCTTACCGGCGCCGGCACCGGCCCGTTATAGACAATCCGCGCGATGAGCTTGTCGGCACCGGTTTTTGGCAGCATGACGCGGACCACACCGTCGGCCACCAGATCGACGCGGCTGCTGGCGCCGCCAAACACTTTGGCAGCGCCGATCGTCTGGCCCTCGGCGAACAGCACCCGCTGCTCGAAATTCCGGAAGCCCCACTCGAGGAGCTTCTTGGCTTCGTCCGCACGCTCCTTGGCGGTCGCCACGCCATTGACCACAACGATCAGTCGAAGTCCGTTCTGAACCGCCGATCCGACCAGACCGTAGCCCGCCTCCTTCGTAAACCCGGTCTTGAGCCCATCGGCGCCCGCCATTGCGCCCAGAAGCGGGTTGCGGTTCTGCTGGCGAATTTTATTCCATGTGTAGTCCGCCTGGCCAAATAGCTGATAAAAATCCGGATAGGTGCGAATGATGTGACGCGCCAGCATTCCCAATTCGCGCGTCGTCACCTGTTCGCCCGGATCCGGCAGCCCATTCGAATTGGTGAAAACGGATTTTGCCAGGCCGATCGCGCGCGCACGTTCGGTCAGCTTTTCCGCGAAAGCAGCTTCGTTGCCGGCAATGCCTTCCGCCAACACGATGCACGCATCATTGGCGGATTGGATGATCATCCCGTGAATCAGGTCGTCCACAGGCACCTTGCTGTAGATCGCGGCGAACATGGTGGAGCCGTGCGAGGGGGCGCCGCCCTTCCGCCACGCGTTTTCGCTGACCATGTATTCGTCGGTCAGCTTGATGCGGCCTTCCTTGATCTCGTTGAAAACGTATTCCGCCGTCATCAGTTTGCCGAGGCTGGCCGGGAAGATCAGCTTGTCGGCATCACGCTCAAAAAGAACACCGCCGTTTTCGGCATCGATCAGAATGGCATGGGGTGCGCTGATATTGGGTTCGTCTTTTTTCGAAGCGTCTTTCTTCTGCGCCGGGGCAGCTGCACCCTTGTGAGCTGGAGCAGGTGCGTGTGTGGGGGCCGCGATTGCAGCAGCGCCAAGGCCGGCGGCAAAAAGAGCCACCACCAGCCAGCGTCCAAATGTGAAATTCCGCAGGTGCATCGCGGTGGACCTGTGGCGGCAAAATACGGCTCAGTAAAGGCCGCGTCCGCCCATAAAACCAGCCCGGCCATCATAGCGCGTCGGTACGTAGACCGAAACCGGTGACGTAGCCGGTTCGGTTGTCCGTGGCCGGGTGGCGGCTGCAAGCTCGGTGGTCTGCGCCTCACCTGCCGGAACATCGCGCGCACCCTCGCCCAGACGGTATGGCCGGTCGGGCGGCGATGGAATGCCGTTCGCCGAAAAATTCGCTACCCGGCGGCTGTCGGGATAGGCCGGCGCAAATGGTTTGCTCGATGCGAGCTGCAGCGTCGCAGGGGTCTGGCTGCCTTCGCGCAACGTGGCAACCAGCTTGCGGTCGTCGGAGCCCTGCAGTGGCGCGCGTCCGACGTATTCGACTTTTACGCGTGTGACGCCATGTCCATAAAAGCCGAGAAGGTCGGCGGTCTTGACGGAGACATCGATAAGCCGGTCGCGCGCATAAGGTCCGCGATCGTTGACGCGCACCACGATCGATCGGCTGTTGGACAGGTTGGTAACGCGAACATAAGACGGCAATGGCAGCGTCGGGTGCGCCGCCGAGATCGAATTCATGTCGAAAATTTCGCCATTCGCGGTGTAGCGGCCGTGGAAATCGTTGCCGTACCAGGAGGCCATGCCGACCGCGCTGTAGTTCGTATCCTCTTCGGGGACATAAACCCGGCCCGCGACCGTATAAGGCTGGCCGACCCGGTACACGCCGCCGCCTTTCGGCACCGGCTGACCCGGCTCTACGACGCGCGCGCTGGCCGCAACGCCGTAGCGCGGATCGATCCGGCCGGCCATCTGGCCGTTGGAGCAATTGGTGAGCACAAGGCCACTCAAACCGAGAATAAGAAGGCGTGCGCCCTGGCCAATATGGTGGTTAGCCCCCAAAGCGATTCATCCCGCGTACGATCCCCGATAAGAAGCCGCCAGAATACCCCGCCGCGCTGCCGGCGGAAACCTCCGGTATGCGATCTGGTAAATGTTTGGTCCCCCAGTACCTTTGGCGCCTTGCAAGCGCAGGCGGTGGGCATAGCGAAGGCATGAAATCCTTACAAGGGCTCTGGCATCGGCCCGGCTAGCGATTTCGTGACAGCAGGCTCGCGCCGCTTTTGGGCCGGCTCAATCCGCCGGAGACCGACGATCTCTGGATTGTGCCTTCAAAGCTGATGCCAATGCGAAAGCCGCGGGTCCAGGCAAGCGTGCAGAAGCGCCGTGTGCTGCCGTGGAGAAATTCAAACCTGCTTGGCAACTGATACGTCTTCGACAGTTCGAGGCATGCGCCACCGGCCGATAAATCGACGACGTGGCAGTCAATCGGCACTGTCTTCGGCCCAAGCAAAAGCCTTCCGGTCCGGGCCACCAGACCCCGCGGAGTGGATCGAAACCAGCGTCGTTTGTCTGACTCGTTCATGTGAAGCGTTATGATAAAAACCCTAGGTTTTATATAACCGGTTGATTACCGATCCCTTACGGGTGCGGCGGCAATATCGTGATGAAATCGCAGGATATTCGGCGCCCGCAGAGTTCCAGTGGCGGGTTTGGCGGCCCGGCCAGGCGGCTAAAGGGGCCGGGCTTGAAATTCGACAATGTCCGCGTCGCGCGGCACGGGTCCGTCCATCCGGGTGCGTTGGGCCTTAGGCCAATTAGATGATTCGGAGCCGCGCCGTAGAATCGTCCAACCCATTGAGGCCTGTGTTGGAGGCGCGCCATGGTCAACAACGATCTGGAAATTCGTTTGGTTAGGTTGGAGCGGCAAACCAGCCTGCTGACGCGACTTGTGGTGTCCGCAATTTCGATAGCGGTTGCGGTCGTGGCTCAGATGCTTGTCGAGCAATATGTCGGCTCGCGGTTCTGGGGACTTTGTACACTGGCGGCCATGCTGGTGTTTTCCAATTGGCTTTTATATCGCGAGGTTCGGCTGATTGAGGAGCCATTCATCAGAATGGTCGAGCAGGACAATGCCGCGCATGCTGCCGCGCCCGCCAAGCGAAAAAAGGTCGCCCTGGCCCGCCGCTGAAAAAAGCCGCCGAGCGGTTGGGGTTCCGCACGACGGCTTCGCACATGGAGATTCGGGCAGCAGGGACGGCTGCTGCCCGATGCGACGTTACGCTCCTGCGTCAAGGCCGCAAGAAAACGCGTGCGTTAAGCTAAACCAGCAACCTTAATTTCGACGCCTTGCCCTTCGTGCGTGTGCCGCCGAAAGCCGGTCTTCACGCCTGGCTTTTAGAGATGGCCCGGTCGGTAAATTTGTAGTGCTGCGCGCGTTTCGAGCAGGGATATACTTTGCTGGCTCAGGAATGGAGGGACCAGTGGCCAGGTTCGTCCTTTGCGCGACTATTGTGGCAATATCGATTTCGCCCGTGAGTATTGGTCACTCCGAAAAGGTACGGCTTGACCACCATCCCCGTAAGCATATTGCAGGAGTTAAATACGAAAACGCGAAGAGCCCGCAGAAGAATAATCAAAACTCTTCACCCGGCCTCTCCACATCAAACCCAAAAAAAGTCGCAAAATAAAACTTTCGTAAGAGCCCTACGCAAATCTGATCCGATTCAATTCACTCCCGCCTTCTCCGTTTCCTGCACCAGACTTCCCGCGCGCGCCCGCGCCAACGAGGAGCCGATGCCATGTGGTCCACGCTATTCACCATTACCTTCGTGATCGCCGTTGCCCTAAGCTTCGCCGCAGTCGTTATGGACTACGCCAATGGCGGCCCCCAATGACGTGTCGCGTCCGTCCGCAACGGAATTTCAACGCAATTCAAAAAAGCGTCCGCCGATAGGCCGGACCAAGGCGAATGCTCTTAGCGCGCGACCGGGCGTTGCTGCGGAAGGATCTGCCGACGCGCCGCGACAGGGTTGAGGCTATCTGGCAGTGCGTAGCGCGCCCTGCGAATGGAAGGGGGACGTTGCAGGTGGCGACGGGCGATCTCGACTCTCTTTAGCAACGGGCGCGGCGACCACGTGAAGGGCTGGCTGCCTTGCGGCGCAAACAGTTTCGTTTCGATCGACGCGATCTCGCGGTCCAGCGCGGGATCTCGCGCGGCTTGCTTTAGGGCATCGAGACCGCGGTTTGGCGCCAGCGGATCGAAGCGTTCCACCCAGCTCAACAAGGCAAAATAGACCTTCGCCGAGTTGCGATCATGCGCAGCCGCGCGCAGTTGCGCAAACGACCTCGCCTCGGACCCGAGATAGGCGGTTCGCCTCTGCATAATTCGCTGTCTGGCGGCGCGCACTGCGGCGGGCGCGAGCCATACCAACGCGCCCAGCGCCGACAAAACCGCGACGCAAAGCAGCCAGTGATCGAGAATCCAGTCGACCGGCGCGCGCCAATCCCGGCCGGACGTACTCGCTTCCCCGGACTCACCGGCGCGTGGCGCTGGATTGTCCACGACGTGCAATACGATCGTGCCAGTACGGGCTCGCTCGACCTTACCGTCGCGAGCGTTCCACCACGCAAGCTCGGTTGCAGGTAGAGTATAATCGCCTGCCTGTTCCAGCATGTAGGTCGCTTCGTCGACGCGCATGGCCGCCACCGCGTCGGTGCGGGGATCGACATTCTCGTGCAGCGACGGCTGGGCCGGATAACGCGCAAGGCCGCTGATTTCGGTAAACGTCACCGGTGGTAACAGCATCGCGGGCGTGCCTTCGGCTTTGATCGTCACCGTGCGCGTGACGGAATCGCCGACCTTCAGCTCCTGCGAGGACTGTTTTACGACCTGCTCGACCGAGAGGCTGGTCGCTGCGACGAACGGGTCGAGACCCTGCGCCGCGTCGGGAATGAATCCCTCGAACGCGAGACGCGGCAGCTCGATTGTCACCGTGCGGGATTGCGGCGGATCGGCCGCGTAGGTCACCGTGACCTTCTGGCCCGCGATGGCAAAAGAGTCGGGTTCCTGAGGAAAGACCGCGAATTCGTAGCGGACACCGGCATAGGTGACGCCGTCGCGCGTCTCCACCTGGTTGATCGCGCCGAGCGGCCGCGTCACGACGTTGCGCAAATGAAATTCCGGAAGAACCGGTGGTGACGGCATGTAGTTCGGCGCCAGCACCGTCACAAGCAGCGTCGCTTTCTGTCCGACGATGACGCGCGGTGGATCAATGGTCGCCGTCACTATCGGTTCGGGTGCCGCAGCGGGCTGCGCCGAGGCAAGCGGCGCGGCGAAGACCGCCAGCAACAGCCAGTATGCCATCGCGCGCGTCATTGCCGTGGCTCCGGAGGCTGCGGCGCGGTCGCGGCCTGGATGGAAAATTTCTGCTTCAGGAAATCGGCCGGAGAGGTTTGCACCTCGCGCATCCAGGCTTCCGCAGCGCCGGGCGTGGTGAGGTCCTCGGCCTGCACCTGAATGCGCTTGCCGCCCTTCTGGCTCGGGTCGACGCGTGTCTCGTCCGCCTTCAGGTCGGGAGGGGCCTCACCCTTTTCCTGCTTGCGCCGTTTCTCCTCCTGCGCTTCGAGCGCCGCTTCGACAATGGCCCTATTGTGTTTGGCTGCCGGGTTGCCGGGCTCGGCGGCCAGCACTTCGTCATAAGCCTTGATCGCCTTTTCATAAGCGTGGTTCTGCGCTTCGGCATTACCCAGCGCGAACCGGCCGGCGGGGCCCTCGATCTTCCGGAAGCTTTCGGCGGAAGCAAGGAAATCATAAGCTTGGTAGGCCGCGATGCCGCGCCACATCGGGTCGGTAAACAGCTCTTTGGCTGCGGCGTAGTCGCCCCGGTCAAACGCAATTCGCCCCTGCTGGTCGGGTGTCAGCCAAAGATTGCGGAACCATGATGCGTCTGCCGCACCGGCGGGCGCGGCCTGCTGAAACAACACAATGGCGACGATCCATGCGACGGCCGTCCCGCGCCGGAACCACAACAGGCCGAGCAGTGCGGCCGGCAGCAGAAGCCAATAACCTTCGTCGCGCCAGCGTGCGCCGAATGCCGCCGACTGTGCGGACTGATAACGGGTTTCGATACGGCGCTCCAGCGAGCGGATATCGGAGCCGTCGACGGTGGCGCGGACCGTATCCGACCGCATGCTTCCCCGGAGATCTGTTTGCGGTGGCGCGACGCTCAGCATCAGTACGCCATTGCGTCCAGCCACGCGGCGCACGGCGGCTTCGTCGCCTATCCCGTCGCCGATCACGAGGATCGTGCCCGCGAGCGATTCCGCCGCCATCACAGTCGTCGCCAAAGCCACGGCAGCGATGGCGTTATTGCCTTGCACCGGCATCAGTTCGGGTGTGAGAGCGGCCAGAAATGGCTCAATCACGGCGCGATCGTCCGTCATCGGCATCACGAGATGCGCCGTTCCGGAAAATGCAATCAGCCCGGTGCGCGCCCCGGCGCGGGCCGCAAGCAGGTCGCGCACCTTTTGCTTGGCGCGTTCGAGCCGAGAAGGAGGAACGTCGCGATCGCTCATCGACGGCGCAACCGAGATCGCGATCATCAGCGGCGCCTTGTCTTCAACGAACGGCGGCAGCTCGTGCCGCCACGCCGGACCGGCGAGCGCAATGATGCTGATCACCAGCCCGGCCGCGATCAGATAAACCGGATTGATGTGCCACCCGCGGTCGGGCTCGACTAGAAGGTGCTTCAGCAGATTTGGCGCAATGACGTCGCCCCACTGGGTTTCAGGCCGCTGACGGCGCACGACCAGCAGCACAACCGCCACAACCGGCAGGAGGGCGAATAGCCAGAGCGGCCGCAGAAAATGAAATTCGAAAGGCCACGACTCAGGCATGACGCGAAGCCCTCCAGCGAAATATGCTTCCCGTCAGCAGCAGGCACCACAACGCGAGCGCCAGAATCGTGGCGGCGCCGAGCGGCCACTGGAATAGTGGCAGTTTCGGACGCCATGAGATGGTTTCGAGCTTCACCGGCGCGAGCCGATCAATGTCCGCGTAGATTTTCGCGAGCTGCGCACCATCCTCGGCGCGGAAGAACTGTCCCCCTGTCATGCTGGCGACCTCGCGGAGAGTGCTGAGATCGACGCGGCTCTCGCCAGTGACGTTCGGATCGCCGAAGCCGATCGTATAAACGACCACGCCTTTTTGCCGCGCAATGTCGGCGGCATGCTCGGGCGGCACCTTGCTTGCGGTATCGTTGCCGTCGGTCAGCAGGATGACGAGCTTCTGACGGGCCTTGTTCGACTCGAACGTCTTGATGGCGAGCCCGATGGTGTCGCCGATCACGGTCTGCTGTCCGGCCATGCCGACTTCGGATTGATCGAGTAACGTGCGGGCGGTCTGCAGATCCTGCGTGAACGGCACCTGCACGTACGCTTTGCTGCCGAACAGGATCAACGCAACGCGGTCACCCTTGCGCCGCGCGATGAAGTCGCCGAGCACGAGCTTGACGCCATCAAGCCGCTTGAGCGTCTTGCCGTCCTGCGTCCTAAAATCGGATTGTTCCATCGACCCTGAAATATCGACGGCAAGGATCAGGTCGCGCGCGGACACCTCGTGCGTCACCGCATCGCCCACCCGCTCCGGCCGCGCCAGCGCGGCGACGATCAGCACCCAGACGAGCGCCGCCGCAATCATCTGGATGGCGCGCCGCCGCAGCACCACGGCGCCCGGTTGCGGGGTCTGCCCGGTTGCATCGGCCAGCCGGTCGAAAAACGGCACGTGGACCGAGGTTTGCTGGCGCTGGTAGGCCGGCATCAGCCACCAGACCAGCAACGGCAGCGGAAGCAGCGCAAACGCCCAAGGCCATTCGAACTCAAGCATGGTGTGTTCGGATCCAGCGGCGGACCAGATTGGCCAGCGGCCCAAGCTCGGCTGGCGGGATCTGCTGAGGACTATATGGAGCGAGGCTCAGGCGCCGGCCCGCACCCTGCGAGAACTCGTGACCGCCATAGGTCTTGTCGAGAAACTTAAGCCACGCTGGGCCCGTCAGTGGCACGATTTCATCGCGCGGGAACGCTGCAAGCGCCGTCCGACGAACCAACAGCTCAAGCGCGCCGGCGTTCGGGGTTGACGCTTGCATGATCCGATCGAGATCGGCGAGCGCCTCGCGGCGGTAACGGTCGGCATAATGCCGCCACGCCAACCAGCAAATCGCGGCGATCAATCCCACCGCCAGGAGTGTAGCCACCAGGACCGAGGTCCATGTCTGCGGCCACAGGCTGACCGGCAACGGCAGCGGGATGTCGATCAGGCCTGCCACCGGGTCCTTCGGTAGAACGGTGCTGGTCTTATCCATGCACGGCCCCCGCAGCCGCTGCAGCGCCGGCGCGGCTGTTGATCTGCGGCAGCAGACCGAGCAGATGGTGCAACTGCTTGACCGGCTCCTCCGCTGTGCTGAGCGGCAGAACAGGCACGCCGAATTCGTGGGTCCAGGCGAACACACTGCGCAGCCGGGCCTGGCTCATCTCCAGGATATTGCGTCGCATCTCGCCGTGGCTGACGTCGAGAACAATCTGCAATTCGCCGTCGGTGACAATCATGCGGCCGGCCTCCGGAATTTCGCTTTGCAGCGGATCGTGGACCAGCACGGCGACGACGGTGTTGTGGGCAGCAACGGCGCCAATGGACTGGCGTGTTGTTTCATCCGCGCCATCGAAGTCGCTCAGGATCACCACGGTGGCGTCGTGGGTGGCGAGACGCCGGATGCGATCGAGCGCTTTATTCAGGTTCGAAGGCGCGCGCGCAATACCACGGCCGACCCCCAGCGCCTGGTTTTGTGTCACGAGGGCATGCAGCAGCTGCAGCACGGTGCGACGGCTGCGTTGCGGCCGCACCTCAATGATGTCGCTGTCGTTGAACACCACGCCACCGACCCTGTCGCCCACATTGAGGACACGCCAGGCTATGACCGCTGCGGTTTCAGCCGCGGTGACCGACTTCATGGCGAGGCGGCTGCCGAAGAACATCGACAGCCGCTGATCGACCACGATCAATCCCTGCCGGTCGCGCTCCTCGTTGAACACGCGGACGTGCGGTTTTTGCAGCCTCGCCGTCACCTTCCAGTCGATCGAGCGCACGTCGTCGCCGGTCCGGTAGTCCCGGATCTCCTCGAAGTTCAGGCCGCGTCCGCGCATGCGCGATGCGTAGCGGCCCGACAGCAGGCTTTGCACCGGCTGGCGCGGCAACAGCGACACGCGGCGGCCGCGCTGCTCGAGCATAATCAGATGTTCGAGGTCGACATAGACACCAGTTTGCGCAGCGTCTGGCATGATTGCGCACTCTCATGCTGCGGCGACGAGAGATGCGATCTTGTCGATCGCCTGATCGGCGGTCACGCCTTGCGACAGCGCTTCGTAACTCAGGATCAGCCGGTGGCGCAGGCAATCGTGCATCACTGAACGCACATGATCGGGCGTGACGAATTCCTGGCCGTCGAGCCAGGCGCGCACCCGGGCACAGCGGTCCAGCGCGAGACTGCCGCGCGGGCTTGCGCCGATCTGCAGCCATTTGCTGAGCGGCT
>DASYSQ010000291.1:0-9344 GCA_036003145.1 Pseudolabrys sp.
CACCCGACGAGCGGACCGCGCTTTACGACAACTTCAGTCTCACCTTGGCGACGCTTCACAGCGTCGACTATCGCGCGGTCGGACTCGAAAGCTTCGGACGTGAAGGCGACTATATCGCGCGCCAGCTTGGCCGCTTCACCAGGCAATATCGCGCCGCCGAGACCGAGCGCATTGCCGAGATGGAGGCGTTGATCGACGCACTGCCATCCTGCGTTCCTCCAAACCGGCGCACTGCCATCGTCCATGGCGACTTCAAGCTCGGCAACATGATGGTGCACCCCGACGAACCGCGCATCGTCGCCGTGCTCGACTGGGAGCTGGCGACGATCGGCGATCCGCTTGCCGACCTCGCCTTCAGCGCCTTCGCATGGCACCGCTCGACCGGCGCGCGCGCACCGTTGCAGGGTCTCGGACCTGAGAGCGGGATACCGAGCGAACGCGATTATGTCCTGCAATACTGCCGGCGCACGGGTCGCGATGGAATCGAAGGCTGGAATTTCTATCTCGCCTTCGGCCTCTTCCGCCTTGCCTCGATCATGCAGGGCGTCTATCGCCGCGTTCTGAACGGTACGGTCGCGAGCGATTTCGCGGCGGTCAACTCGGCACCGGACCTGGCTCGGCAAGCGCTGCTCCTTCTTGGCGACAAGCGGCTGGCCACGATCAGCTGAGCACGCCGACGTTTGACACACTCATTCGAGAACTTAGAGTGCATTCTGAAAGAGGAGCACTCATGGCGATCGACTGGGCGGCTGCGCGCGAGACCTATAAGCGGGACGGCGCCGTGCATATTCCCGGTTTGCTGAACGCCGAGCAGTTGGACGCCGCCTTGAAGGCCTATGAGTGGAGTCTGTCCAATCCGACGCCGCTGAACGCGCCGAAGCTGAAACGCGATGGTGGACCGTTGTTCTATGCCGACTCATACCATCCACGTGTGCTGGAAGGGTATCGCGACATGCTGGAGTCGTCGCCGATCCCGCAAGCCTGCGCGCGCCTGTGGGGCAGTGAGCCGGTCTGGTTCATCTACGAGCAGGTGTTCCTGAAGGAGGGCGGCGACACCGGCCGCACGCCGTGGCATCAGGACGGCTCGTACATTCCGATGGATGGCGACCACACGGCGACGGCCTGGATCACTTTCGAGCCACTTTCCAAGTCGGACAGTCTGGAGTTCGTGCCGGGCTCGCACCTTGGCACGGTCTACAACACTTCGAAGTTCGATCCGAAGGACCCGACCATTCCGCACGACGAGAGCCTGCCCTATCCACATCTGCCCCCCCTCGAGGCCGAGCGCGAAAAATGGCCGGTGATTTCGTGGCCGGTCGAGCCTGGCGATGTGGTCTTCTTCCACTTCCGCACCTTGCACGGCGGAGCACCGACGCGCGCCGGTCAGCGGCGCCGCACACTCACGCTGCGCTTCTTCGGGGAACGGACGCATTACGACCCGAAGACCGCGAAGTCCCTGCCCAACTTTCGTGACATGGCGACCAAGCTGAAACCGGGCGACACGATGCGCGCCCCCGGCTTCTTACAGGTGCACCCAAGAACGACGGCGCATTCCTAGGACAACCTCGAGCGCGTTCTGCGAGTTCACAAATCGACCATTGGCAAAGGGAGCAAGAGCAACAATGTTGACTGTGCATCACCTCGGAATATCTCAGTCCGAGCGTATCGTCTGGCTGTGTGAGGAGTTGGGGCTCACATACGAGCTCAAACGCTACGACCGCAGAGCGGACAATCGCCTGGCACCGGACGAATACAAAAAGCTGCATCCCATGGGAATCGCGCCGGTGATCACCGATGGCGATCTCGTCCTGGGCGAGAGCGGCGCGATCTGCGATTACATCTGCGCGCGCTACGGCGATGGCAGGCTCACGCCAGGTCCCAACGATCCAGATTTCGCGGACCATCTGTTCTGGTTCCATTGGTCCAACGGCACATTCATGACCACATTGATGATGCAGCTCGTGCTGTCCGGCGGGGGCAGCGGCAACCCGGCGGCGGTTTTCGTCGAAGACCGCAGTCGGCGAATGTGGGCGATGGTCGAAACACGTCTTGGTCAGACACAGTTCTTCGGCGGCCGCAATCTGACCACAGCGGACATCATGATGGTCTACTGCCTCACGACCACACGCGCATTCCGCGGGACGTCCATCGAGGGCTATCCCAACCTCAAGGCTTATCTCGCTCGGATCGGCGCGCGGCCGGCGTATCAGAAAGCGATGGCTAAGGCCGAACCGGGGATGACGCCTATGCTGAACTGATCAAGCAAAGACGCTGTCGTGTTTGGAGAGGGCTCCTCCTTTCTCGGATGCAGTGGACCGCCCCGCGAGGGAGCTGTTCACCGAAGCGCGGTTGGCCCGCGTTCAGATGCGACGGGTGCGCGATCGGTCCAACGGTTCCCCGGTTTTGCGACGTAGTTCTGGAAAATGTAGCGCCAGGGAATTACGGGAATGATGATGACGATCGGTGCAATCTCGAAGAAAGACTTACGCGTGTCGGCATCGACCTGGTTGGCGAGCCACAGTGGCAACGCGATGCCGGCTAGCCAGATCAATTTCCACAGGATCTCGTAGACCAGCATCGGGAGCATCTGGAGCGGATAACGCACGCCGACGAGCGAGAGTGTAGCCAGCGCCAGAAGGAAGCTGTGCGCCACGCCGCTGTTCAGCGTCCAAGGCGCGTGATGGAAGAACAGGGGCAGCTGGACGGAGCCTTCACCCAACGCGAGCAGCGCGTAGCAGGCGCGCAAGAGGTACAGGCGAAACAGCGATACGTCGTTCATCGCGTTCAGCCGACCTCCTTCAGAATTCTCTCGACCTGGCCAAGTCGTGTGCCGATCTCTGAAATCGACGACTGGATCGATGAGAGCAATGCCAGGTGTTGCGATTGGATTGCGTGAGCGTTCTCGGCGAAAGTTTGAAATGAGCGCTCGTTGGCCGCGCGTGAACGTGCTTGCAGCGACGCGGAGACGTACTTCATACCGAAGACGATCAAGACCGTGCCGAGGATCAGCAGGAGCGTGGGCATATACAATTGCTCAGCCATTCGAATCTCCGTTCAAATCTCAATTAAGCGTCTTTACCGCTTTGACGATCGTTGCCGGCGTAAGTGCAATATTGAAGTTTGTGACTTCGAAATAGTTGAGCGCTTTCCCATCGCTCGAAAGCTCGAGCTTGCTGGTGACCAAACCGGCTTCCTGCAGCTTTTGCAGGTGCAGATGGAGCAATGGTCGGCTGATGCCAACTTCGCGTGCAAGTTGACTGACATAGTTGCGGCCGCCCGAGGCAAGCGCTGCGATGATCCTTAGCCTATGAGGCATCGCGAGAGCGCTCAGTGCCGTTAGCAGCTGGCTACCGTTCATCGATTCAACACTCTTGTCTGTTCCCTATGACATATGTAAGGTAATTCTTACATATGTCAATGCATTAATCAAGGGAACTCTTAGCCATGAACGTTCCTTTCCCCGAAACGGCACTTCAGGGTGCGACCAGCGTCGCTTACGTCATTCACATTGGCTGCGGGACGATTGGGCTCCTGTCGGGAACCGTCGCTGCCTTCGCCGAGAAAGGCGAAAGACTTCACCGCGCTGCCGGAAAGGCATTCTTTGTTTCGATGCTGGCGATGGCCATCTTCGCGGCCTGGCTCGCGATAGCCATTCCCGGTCAAATGTCGAACCTGCTGGGCGCAATTCTAACGTCTTATCTCGTTGCTACGGGCTGGCGGACCGTCAAACAGGAGCAACGCACCGTCGGTCGCGCCGAAAAATTCGCACTGGCGGCGATCTTGTGCATTTGCGTGGGATTGGGCTGTTTGTCGATTGCCGAAGCGGCCGGCGGCGTGCCGGGCGTGAGCGGGCAATTGTTGATTGCCACCGGGATGGTCACCGCGATTGCTGCTGTCGCTGCAGTGGGTGATGCAAGGCTCGTTCTTCAAGGCGGAATTGCGGGCATGCCACGCGTGGCGCGCCATCTTTGGCGCATGTTGACCGCGCTCTTCCTCGCCTTCGGGTCTGGATTCGGCAACGGCCTGGCACGGCTCTTACCTGGACCCTTTCATGGTCCGCCGCCGCTCTTCCTCGTGCCTATGCTCTTGCCGCTTGGCCTTCTCATTTTCTGGATGGCCCGCGTGCGGCTAACCGGGCGGTACAAGCTGGTTGAGCAGGCTTCGCCATAGGGGAGGACAAAATGACGATTGCCAATTTGCCGTCAATTATGGGAGCGATCCTGATAGCCGGCGGTATGTTTATGGTGCTTGTGCAATACTTCTTCCGGCCGTCCCCGAACGCCCAATATATCTACAGTGCCCTCGTCACGATGATCATCGTGGGCGCCGTACTTCTCGGGGTTGGGGCATTCGTGCATCGCTGAAATTAGGCCACTACCGTGCCTCATAAGCGAGGCATCGCAGCTACGCCGTTTGAGATGGACCCTCTTCCTTGGCCGCAGCCAGGCGAGCTTCGGCCGCAGCGAGCATCGCCTGAAACCGCGAATCGTCGCGGAGCGTATCGAGGTCCGGGTCCGCCTTGGCGTGTTTGAGGAAGCCGATATTCCATTTGGCGAAGACGGGACCGAGCATCTCGAGAGCAGAGTCCTTGTCCTTCAGCTGCGTGAGCAGAGTGCAGGCGAAGTTGTAGCGCATGTTCATGTTGTCGGGATCGATCAGGAGCGCACGCGTGATCCACTACTTCGCACGCTCATGCTCGCCCAACGCCGCGAGTGCGTCGGCGCCGCTGGCGACGGCACCGCCGTTGTTCTGGTCATTCGTCAGGGTTTTCTCCGCCCGGCCAAGGGCGATGCGTGCAACCCGCAACACGTCCTGGGACATGCCGAGCGCCCTGTAGCAGGTCATCAGCATGAGCGGTGAATTGAAATCGGTTTCCATCAACGCAGCGGCTTTCTCGAAATAGCGTGCGGCGTCGGCGACAGCGCGCTGGCGGAAACTCAGGCGCGCGGCCGATTTGTTGACCTCATACGATTCTGAATCCAGGCGAAGCGCGATTGCGATTTCGTTGGAGGCTTCCTCGGTTCGACCCTGATCGGAAAGAATGCGCGCCTTGATCGCGTGCGCTTCTGCGAGATTGGGGTCCAATTCGAGCGCATGATCGACGGCGCGCAGGCCGTCGTTGGCTTTTATTCCATGGGTGAAGTAGAGGATCATCTGCCCCAGCGCCATCAGCGCCCAGGCTTGCGCGTAACCTGAATCGATTTCCGTCGCTCGCTTGCAGAGGCGCACTATGGCTTCCGCGCGGTTCGAATAACCTTCATTGCCTATGACGTAGTTCTGCCGCGCCATGAGATAGAGATTGTAGGCCTCCACATTCGCGGTGCCACGCTGCTCGATGGCCTTCTTTTCTTCGGGAAGCAACTTCAGCTTGAGCGCCTTGACGATGGCTTCCGAAATCTCGTCCTGAATGGCGAAAATGTCGTTCAAGTCGCGGTCGTAGCGTTCCGCCCAGATATGACCGCCGCCGCCGCCATCGATCAGCTGCGCCGTGATGCGCACGCGTCCGCCTGCCTTGCGAACACTCCCTTCCAGGATGTGGCTGACACTGAGCTCACGCGCGACCTTGGGGACATCGACATGCTTCCCCTTGTACATAAAGGCGTTGTTGCGCGAGATGACGAAAAGCGCGGACACCTTGCTGAGATCGGTGATGATGTCCTCGCTGATGCCGTCGCTGAAATACTCCTGCTGCGGATCGTCGCTCATGTTGACGAAGGGCAGAACGCAGACTGAGAGCTTGTGTCCCGGCCGCTCCGGCTTTGCCTGTTCCGTTGCTGCGACCTTGGCGTGGCGAGCCGAGAAGACGTGCACCGGAGCTTCGATATTTTTCACAGTATGTTCGCCCATGTCGTCAAACACGCACGGTGCCTTGCCGGCGACTTGATCGCGCACGACTCGCGACAGCGCAACGCCGCCCAGCGGAGCCAGCGTCTGGATTCGCGTAGCCACGTTGACGCCCTCACCGTAGATGTCGTCGCCATCGACGATGACTTCGCCCAGATTGATGCCGATGCGGTATCGGATGGGTTTGGCGTCGTCCAAAGCCGCCTTCTCGGTCGCATCCTGGATGGCCAGCGCGCAATTGACGGCGGCAATGACGCTGGCGAACTCCACAAGGGCACCGTCTCCCATCAGTTTGAAGAGTCGCCCGCCATTAATAGTGACATAGGGATCGAAGATGCGGCTGCGATTGGCCTTCAGCCGCTCGAGCGTGCCGGCCTCGTCAGCCTCCATGAGGGCGCTGTAGCCGACGACGTCGGCGGACAGGATGGCGGTCAGTTTACGTTGCATCGGGAATGAAACCGTACTGTCGTTCGTGCCGTCCTGTCCCGGAGAAAATACTAGAAAAACCGCGAAAGCAGCCGGAAAATTCAAACAAACTGGGGCTTTGGCCGTCTTCGCGCGCCTTGGGTTAAGGCTTTGCGCTGGCCAGAAACCCTTCACGGATCAGCCGCCTAGCGTCCGACAAGGAAAAGGCCATCCGTTATGGAACAGGAACCGCCGTGCAGGCGGGACAGTGGGATGCCCGGGTCCCAATCCTCCGCCATTTCCCGCCCACCGAGCCTTCTGGGATCTCACGGATTTCTGACGGGGCGGCAACCATTCCCCCTCTTGTGCGTTGTTTCGCGCTTAGGGGTGATCCTATGCGGGGGCTACTGAAAAGCAGCGGGGTTTGCGCGAACGGTGCTATGCGGCCGGGCCGCGGCCTGAGCGAGACCAACGAGGTTTCGAATGTCTCCAACATACTTCTCATGTGTGGAGCGTGAGCAGCATGCGGGGAGTGGATAATACCGCGCGCAACCGCCTCCTGATCTACGTCGTGCTCCCGGTGAGCTACGTGATTGCAGGCCGGCTTGAACTATTCTTCGCTGTGCCGCCAGGCTATGCCACGCCCATTTTCTTGCCTGCCGGCATTGCCGTCGCGGCGATGTTTCTCGCCGGCGCTACCACATTGCCGGGCATTTTTGTTGGTTCGCTCTTGCTCAACCTCTGGGTCGGTTATTCACAAACGCACCACCTGGACGTCGTCGAAAGTATTGCTGCATTCGCCATCGCCGCTGCCTCTGCGCTGCAGGCGGCTGTTGGCGGAACTGTCTTGCGGAGGTTCATAGGCTTTCCCGCGACGTTGGACACACCGCGTCAACTCATCACTTACCTGATCGCCACGCCATTGATTTGCGTGACGAGCGCAACCCTTTCCGTCTCCAGCCTTTGGATCCTGGGCATCGTTCACTCCGACGGCTTGCTGAGCAACTGGTTGGATTGGTGGGCTGGCGACAGTCTGGGCGTCCTCGTAGCGCTACCTCTCATGCTCACGCTTTTCGGCGAGCCGCGCATGCTCTGGCAATATCGCGGTGCGCGCGTTGCAATTCCCATCGTTTCCATCTTTGCCGTCTTCGTGGCCATATTTTCGCTGTTCCCCTTCTGGTCCGTCATCACGATCGGAGGGGTCGGTACCGGCTTGTTGGGTGTGTTTCTGCTCCTGATAACAGGTCAAGCCTTTCAGCTCGCCGCTACCCAAGCGCGCAGCGTCGCAGATCTCAGGGCCATGACACGGCTCCATGATATCGGCATGCAATGCGCCGACGACGCAAATGGAATCGAACGATGCCTGCAACTGTTTCTCGACGCCGCTATTGAAATCACGCGTGCCGACAAGGGCAACATTCAATTGCTGGACGTTGCCTCCGGCGCGTTGACAATCGCGGTGCAGCGCGGGTTTGACGATCGTTTTCTGTCGTTTTTTGCAACGGCGCGCACTGACGGTGATTCCGCCTCCAAGGCAGCCGTCACATCGCGCGAGCGCGTTGTGATCGAAGATGTTGCCCAGAGTCCGATATTTGCCGGCACACCTGCGCTCGAGGTCATGCTCGAAGCGGGAGTGCGTGCCTGTCAATCAACCCCGCTGGTGAGCAAGGGAAAAGTCTTGGGCGTGCTATCGACACATTTCGGGCATCCGCATCGTCCGGATGACCGAGAACTGCGTTTGGCGGATCTGTTGGCGCGTCAGGCCGCAGACTATCTGGAGCGCAAACGCGCCGACGTTATCGCCAGTACTCTGGTGCTGGAGATCCAACATCGCAGCGACAATCTGCTTGCCGTCATCCAAGCGATCGCAAACAGGAGCCTCTCGGACGACTATACGCCGCCGGAGGCAAAGGCGGCCTTCCAAGCGCGGCTGCAAGCATTGGCCAGGGCCAACCGCCAACTGATCAAGTCAAATTGGACTCCTATCAGCTTGCGAGAAATTGTCCGTTCGGAACTGGAACTCTACGGCGGGCGGGCAAAAGCCGAGGGCGCCGACATCTCTCTTTCGCCGAAGCAAGCGCAGAACTTTTCGCTTGCCCTGCATGAGCTGGCGACAAACGCGGCAAAATATGGCGCGCTATCCGCTGGTAGCGGGGCCGTCAGGATTTTCTGGACAACATCGACGCAAGGCCAATCCACGGCGTTGACGTTCAACTGGCGCGAAAGCGGCGGCCCCCTCGTTACTGCGCCGCGCACGAACGGGTTTGGAATGGCCATGCTAAGGGCAGCGTTTCCAGACTCGCATTTTGACTATGCGCCGGAGGGGCTGAGTTGCGAGATCAATTTCAATCTCGATGGCGCGAGCAAGTTTGGATAGAAGCCGTCTTGATGGTCGCTGATCGCCTCGGCCTGGCGACGCAGCTCTTGCCGCTCAGTGCAGATTGGCCCAACTCTTGGCCACGATCTCGTATCCGCTCGTCGCGAGCTATGGCTCGGCTTATGCCAACGGCTTATCGTGGCCCGGACCCCAATGCGGAGCACACCGTTGCAACAAGCCCTGATGGATCGCGTCGCGCCGTGGCTTGATAAGGTCGCGGCGGTCTCTCATATCGCGCGCGAAACGGCGGACTGGTCGGAAGTCCATTCCCGCCCTGCCGAAGCGTTCGTCGAAGCGCTTCGTGATTCCGGTCTCTTCAGTCTTCTCGTGCCCGAAAACATGGGCGGCGCCGGCCTCTCCGTCTGGGAGTTGCCGCCGGTGATCGAGGCGATGGCCCGCGTCGACGGCTCGGCGGGATGGACCCTCGCCCTCGGCCAGGGCCTCCTCGCGCTGCTTGTGCCGCCCGCGCTCTTCCGCGAGCTCTTCGCCGATCCGAAGGCGACCATGGCGGGCTCGCTCAACCCGGTGCAGGTGCGCGCGGTGAAGGTGCCCGGGGGCTATCGCTTTTCCGGACGCGGCACCAACGTATCGGGCTGCACGCATGCCACCTGGATGGTGGCCGCTGGGCTCGTGGTCGAAGACGGCGTGCCGAAGTGGCTCGACAACAACACGCCGGTCATTCGCGCCGGCGTTTTGGCGATGAAGGACTGCACCATCC
>DASYSQ010000292.1:0-21711 GCA_036003145.1 Pseudolabrys sp.
CGGCGCACCCGAGACCGTTCCGGCAGGAAAGCCGGCCACCAGCGCATCGAGCGCATCGCGGTTTTCTGCGAGCTTGCCTTCGACGTTGGATACGATGTGCATCACATGGCTGTATCGCTCGATGAAAAATTGGTCCGTGACAGTAACGCTACCGACAGTAGCGACGCGGCCGACGTCGTTACGGCCAAGATCCAGCAACATCAGATGTTCGGCGCGTTCTTTCGGGTCCGCGAGCAGTTCTTCTGCGAGCGACTTGTCTTCAGATGGCGTTGCGCCACGATGACGCGTGCCTGCGATCGGGCGGATCGTAACGACGTCTTCGGAAACTTTCACGAGGATTTCTGGACTTGATCCCGCCACTGCAAAGCCGCCAAAATCCAGAAAATAAAGATAGGGGGATGGATTGGTTCTTCGCAGCGCGCGGTAGAGCGAGAATGGCGGCAAAGTGAAGGGTGCCTCGAAGCGCTGCGCCAGCACGATCTGGAAGGCGTCTCCGGCGACGATGTATTCCTTCGCCTTACGGACCATGGTCTTGAATTCTTCGGGCGTGGTGTTCGATTTCGCCGGGATGTCGGCCGGACCAGCGCCGGATTCTGACGCTGGCTTCTCTGGCGGACCCTCTAGACTGTCAGCTACACGCGCAAGCCGTTCGGTGGCGCGCGTGAGTGCCGTCCTGGCATCAATCCCTTTCTCGGGCCGCACCGGTGTGACGACTGTAATTGAGTCTTTCACCGCATCGAAGACGACGATGATCGTGGGCCGGACCAGGATCGCATCGGGAATTCCGATCGGATCCGGGTTCGGCGGGGCCAGTTCCTCCATCAGCCGCACCATGTCGTACCCGAGATAGCCGAATACGCCCGCCGCCATCGGGGGCAAATCCTCTGGCAGTGTTATTCTGCTTTCCGCGATCAACGCGCGCAGCGCTTGTAGCGGAGGTTCGGGGCAGGGTGTGAAGGCGTCGCGATTGGCTCGTGCTGAACGATTGATTTCGGCTTTGCCTTTATTCGTGCGCCAGATCAGATCCGGATCGAGCCCGATAATCGAATAACGGCCGCGCACGGCGCCACCTTCCACAGACTCGAGCAGAAAGCTCATGGACCTGGCGCCAAGTTTCAGGAAAGCGGAGACCGGCGTCTCAAGGTCGGCCACCAAGGTGGTCCACACCACCTGCGGCTCGCTCCGCCCATAGCGTTCGGCAAAGGCGGTCTCCGACGGCTCGATCTGCATTGGGCTGACTATTGCTGGCCGCCGCCGCCGATAACCTGGTTGAACGCCGGCTGATTGACAGTGACGCCGAAATCTTTTTCCAGGCGCCCGATGTATTCGGTGACGACGTCTTCGCCGTAGGAATTTTGCAGCGTGTCAGAGATGGATTTGCCTTCCGGTGAGCTCGCATCAAGCGTGGGATCAATGATCTCGGTCACGCGAAATATGAAGCGCTCGGTGCTCTTGTCGCCCTCGGCGCTGGCGGGCACGCCTTTCGGCGTGCGGAACACAGCGTCGACCACTTTCGCCGGCAAAAACCCCCCGGATTTCCCGCGCTGCAGATCGCCAGCCGTCGCAAGCTTGAGACCGGCTTCGCTTGTAAGCTGGGCAAACGGAGTGCCGGCCTTGAGTTTCCCGACGAGGTCGTCGGCTTTTGCCTGCAGGCGTTTTGCGATCTCGTCATCGCGCCAGCGCTCCGCCACCCGGTCTTTCACCTCGTCGAGTGAACGCTCGCGCGATGGCGTCACGCCAGTTACGTCGAAATAGAGATAGCCGCCGTTTGGTATCTGCAGCGCCTCGGTATCGACCCCCACGTCACTTGCGAAGGCGGCGCTGACGACATTCGGCGTTTGTGGCAAGCCCGCAACCGGCTTGCCATCCGGTCCGCGTCCGGATCGGTCGACCGCTTCGATGGTGATTGCCTTGAGCCCCAGCTTTTTGGCGGTCTCGGCCAATGTGGAACCGCCAGCGCGTTCGTCCTCGATCTTGTCGCGCAGGCTTCCTATTTCGGTTCTGACTCGACTCGTGGCAATTTCGTTTTTGATCTGTGCGGCGACCTGCTCGTACGTTTTCTCTTCGCCTGGTTCGATCTTGCCGACTTGCAACAGGGCTATGCCGAACCGGCCTTTGACCGGTGCGCTTGTTTCCCCGGATTTGAGCGCGAAAGCAGCATCGGCAACCGCGGGATCGATGATGTCGGCCCTGGTGACTGTGCCAAGTTCTGTGTCGGAGGCTTTCATGCCGCGATCCTTGGCGACGTCGTCGAAAGTCGCGCCCTTGCTGATACGATCGCGTGCGGCAGCAGCGTCTTCCTCGTTCGGGAAAGCCATCTGGCGCACCTCGCGCTCCTCTGGCCTGCCGTAAGTGTCCTTGCGTTGCTCATAGTAGGCCTTGGCATCGGCATCGCTGACTGTATCCGGCTTGGCCAGATCGCCGGGAGTCAACGCCAGTACGGTGATCTTGCGGAATTCAGGCGCGCGGAAAAGAGCTTTGCGCTCCTCAAAATATTTGGCGAGCTCCTCCGGCGTCGGCGCAGGAATTTCGCCGGCCTGAGCCACGCCCAGCGTCACATACTCGATGTGACGTTTTTCATTCCGGAACTGGTTGAGCACGGCCATCGCAGTCGATGGTGCCCTGATGTCGCCGGTAACGCTCTGCCCGATTTGCCGCCGCAGCATGGCTCGCCGCTGGTCGTCGATGAAACGGCTCTCGGTGAAACCGGCCTGGCGGATCAGCTGCTCGAAGCGGGCCCGATCGAACTGGCCATTGGCACCACGGAATGACGGATCAGTTGTAATACGCTTGGCGATGTCAGCGTCCGACAAGCCAAGCCGCAGCTGTTTCGCCTGCTCGTCGAGTGTGGTTTCAGCAACGAGCTGTCCAAGCAGCTGCCGGTCTATGCCGCGCGTACGCGCTTCTTCGGGAGTAATAGGCCGTCCAAGCTGACGGCCCAATTGCTGGAGGCGCTCGTTGTAGTAGTGGCGAAATTGCTCAATCGAGATCTCGGTGCCGCCAATAGTCGCCACCGCATTTAGGCCAAAGCCACGAAAAATGTCGCCAATGCCCCAGATCGCAAAGCTGATAACGAGGAAGCCCATGACGACGGCCATGAGGGCTTTGCCGAGCCAGGTCGAAGAGGCTTTGTGGAGACCGCGAAGCATGCGCGTGTTTTTCGTTGCTACGTTGGGTGATTGGATGACCGCGCCTGTCTAGCCCAAGCGCGGCGGGGGCACCATAGTGACCGGGGCAACTCCTTGCAACTGAACAAGGATTGGCTCGAAGCGGGCCCTATGGCATTGCCAAAGCGGAACTGGTAACCGCTCGCGGGAGGGGATTTTTCGATGGCGACGGCCAAGGTCATTCCACTCGTTGCGGGCAACTGGAAAATGAATGGGCTTGCCGCCTCGGGGGGCGAACTCACCAAGATCATAGCCGGGGCAAAGGCGCTCGAAGGCAAGGCCGAACTGATGGTCTGTCCGCCGGCAACTTTGATCGCGGCCTTTGCCGCGGCCGCCAGCGGCTCGACAGTGATCGTTGGGGGGCAGGATTGTCATGCCGAAGCGTCCGGCGCACATACCGGCGATGTTTCGGCGGAGATGCTGGCTGATGCCGGTGCTCGTGCGGTCATCCTAGGTCACTCTGAGCGCCGCACCGACCATCATGAGACCGATGCGATGGTCCGGGCGAAAGCCGGTGCGGCGTGGCGTGCCGGCCTGTCCGCCATTGTCTGTGTCGGCGAGCAGCGCGCCGAGCGCGACGCCGGCAAGACGCTCGATGTGGTTGGCCGCCAACTCGATGGCTCGCTGCCGGATGGTTCCACGTCCGCGTACCTGGCGATTGCTTACGAGCCGGTATGGGCGATCGGAACCGGACGCACGCCCACGCCGGCCGACGTTGCGGAAGTCCACGGTTTCATCCGAAAGCGGTTGACCGAGCGTTTTGGCGCAGCGGGGCCCCGGATCCGCATCCTCTATGGTGGGTCGGTCAAACCGGCCAATGCTACGCAGCTTTTGGCGGTTGCCGACGTAAACGGGGCCTTGGTTGGCGGAGCCAGCCTCAAAGCCGACGATTTCCTAGGTATTGCCGAGATTTACCGATAGCGGCGGCAAGGGTGGAAAAGCGCCAAGCGATCGTGTAGAGACCGCGGCGAATTCCTATATGGACACAAAGCGCCGCCTGGGCGGGGAGCCTGGAGCGGTCTGGTTTGAACGGACTTTGGACTGATGCAGCACGTCATCATCGTCATTCACTTGATGCTGGTTCTCGCCTTGATCGGGGTTGTTCTCCTGCAGCGCTCCGAAGGTGGCGGGCTTGGCATCGGTTCGAGTGGCGGCTTCATGACCAGCCGTGGCACCGCCAATGTTCTCACGCGGGCGACCGCAATCCTGGCGGGGCTGTTCTTTGTGACCAGCCTCGTCCTCTCGATCCTGGCTGGGATCAATCGCAAACCGACATCGATTTTGCAGGGCGGCCAAAGCGCCCCGACGGCGCCGGGCGCGCCGACGCCGCTTGGCGGCGGGGGCGGATTGCTCAACCAGTTGCAGGGCGGGCAACCGCCGGCCGCACCGGCGGCTCCAGCCGCCCCTTCAGGGCCACAGGTGCCGCAGTCGAAATGAAATCACGAGCGAAGGGCCGGAAATTCCGGCCCTTCAGCGTTGTGGAGGTTGGAAGGTAGAGTTTCAGACCAAAGGCGAACATGAAAATCATGCCGCAAATATTTGGAAAATCGAGAACTTACCGAGCTACGCACAGGCGCGGGTTGGCTCTGTGTTTTTCGTACTCGTCGAATCGATTCGCGGGGGCTAAAGGTTAAATCCCATGGCGCGGTATATCTTCATCACCGGCGGCGTGGTTTCCTCACTGGGTAAGGGTCTCGCTTCCGCGGCGCTTGGTGCGCTCCTGCAGGCGCGTGGTTACAAGGTGCGTCTGCGCAAGCTCGATCCCTATCTCAACGTCGACCCCGGAACGATGTCGCCTTACCAGCATGGCGAAGTCTTCGTTACCGACGATGGCGCGGAGACCGACCTCGATCTCGGGCACTATGAACGCTTCACCGGGCGTCCTGCCACGCGCCACGACAACATCACGACGGGACGCATCTATCAGGACATCCTCGCGCGGGAGCGCCGGGGCGATTATCTCGGCGCAACGATTCAGGTGATCCCGCATGTCACCAACGCCATCAAGGACTTCGTCAGGGAAGGTAATGAGGGCTTCGATTTCGTGCTGTGCGAGATCGGCGGTACGGTCGGCGATATCGAAGGTTTGCCGTTCTTCGAGGCGATCCGGCAGTTAGGTAACGATCTGCCGCGGCGGCACGCCTTGTACATCCATCTTACCTTGATGCCGTTCATCCCGAGCGCGGGCGAACTCAAAACCAAGCCCACCCAGCATTCGGTCAAGGAGCTTCGTTCGATCGGTATTCAGCCGGACATTCTGCTTTGCCGAACGGACCGCCCGATTCCGGAAAGCGAACGGCGCAAGCTCGCCCTGTTTTGCAACGTGCGGGAAAGTGCGGTGATCGAAGCGCGCGACGTCGACAACATCTATGCGGTCCCGGAGGCCTATTCAGCCGAAGGGCTCGATGCCGAGGTGCTGGCCGCATTCGGGATCGAGCCTCGCCATGCGCCGGATCTCGAGCGCTGGCGGTTGATCAACGAGCGTGTGCGCAATCCCGAAGGCGACGTCACCATCGCCATCGTTGGCAAATACACCGGCATGAAGGACGCCTATAAGTCACTGATCGAGGCGCTTTCGCATGGCGGCATCGCCAACAAAGTGAAAGTTAATCTCGACTGGATCGAGTCGGAGGTGTTTGAGAACGAGGACCCGACACCGTTTCTCGAGCACGTCAACGGCATCCTGGTGCCGGGCGGATTTGGTCAGCGTGGCGCGGAAGGCAAGATCAAGGCGGCACAGTTCGCACGCGAGCGTCACGTGCCGTATTTCGGCATCTGTTTCGGTATGCAGATGGCGGTGGTGGAAGCTGCACGCAATCTGTGCGGCATCGAGAGCGCCAATTCCACGGAATTTGGTTCGACGTCCGAGCCGGTGGTCGGCCTTATGACCGAATGGCTGAAAGGCAACGAACTGCAGAAGCGCAGCGCCAGCGGGGACCTGGGTGGCACGATGCGCCTTGGCGCCTACGATGCGGTGCTCGCGCGTGGCAGCCGGGTGTCACAAATCTATGGCGCAACCGAAATCTCCGAGCGCCACCGCCACCGTTACGAGGTCAACACCACTTACAAGGGCCGCCTCGAACAGCGCGGCATGCGATTCTCCGGCATGTCACCGGACGGCATCCTGCCCGAAATCGTCGAATACGACGACCATCCCTGGTTCATCGGCGTTCAATTTCATCCCGAGCTGAAGTCGCGGCCGTTCGAGCCGCACCCGCTGTTCTCATCGTTCATCGGCGCGGCGGTGGAGCGGAGCCGGCTCGTGTAGTCTCCGGAAATGGCCCGCGGTCTCGATCATATTGTCCATGCGGTGCGCGATCTTGATGCCGCCGCCGACCTTTATCGCCGATTCGGATTTACGGTGGGCGCGCGCAATCGCCACCCGTGGGGGACGCACAACCACATCGTACAGTTGCCCGGATTTTTCATCGAGCTGCTGGCGGTGGCCGAACCGGAGAGGCTCGGCACTGATGGCTTCTCGACGATGTTCGCGGCATACAACCGGGACTTTGTTGCCCGCGGCGAGGGCTTCTCGCTGCTCATACTCGAATCGAAAGATGCGCGCGCCGACGCGGCGACATTTTCAGCGGCCGGGCTTGCTGCCTCGGAAGACCTGCGTTTCGAACGTGATGCGAGGCGGCCGGACGGCGCGTCGGTCAAGGTCGGCTTCTCGCTTGCCTTCGCCGAGGACAAGGCTGTCCACGATATTCATTTTGCGTCTTGTCAGCAGCACTATCCGGAGAATTTTTGGAACCCGGCCTTTCAGCAACACTCCAACAGCGTTGCGGGCGTTGTGGGCGTCGTCGTGGTGGCCAATCAGCCGGAGCAGCACCAGAAATTTTTCGAGGTCTTCGCTGACGCTCCCGCCGTCGCGCGTCCTGGTGGTTTTGCTATTGCCACTCCGCGCGGAATGATCGAAGTGGTAAGTCCCGCCGCTTTCTTGCAGCGTTTCGGGGTCAAGCCACCGGATATGACTCGCGGCGCCCGGCTTGCGGCCCTTCGCTTTGCCGTTACTCAGCCGAGCCGTCTGCAAGCGGTGCCGGAACTCGCCGGCATGGCGGGGCTCTATGTCGGAAATGACGCGATCATTGGCTCAGAGGATGCGATGGGCGCGATTTTGGTGTTTGAGCCATCAGCGCAAAAGCCCCGTTGACCAAGGACGACCGCCGCTTCATGGTCGCGGCCCGCGAGGATTTGAGCCTTGGATCACACACTAAATTCCACCGTTAGCGTCGGCGCTGCGCGTTTTGGCAATGAATTGCCGTTGGCGCTGATCGCCGGCCCGTGCGCGCTTGAGAGCAAGGCGCACGCGCTCGAAATGGCAAATGCGCTGAAGGAAATCGCCGGGCGCGTCGGAATTGGTTTCGTCTACAAGACGTCGTTCGACAAGGCCAACCGGACTTCGGCCAAATCGGCACGCGGTCTTGGGCTCGAACAGGCTCTGCCGATTTTTGCCGAAGTTCGCGAGAAGCTTAAGGTGCCCGTTCTCACGGATGTCCATGACGCCGAACAATGCGCACGGGTCGCGCCGGCCGTCGACGTTTTGCAAATTCCCGCATTTCTTTGTCGCCAAACCGATTTGCTTGTCGCGGCCGCAAAAACCGGCAAGACGGTCAATGTGAAGAAGGGCCAATTCCTGGCGCCCTGGGATATGCAAAATGTTGTTGAGAAAATCAGGGACACCGGCAATCGCAATGTGCTGGTAACAGAACGCGGGGTGTCCTTTGGTTACAATACGCTGGTCTCCGACATGCGCGCACTTCCGATCTTGAAGCGCACGACCGGAGCGCCCGTGATCTTTGATGCGACCCATTCTGTTCAACAACCAGGCGGAAAGGGCACATCGTCGGGTGGCGAGCGCGAATTTGTTCCGGTGCTTGCGCGGGCGGCAGTGGCCGTCGGGGTTGCCGGCATTTTCATCGAGACTCATCAGGATCCCGACAAAGCACCGTCTGACGGACCGAACATGTTGCCACTGAAGGAGATGGAGCCGCTGTTGCGCGGGCTGGTCGAATTCGACCGGCTGGCCAAATTACGACCACTGCGCTGACCCCTGGCGGGCGTCTGAATTTCATGGGCAGCTTCATCAACCTTCTGGCGTTCGTCATATTCACGACGTCGCTTTTCATGCGCTCGGTTGATCCGGTGATTCCACAGGTTGCTGCCGGCTTGGCCGTGACGACAGCAACGGCGGCGATGCTGTCGACCGCCTTCACCTTGCCCTATGCGCTGGTTCAACCGGTACTGGGCGCGCTCGCCGACATGTTCAGTAAAACCCGGCTGATCGCGCTCTGCATGTTCATCGTCGGCATCGCCACGCTCGCGTGCGGACTGGCGACAAATTTTGAAACGCTCATGGTTTTGCGCATCATCGCCGGCATGACCGCTGGCGGCATATTTCCGATTGCGTTCGCAGTCGCCGGCGACCGAGTTCCCGTAGCACAGCGCCAGGTCGCGTTCGGCAAACTGCTGTTTGCGGCCATGAGCGGCAATCTGCTGGGCGCGTCGGCTGCCGGCGTCATCGGCGATCTGATCGGCTGGCGCGGCGTATTCTACGCGACCGGCGCCATCAATCTGGTTGCGCTTGCATTTGCAATTCCCGGTTTTCGGGGCATGGGCGAGAAGGCCGGCCGCTTCGATCCCTCGACTCTGATCCCGAATTATCGCGCCATCTTCCGCAATCCAATGGCAAAATACTGCTTCGGCGCGGTGTTTGTGGAAGCAATTTTCCTGTTCGGCGTGTTTCCGTATACGGCCACCATGCTGCATACCGAAGGTGTGACCAGCGCCTCGATCGCCGGCATCGTGATCGCCGGCTTCGGCGTCGGCGGCATCATTTATACCGTGTCGGTATCGTGGCTGCTCGCGTACATCGGTGAGAAACGGCTGATGGCGGGCGGCGGCATGGTTATGGCATTTTGCCTGATCGTGATCGCGCTACGCGCGCCTTGGCCGGTGGAGTTCGTCAATTTCATTCTGCTCGGGTTCGGGTTCTATATGCTGCACGGCTGTATCCAGGTCTATGTCACCGAGCTTGCGCCATCGGCGCGCGGTTCTGCGATGGCCGGACATTCGTTTTTCTTCTTTCTTGGTCAGGCGGCCGGGCCCGTGGTCTATGGCCTGGGCCTTTCCAGCGGCATCGGGATCATTCCGGTGCTGCTCACCGGCGCGGTCATGCTGACGGTGACGGGCTGGACCTGCGCCCTGCAATTGCATCGACAGGCGTCAGCGGTCTAGCCGCGGCCACGATAGGGCGCGACGCCCTGATCGGGCACCCAGACATCCTTCGGCAATTTGCCGGTTTGCCAGAAAACGTCGATCGGCATTCCTCCGCGCGGGTACCAATAGCCGCCGATGCGCAGCCATTTCGGCTTAAGGAGCGCTGCGAGTTTCTTGCCAATCGCAACGGTACAGTCCTCATGGAAAGCGCCGTGATTGCGAAAGCTATTGAGATAGAGTTTGAGCGATTTTGACTCGACCAGATAACGCGCGGGCAGATAGTCGATGACCAGATGTGCAAAATCAGGTTGTCCGGTGATGGGACAGAGCGTGGTGAATTCCGGCGCGGTGAATCGCGCAATGTAATTCGTGTCCGCATGCGGATTTGGCACGCGGTCCAGCGCTGCCTTGTCAGGTGAGGCGGGAATTGGGGTCGGGCGGCCGAGTTGCAATCGTTTTTTAGCCATTGGTATTTGTCGCATGTTTGCATCCCATTGGATGCCCCGTTCGTGCAGGGCATGACAAGGGGGTTGTCGATACTGTAGAAGCGCCGCAGTGCCTGATGCCGAGAATTGGTTACCGGTTTTCGGTAAAGATCATGCGCCCACAAAAGAGCCAGCGCCGGACCCTTTTATGACCGCCATCACCGACATTATTGGCCGCGAAATCCTCGATAGCCGCGGCAACCCGACCGTGGAGGTCGACGTCATTCTGGAGGACGGCTCGAGAGGCCGGGCGGCCGTGCCTTCTGGCGCGTCGACAGGCGCCCATGAGGCGGTCGAGCTCCGTGACGGTGACAAGGCGCGCTATGGTGGCAAGGGTGTCCGCAAGGCGGTGGATGCCGTCAACGGCGAAATCTTTGACGCACTTGGCGGTATGGATGCCGAGGCGCAGACCAAGATTGACGAGACGCTGATTGCCCTCGACGGCACGCCCAACAAGGCGCGGCTCGGCGCCAATGCCATTCTGGGCGTTTCGCTCGCGGTTGCCAAAGCGGGGGCCGCTGCGAAGAACGCGCCGCTTTATCGATATGTTGGCGGTACTGCCGCGCGCACTTTGCCGGTGCCAATGATGAACATCGTCAATGGCGGCGTGCATGCCGACAATCCAATCGACTTCCAGGAATTCATGATCATGCCGGTCGGCGCGCCGACATTTGCCGAAGCCTTACGTGCAGGCGCGGAAATCTTTCACACGTTGAAGGGCCAACTTCATTCGTCGAAGCTCAACACCAATGTCGGAGACGAAGGCGGATTTGCACCCAATCTGAAATCAGCGGAGGCCGCGCTTGATTTTGTCATGCAGTCGATCGTCAAGGCGGGTTACAAGCCAGGCGATGACGTGATGCTGGCGCTCGACTGTGCGGCGACAGAATTCTTCAAGGATGGCGTCTATGTCTATGAAGGTGAGGGAAAGAAGCGCTCAAGGCAGGACCAGGTCAAATACCTTGCCGGCCTGATTGAACGCTATCCCATCGTCTCAGTCGAAGACGGCATGGCGGAGGATGATTGGGAAGGTTGGAAAAGCCTGACTGAGCACGTGGGAAAAAAATGCCAGCTTGTCGGTGACGACTTGTTTGTAACCAATGTTGCCAGGCTCGCGAAGGGCATCAAGGATGGCGTCGCGAATTCAATTCTCGTGAAGGTCAACCAGATCGGGACGCTCACGGAGACGCTGGCGGCGGTCGAAATGGCGCACAAGGCGGGCTATACGGCCGTCATGTCGCACCGCTCCGGCGAAACCGAGGATTCCACAATCGCGGATCTGGCGGTCGCAACCAATTGCGGACAGATCAAAACCGGTTCGCTTGCGCGTTCAGATCGCACGGCAAAATATAACCAGTTGCTACGCATTGAAGATGAACTCGGATCACAGGCAAAATACGCCGGGCGTGAGGCCTTGAGATCGCGGCGGTAAATCCGTGGCAATTCACATCTTGCGTTTGGATGCCAATCACCGCAAATTGCACCAAATTCGAAACGCGAGTTCCTGCGATGGACCAGAGTACAACTCTCTCTTCCTACGATCGCCGTCGCGCAGCCGACCGGCTGGCCAGCGTCATCGTGGAATCAATTGACGCCTCGCGCCAGGTTGAAAAGCCGTTCTTCCACCTCGAATTCGATCGCGTGTTTCCGGACGATGTTTACGCGCAGATCCTGTCGCTGATGCCCGAATCTGCCGACTACCGGCCGATGCATGGGCGAAGCAAGGGGCACGATCTCGATGATGGAACCCATACACGGGTGAAGATCGATTTGTTTGCGGAATACGTCCGCAATCTGCCGCCGGAGAAGCGCGCACTATGGGATGTGGTCGGTCGCGCTCTTTGTTCGGAACCGGTCAAGCAAGCGTTCATCCGGCGGCTGGCGCCCGGTCTCTCGAAACGCTTCGGAAAGGATTTCGCCAGGGTCGGCATGTATCCGATCCCGATCCTTACACGTGACATTCCCGGCTACCTGATCACGCCGCACACCGACACGCGCTGGAAAGGGATCACCGTCCAGCTCTATTTGCCGAAGGACGACGCCAATACCGACATCGGCACGATCTTTCATGAGAAGCTTGCCGACGGCTCGCTGCCGAAGAAGGCGCAGATGCGCTTTGCGCCCAACACCGGTTACGCATTTGCGGTCGGTGACGACACCTGGCACTCCGCCGATCCCGTGCACAATCGCGTAAAGACGCGGGACTCGATCTTGTTGACCTATTTCGTCGATCAGGGCGTGCTGAAGATTTTGCGCAATCGCGGCAAGCGCCTGGGCAATTTCGTCCTCAACGAAATTCGCCACCGGATCTAGAGAGAGGGGCAGAGGCGCGAGCAGCTATTGCGGGCGCGTGCGGTGCTTTCGGGTGCGCCTGCTTTCTGTGGCACTATAGGCTGCGACCGGGTAGGGATTCTGATTGCACCAGCCCCGATTGCCTGCCAGCACATTCGGCCGACAATCCTCAATTGACTGGTACTCGCAGTGCCACTGCATGTCACCGTCACCCGCCGCGACGACTGCACACCAGGGAGCACCATAATAGTCAGCCGCCGCCGGCTGTGGGCCGAAGGCTAGCCATGCAGATGCGGCAGCAACGACGAGAATCACCCGGGTCATTTTCAACCTCCGTGGTCGATGCTGGTAATAACACCGGGCAACCCGGAGGCATTCACGCTGGCTTGCCGTGAGTATTTCCGCGCCCTTTTGGTCCTTATTCGACCGAAACCGCGATGAAAAGGTTTGAAAATTTAAATGCGCTTTAACGGGCATGGTCCATTTTGGCCGCTATGGTCACCCATCGGCACCGACGCACCATCCTGACTGTTCTGGGCCTTTATCTTTTTGCCGCGCTGTTCATTGGCTATTTCGGGGTCAATGCTTTCACCGGCAACCATGGTCTGCGTGCGCAGCAGGACCTCGAACAGCAGCTCGTAGCAATGAAGGACGAGTTGGGGCAGCTCAAGGCCGAACGCGGACTGTGGGAACGGAGGGTTTCGCTGCTGCGAGCCGACCGTATTGACCCGGACATGCTCGACGAACGCGCCCGTGCGCTCATCGGATATGTCGACCCGCGCGACCTGACCTTGTTGCTGCACCCCCGGTAGAGGCCGCCGCGTTATCCACCGGCGGCTTGAAATTTTCGGCCAATTTCGGTGCGTTTTGCGCAATTCCGTATGATGGCGTCGTGCTTTCGCCGCCGGGCGATTTAAGCTATTGGGGTTTGGAAAGCCTACCGGTGCCCCGTCGCAATTGCCGGACGCTTTCGCAGGGAGTGTGCATGGCGGTCGCCCAAAAAATTCAGAGCGCCGACGCCAAATCCGTGGCCGACTTCAGCAAGGAGCAGGAGCTTTCCGCCTATCGGACCATGCTGACCATCCGCCGTTTCGAGGAAAAGGCGGGGCAAATGTATGGCATGGGACTGATTGGGGGCTTTTGCCATTTGTATATCGGCCAGGAAGCGGTGGTCGTTGGCATGCAGATGGTTCTCAACGAAGGCGACCAGGTCATCACTGGCTACCGCGACCACGGCCATATGATTGCAACAGGTATGGACCCGAAGGGCGTCATGGCCGAACTCACCGGCCGCGCGCATGGGTATTCCAGAGGCAAGGGCGGCTCCATGCACATGTTCAGCGTGGAGAAGGGCTTCTACGGCGGCCACGGCATTGTCGGCGCACAGGTCCCGCTCGGGACGGGCCTGTCCTTCGCCAATCGTTACCGCGGAAACAACAACCTCAGTGTTACCTATTTCGGCGACGGCGCGGCCAACCAGGGTCAGGTCTATGAGAGTTTCAATATGGCGGAACTCTGGAAGCTGCCGGTGATCTACGTCATCGAGAACAATCGTTACGCCATGGGTACCTCGATCACGCGCTCGTCTGCCGAAGTAAATCTGTCGCGCCGCGGGCTGTCGTTCAACATTCCCGGCGACCAGGTGGACGGCATGGACGTGCGCGCGGTGAAAGCCGCGGGCGAACGGGCGGCCGGGTGGTGCCGATCCGGAAAAGGCCCCTATATTCTCGAAATGCTCACTTATCGTTATCGCGGACATTCGATGTCGGATCCGGCCAAATACCGCACCCGCGAGGAGGTCGATGAAGTGCGTACACATCACGATCCGATCGACATGGCGCGTCAACGGATCCTGGACAGGAAATTTGCCAACGAAGATGCGCTGAAGAGGATCGATGGCGAAGTCCGCGACCTGATCAACAAGGCAGCGGAGTTCGCCACGCATGATCCGGAGCCGGATGTGTCAGAACTTTATACCGACGTGTATCGCTGATCCTGTTGCCTGGAAAAAAATTGCGCCATGCCGACCGAAGTCCTCATGCCCGCGCTCTCGCCCACGATGGAGAAGGGCAATCTTGCGAAATGGCTCAAGAAAGAGGGCGACAAGATCAAATCAGGCGATGTGATCGCGGAGATCGAGACCGACAAGGCAACGATGGAAGTCGAAGCGGCTGACGAGGGCACGCTCGGAAAAATTCTTGTGCCGGAAGGCACTGCCGATGTCGCGGTCAATACCCCGATCGCCGTGATCCTCGGCGAGGACGAGGATAAAGGATCGATCAAGGCGACAAAGCCCACGTTGCAGCAGAAGGCCGGTGAATCCGCGCCGCCGGCAAAAGCCCAGAAACAGGACACGAAGGCACAGGAAGCGCCGGCACCCAAGGCCGCGAAGGCGCCGGAGGCTCCGGCGCCCCAAGTCGCAAACGATGCCGATATTCCTGAAGGCACCGAAATGGTCACCATGACTATGCGCGAGGCTTTGCGCGACGCCATGGCGGAGGAGATGCGGCGCGACAAGGATGTGTTTGTGATGGGCGAAGAAGTCGCCGAGTATCAGGGCGCGTACAAGGTGACGCAAGGCCTGTTGCAGGAGTTTGGCGCAAAGCGCGTGATCGACACACCAATCACCGAGCACGGTTTCGCCGGGCTCGGCATTGGTGCGGCGCTTGCCGGTCTCAAGCCGGTCGTAGAATTCATGACATTCAATTTCGCCATGCAGGCGATGGACCAATTGATCAACTCCGCCGCCAAAACCTTGTATATGTCGGGCGGCCAGATGGGGTGTCAGATTGTTTTCCGCGGCCCCAACGGGGCTGCGGCCCGCGTCGCCGCGCAACACAGCCAGGATTATTCGGCCTGGTACTCGCATATCCCGGGGCTGAAGGTCATCGCGCCGTCGACCGCTGCCGACGCCAAGGGGTTGCTGAAAGCCGCGATCCGCGACCTCAATCCTGTGATCTTCCTTGAAAACGAAATCCTCTACGGCCACTCGTCGCCTGTGCCGAAACTCGACGATTTTGTGCTGCCGATCGGCAAGGCGAAGATCGCGCGCGCCGGTAATGATGTGACGATCATCGCGTGGTCAATGGGCATGAGTTATGCGCTCAAGGCGGCCGATGAACTGGCCAAAGACGGCATCGACGCAGAGGTGATCGACCTGCGCACGCTCAAGCCGATGGACACCGAAACGATTATCACCTCGGTGCAGAAGACAGGACGCGCCGTAACGGTAGAAGAAGGATGGCAGCAGTCCGGCGTCGGAGCGGAAATTGCCGCCCGCATTGTCGAACACGCTTTTGATTATCTGGATGCACCAGTCGCGCGCGTGTCCGGAAAAGACGTGCCGATGCCCTACGCCGCTAATCTTGAAAAGCTGGCGCTGCCCTCGGTCGCCGAGGTCGTCGAGGCGGCCAAGGCCGTTTGTTACCGGTAGGCCAGGCGATGCCCACCAATATCCTCATGCCGGCGCTGTCGCCCACGATGGAGAAGGGCAATCTGGCGCGCTGGCTGAAGAAGGAAGGCGACAAGATCAAGTCGGGCGACGTCATCGCCGAAATCGAGACCGACAAAGCCACAATGGAATATGAGGCCGTCGATGACGGCATGCTTGCCAAGATCGTGGTGCCTGAGGGCACACAGGACGTCGCTGTGAATTCGGTCATCGCGGTGCTCGCGGGCGAGGGCGAGGACGTGAAAACTGCGGCGGGCGCCGCACCTCAAGCCGCTCCGCAGGCGGTCGCCAAGCCGGTGCCCGTACCGGCATCAAAACCTGCCGGTGAAAAACCGGCATCCACCGTGGCGCCAGGCGCACCGAAGGCCTCTCCGGCGCCCCAGCCGCTGCCGAAGGGCGGCAATCGCATTTTTTCCTCGCCGCTGGCGCGACGTCTCGCCAAGGACGCCAACATCGATCTCAATCGCGTACAGGGCTCTGGTCCGCATGGCCGTGTCATTGCGCGCGACATTGAGCAGGCCAAATCCGGCAAGGGCCTGCGCGCGCCGGCTGGCGCGCCCGCAGGCGGCGCGACCATCGCCCCGGCGATGTCCGACGCGCAAATTCGTTCGCTTTACGAGGAAGGCTCATATGACCTGGTTCCGCATGACGGCATGCGGCGCACCATTGCGCAACGGCTTACCGCCTCGGTGCAGACCATTCCGCATTTCTACGAGACGATGGATTGCGATATCGGCCGGCTGATGGCCGCGCGCGAAGAGATCAATGCCGCCGCGCCCAAAAACAAGGATGGCAAGGCTGCCTACAAGCTTTCGGTCAATGATTTTGTCATCAAGGCGCTTGCCCTCGCTCTTCAACGCAATCCCAACGCTAATGTGAGCTGGACCGAGGCCGGCATGCTCAAGCACAAGCATTCGGATATCGGCGTTGCCGTGGCTTTGCCGGGCGGGCTGATCACGCCGATCGTGCGCAATGCCGAAAGCAAATCCCTGTCGACAATCTCAAACGAGATGCGCGATCTCGCCGTTCGCGCGCGGGAGCGCAAGCTCAAGCCGCACGAATATCAGGGCGGCACGTCGTCAGTATCGAACCTCGGCATGTACGGCATCAAGGATTTCACAGCCGTGATCAATCCGCCGCAGTCGACCATCCTGGCGGTCGGCGCGGGCGAAGAACGGGCGGTCGTGCGCAACGGAAAAATCGAGGCAGCGACTATCATGAGCGTGACGCTGTCCTGCGATCACCGCGCGGTTGATGGCGCGCTCGGTGCTGAGCTCATTGGCGCATTCAAGACGCTGATCGAAAATCCGGTGATGATGGTGGTGTGATCTTGGCGCGATGGCCCTGGATTTCGATGGTGTTCGCTGCGGTAGCTATTTTCAGTCCGCTGGGCCGGGATGTCATCGCCTCCGCCTTTTTCTCCGGCGAACAGCTGTCGCGCAATATCTGGCAGCCGTTCGCCTGTGGCGCGGGCGTGATCCTCGTCTTGCTGATTGCGCTGGAATGGTGGGTCCGCAAACGCCGGGCGGCCGGACGCGCAGCGACCTAGGCCACACGATTCCTGTTCAGGCCGGATCGTAGCCCTTCGCCTTGAACACCGCTTGCGCCTCCGGCGACTTCAAGAATCTGAGGAAAGCTTTCGCGGCTTCCGCTTGCGCCGCGCCCGATTGGACACCGGCTGCATAGACGACAGTGAACGCCATGTCGCCGGGCAACGGCCCGACCACCTCGACGCCGGGAACCGTTAGAAGCTCGGGTTTCGACTGAATGGCGATGTCAGCGTCGCCACTTGTGAGCAGCGTGGCGGAAAAGCCGCCGGATGGCGGAAACTTGGTTTTGCCTTTGAGTTGTTCGGTGATTCCCATCTTGTCGATCTGTTTGGCGATATAAACGCCGCTGGCGCCACCCGAGGCCGGGTCGGAATAGCTGATCCCCTTCGCAGCCAAAAGGCTCTGTTTGAAAGCCTCAGGCGTTGAGACGTCAGGTTTTGATGCGCCGGTCTTTATCCCGACGGCGAAAATCGATTGCCCGAGCAGCGTCTCGGTGCCCGGCACGATCTTGCCCTCCTTGAGCAAGCTCTCGACATTATTCTTGATCAGGATCAGCACGTCCGCCTGCTCACCTGATTCCACTCGCTTGGCGAGCAAGGCGGCGGTACTCCAGGTCACATCCAACTTGTGGCCGCTGGATTTTTCAAATGTGGGGATCAGCTCTTCCAAAGCGCCCTTGACCCCGATGGTGCTGAACACTTTGATCTCGGCAGCGGCGACCCATGTCACCTGCGCCGCGATAAATGCAGCGAAGGCAACAAGACGAACAATGATCCTGGCCATAGCGTCTCTCTTGGTTTCCGTCCTGTTGTTTGCGGGAATTAGATTACCTAAGGCCATTCAGTTCAATGGGGTGGTGGCAACGCTTGATTGAAACGGCTCCGTGTGGGAGACGGATGGCGCCAGTAACCGATGAGTGGAGATGCGCGTGGCCGACACTTCCTTCGACGTCCTGATCATCGGCTCCGGGCCCGGTGGCTATGTCACCGCCATTCGCGCGGCGCAACTCGGCTTCAAGACGGCCATCGTCGAACGCGATTACCTCGGCGGGATTTGTCTGAACTGGGGTTGCATCCCGACCAAGGCGCTCCTGCGTTCGGCCGAAATTTTTCATTATATGCAGCACGCCAAGGATTACGGACTGAAGGCCGACAATGTGGGCTACGACGCCAAGGCGGTGGTGCACCGCTCGCGTGCTGTCTCCAAGCGCCTCAACGATGGTGTCGGCTTCCTGATGAAGAAGAACAAGGTTTCGATCATCTGGGGGGAGGCCTCGATCGAGGCCCCCGGTAAGGTCACAGTGAAGGCGTCGAAGAGCGAAGCGCCAAAGGGCGCGCTCGGTGCCGGCAGCTACCAGGCCAGGCACATCATCCTTGCAACCGGAGCGCGCCCGCGCGTGTTGCCCGGAATCGAGCCTGATAAAAAACTGGTGTGGACCTATTTCGAGGCGATGGCGCCTGATCGTGTGCCCAAATCTCTGCTGGTGATCGGCTCTGGAGCAATCGGCATCGAGTTTGCCTCTTTCTACCGCACGCTCGGTTCCGAAGTGACTGTTGTCGAGGTGCTGCCGCAGATCTTGCCCGTCGAAGACCAGGAGATTCAGGCCTTTGCCCGCAAGAGCTTCGAGAAGCAAGGCATCAAGATTCAGACTAACGCAAAAGTGACCAAGCTCGACAGGAAAGGCGACAGCGTCGTTGCAACCATTGAAGAAGGGGGAAAGTCACAGACCATGACTGTTGAGCGCGTCATCTCGGCGGTCGGTGTTGTGGGTAACATTGAAAATCTCGGTCTGGAAAAGCTCGGGGTGAAAACCGATCGTGGTATTATCGTTGTCGACCAATTCAATAGAACGAACGTTCCCGGCGTCTATGCCATTGGCGACGTCTCGGGCGCGCCAATGCTGGCACACAAAGCCGAACATGAAGGCGTTGTCTGCATCGAGGCGATCAAGGGTCTTAATCCGCATCCAATGAACAAGGCGATGATCCCGGGCTGTACCTACTGCTCGCCGCAGGTCGCATCGGTTGGCCTGACCGAGCAGGCGGCGAAAGAGAAAAAGCTCGATATTCGTGTTGGCCGCTTTCCTTTCGTCGGCAATGGCAAGGCGATTGCACTTGGAGAGGATCAAGGCCTGGTCAAAGTCATTTTTGACAAGAAAACCGGTCAGCTGCTGGGCGCCCACATGGTCGGCGCAGAAGTGACCGAATTGATCCAGGGCTATGTCGTGGCCATGAACCTTGAGACGACGGAAGAAGAGCTGATGCACACAATTTTCCCGCATCCGACCCTGTCGGAGATGATGAAGGAAGCGGTGCTTGATGCGTATGGCCGCGTTCTGAATATGTGAATCTGAAAACGCGAACGGGAGCGACTGATGGCTAAATTTGCGAGTATTCTCGAAACTGTCGGCCGTACGCCGGTTGTGCGGGTCAACAAGATCGCGCCGAAAAACATCAGCCTCTTTGTAAAGATCGAGGCATTCAATCCTCTCGGATCGGTCAAGGACCGTCTGGCGCTCGGTGTTATCGAGGCTGCGGAAAAATCCGGTGAACTCAAGCCGGGGCAGACCGTGATCGAGGCAACGTCCGGCAATACCGGCATAGGCCTTGCGATGGTTTGCGCTGCCAAAGGCTATCCGCTGGTGGTCACGATGGCGGAAACATTCAGCATTGAGCGCCGCAAATTGATGCGTTTTCTCGGCGCCAAGGTTGTTCTGACGCCGGCCGCCGAGCGCGGACTGGGCATGGTGAACAAGGCGAATGAACTGGCCAAGACACACGGCTGGTTTCTCACCCGTCAGTTTGAGAATGAGGCCAATCCCGACATGCATTCGCGCACGACCGCGAGGGAGATCATTGACGACTTCAAAGGCGAGAAGCTTGACTACTGGGTCACCGGATTCGGGACTGGCGGAACGCTGAAGGGCGTAGCCCGGGTGCTAGCGAAGGAGCGCCCCGACACGAAGATCATTGTTTGCGAGCCAGGAGATGCGCCGATGCTTTCCAGCGGCTCCCCGCAGGAGCGCAATCCCGATGGGTCGCCTTCCAAGCCTAATGCGGCATTCAAGCCGCATCCGATGCAGGGCTGGAGCCCGGATTTCATTCCGAAGATCACAGGTGACGCGGTCGACATGGGCGTGATCAGCCGCATTATCACCATTGCCGGTCCCGATGCCATGAAATGGAGCCGCGAACTTGCGCAGAAGGAAGGCATCTTTGTGGGCATCACTGCAGGCGCGACCTTCGCCGGAGCACTGGAAGTCTGCAAGACGGCGGCACCTGGTTCGACCGTGCTGTGCATGCTGCCGGACACCGGCGAACGATATCTTTCAACGCCGCTGTTTGCCGATGTCGGTGTGGACATGAACGAAGACGAACTGAAGATTTCGAATTCGACCCCCAACCACCGTATGCCGCCGAAAGCGGCCGCCTGAGATATCGGGCGCCTACTTGTAGTACTTCCGCCAGACGGCACCGGCGATGTTGGAATAGTCATCCGTCCAGGTCCGCACATCGGGGTTCGGCGGGGTCAGAACCCACAATTTGTCGTTCGACAGCGCACCAATATCGTTCTCGTTCTCCGCGGAAATCGCCACATCGGAGCCGAAGACGTAGTTCTCATCATCGGTTTCCTCGCTGCCGTTGCTCCAGATCCAGGTCTTGAGTCTGTTGGCGGCCGCTATTCCTTCGACCACGCTGCGCAATTCAAGATGCCGGTTCGAAATATGCATCATCACAACGCCCTGAGGGGAAAGTTTGGATTTGTAAATGGCCATCGCCTCGGCCGTTGCCAGGTGCACCGGAATTGCGTCTGAGGAATAGGCGTCGACAACAATGAGGTCGTAAACATGGTCCGGCTCCTGAGCAAATGTCAGACGCGCATCGCCAAGCACGATCGGCAGGCCCGGCGCGCAGGACGACAAAAAGGTGAAACGGTCCGGGTCGCGCGCGATGGCAATGATCGTTGGGTCAATCTCAAAGAATCGCCAGGTTTCGCCTGGCGCAACTCGACACGCGAGTGATCCGGAACCAAGTCCGATGACCGCCGTGCGCAATGGTGCGCCCTTGCGTGCCCTCACCGCTTCGATGACCCGGTTCATTGCCGATTTGTCATGGTAGTAAGTGATCGGCCGTGGCCGGCCGCTAACCGGCTCACCGTCCTCGGTTTCGATCCTTTCCGCACCGTGGATCGTTGATCCGTTTTTCAGGATACGGAAGCGTCCATCGTCGCTTTCGTAGATCTTATGAACACCGAAGAAGCTACGCAACGTTTCAATGTTGGTCCCGTCGACCGGGAAGAGCCAGAGGGTCGCGAACGCAAGCACGACGGCGAACGCAGACTTTGGCGGGTCGCGCAGCAGCGCCAGCGAGGCTGCCGCCAGAACCAGAACAATAAGTGTGCGGAACGGTTCGGTATCGTCGAAGCGAAAACCGTCATAGCTCAGGAAAGTCAGAAAGACTGCGATCGCGACTGCAACGGGCCAAAACCAGCCATTCACTGTCTCCGAAATTTGCGGAGGCGATGGCCACAGGGACCGATTGACGTCC
>DASYSQ010000293.1:0-19828 GCA_036003145.1 Pseudolabrys sp.
TTTGAAACTGAAAGATCCCGACGACCCGTTAATTGAAGTCGTAGCCAAAAAAGTTATTAGCCTTGCATCTCAGGGGACCCTTGATCCGAAAGAAATTGAGCGTCTCGTGATAGCGGACACCAAAGGTACCTGAGGCGCAGCAGCCAATTTTGGCGCAAAAGGTCATGTCCGCTTTGCGGACATGTGCGGTGCCACTAGCGCATGTCCGCTTTGTGCCAATAGCGGACATTACGCTTATCGCGCTTCGTGAAACTCCATCAGCTGCTGGACTGGCACCGACACGACATTGGGCGTCCCATGGGCGTCAAAGCGCTGAGGAGTAAATATTTGATCTGGATCAACGCGAGCCGCTTGCCGTCAAGTCCAAGCTAAAAAACGCCGGGGGCGGCGGATGGCCATGAGTAGCAAAGCTGAACAATATCGCTGTTACGGAGACAAAGCTTTGGCTTCCGCGAAGCAGGCTACTTGCGAGGAAGAAAAGGCTGGATTGCTCGAAATTGCCGAAGCTTGGTTCAAGCTAGCCAGGGAGCAAAGCGACACGGCAGGCACCCCGCAATCGACGCCAATCGCCAGCGACGGCTGAATACAAGCGTCAGTCATTCACCAAAATTCGCTCGTCAATGAGTGTGTTCTACCCATACCGTTTAAAGGACGGCTACACGCTGCTGACTATCGCGGCTCGGTAATTACTTTGCTCGTCAGGCGCACCAATTCGGCAACGCTGCTGATGCCCAATTTCCTCATCACGCGTGCGCGGTGCTCCTTAATGGTTCTTTCGGCCGTGCCCAACAGGTGCGCGATATTCTTATTCATGTGGCCCCGAACGATCAACGCCATGACCTCTTTTTCGCGCGGCGTAAGCTTATCTATTAATTTGCTGGCGGCGTTCCGTCCTGCGTCTCTTTGAAGCCTGACGCTATCGCGTTCCTCGGCGACCTTGATCGCATCCAGCAGTTCGTCGTCCTTGAACGGCTTGGGCAGGAAGTCCACGGCACCGGCTTTCATTGCCTCTACGCTCGCGGGAACCGTTCCTCTTCCACTAAGAAAGATAATAGGCCGCTCAATCCCCCGCGTAACAAGCTCATGCTGAACATCCAGCCCATTCTTGCGGGGCATTGACAGGTCGAGCACAGCGCAACCGGGCATCGATGCATCGTGTTCATCGAGAAAAGCCTGTGGTGAGGAGTAGGCCTTGGTTTTATAGCCTGCTGCTCGCAGAAACCTGCTCAAGGCGTCCAATATGCCTTGATCATCGTCAATGATAAAAACTGTAAAGTCGCGCAAAGCCTGTCCCTGTCACCGAATATTGGTCAGACATCTGCGTCGTCCCGAAGACAAGCGTATCTGACGCCGTTGGTGACACGCAATGTCCAATGACGGACGCCCACGCTGACGTCTTCGTGAGACACTGTTCGTTCGTTCCGAAGTTCCGTCGGGCAATTATGTCATTTAACACATGCGGATCGATTAATCCCATGTGTGGCATGAGCGCCATACGGACCATCTTAATCGTCTGCTGGAATTTCAATTGGCGGACCTTGCAGAGAGTTCACTCAAGCGGAGTTGATCCCTTTACTCCGCTAAGAGCGGTCCCGGTCCTCCGTCGCAGCATCGGCTGGGCCGCTCACATAACGAGGCAGCCAAGTCCATGCGCGACCGCGCCGTGCTCGTTGCCTTGATCGTGATCAGCATCCTATTTGCCGCAGGATTGTCTTTCGAATACCTGCGATAACCGGGTGTCACTCAAAGCACACCACACCCCCGTTTATTTAGACTGCAAGACCGCGCCGCCAATGTCCGCTTTGGGTCAAAAGCAGACATGTGCAGCGCACAAGCCGATGTCCGCTTTGTGCCAATAGCGGACATTGCAGTTAGCGCGACAGTTCAATCAGCTGCGAGTACTTTGGGCTGCGTGCCGGTCACATCAGGGGCAATGTTCGACGAGCTTTCTTGAAGCACGAAGCTTAATTTGCAAATAAGCCCTGTCGTTGCAAAAGTCGCCTCGACGGCGCCGCCAAACTGCTCAAGGGCATGTGAAAGTAGTCGCGTTCCAAAACCGCGATGGACCGGCGCAGTAACAGTTGGTCCGCTGCTTTCACGCCATTCGAGGTCCAATCGTACATCGGCAAGCGACCACTGGATTGATAGGCTACCCACCGAACTCGACAAGGCACCGTATTTTGCAGCATTGGTAGCGAGCTCGTGAACGAGCAGCGCCACCATCAACGCTAACTTCGGCGGCAGCAGGACATCTGGCCCCTCCATCGACACTCGCGATACGCCATAGGGGCGAAGTTCGGCGGAGAGGATGCCGCGAAGGGCTGCACCTTGTCCCTGCGCGGCCATGATAAGGTCGTCGGTGGCCGAGAGCGCAGTAAGACGGCTTAAAATGGCATCTCTAACTTGCGGATCATCACGAAGTTGAAAACTTATGATGGACTGGATGGTAGCGAGTTTGTTTTTTAGTCGGTGTGCAAGCTCGTCAACGGCCAGTTTTCGAAATTTCTCTTCGTCTTCAAGGCGCTTCGTAATCCTGCGATAGTGATCTGCGGCCCATACTATGAGCAGAGAAGCGAAAAAATACATTAGTAAACCGATTTGTTGTCCCAAGGTCACCGCGAAAGACGTGAAATGCGGCGGCATGAAAGCCCACCAACCAATAAAGCCGCCCAATGCTGCAGCAAATACACCAGCCCCCGCGCCGCCAATCAGGGCCGAAAAAAGCACCGCGGGATAAAAAGTCGGAAAATCCGGAAGATGCAGAATGTGTTCACTCAGTAGTCCCAGCCCCCAACGTAAGAGGCTGGCGATAGCAACACACGATGTGGCAAAGACGTAGGCTTCGGGAGAACCGGGGGAAATCCGGTGCCAATTGGTCCAGTTATTTTCGCCGGAGATGTGCACGGCACCACCCCATAATTATGCCCATGTACCTATATGATTTCGGATCGTCAGTTTAGCGTCAAGGCACTGGTGGTTAGCGTTAGCGACGTGCTGCCAAGATCACGGTGGGACGGTTGTGACGTGCGTAGCGCGGACGTGACAGCGGCAGACCATCATCGATATGCCCCCAATCGCGGAACGAACCGCCATCGCGAAGGTCATGCACTTTGGCAAGCACACTGACGTGGTACATCATGTTCGCCGTCTTGCCCCAGCCACGTTGGTCAAAATCACAGGCGTTGCCGGTGTAGTGCCGCGAGCCGCGAACGTGACCGCGACGCGCGAAGCAATGAATCTGTTTCGGCTTGTAACCGATCTCCATCAGGTCAGCGATGAAGGCTTGCATCTTCGGTGCCATCTTCTCTGATAACGTGATGTCGATGCCTGCAGCAGTCGCCACTGTCACGAGACCGTGGCCCGGATTGCCGCTAGCGTCGACAGGACGAGCCTTTGGCAGTACCGGCCGCGCAACAGGAGGATGACGGTGTACTGTGCGACGCTCGATCACTTTTGGCGTCGTGGACAGATAATTTGGGCACACGCGGTCACCGCAAAACTGAGTGACCGGGCCGATTGTCGCTTGTGGGTCAGGCCTTGCATTGGATGGAGTCGCGAACACGCAACCGAGCATGAGCGCGGCAGCGCAAGTGTGCTGTCGTTTCATGTGACAGGTCCCTTTTGTTGTTTGTTCATCTGAAAGCGCCAAATCGAAGCTTGCGAATCCACCTCACCCTGCGAATCCGCAGCCACCCAAGCCTATGAATGGCCACGATCGAAAAGGCAGTAGAGTGGTACTTGCGATCCGATTGGGCGCGGAGTGGTGCTGAAAGGTGACATTGCATGTCAAAAGACACGGCGCTATCGCGCGCAATGAAATCCATACTCGCCGCCAACACTAGGATAACAATGACCAAAGCGACGCCGCGCACATATTAGGGGCATTCGCCCAAGAGCGCCTTCAATGTTAGCGGTTATGTGAATTGAGTAACTTGAGTAAGTGGCGTCGTCGACGGCGCAACTTAGCACCGAGTTCCTGTGTATGACTGAGGGCACAGGGCAAGAACTTTTCTTCTGTGTGTCATTTTAGGAAGACAACTTTTGCGGATCTCAGGAGTTGACATTCATATCGGGGGACAGACAGCAGTGATATTATGCACCCCCTAAGCACACGGTCGGACTTCAGCACATTTCAGAAGCGCTGATCGCGTCCGGTTACACTAAACTCGACGCGCAATCGAAAGCGCTCGGGCTTCATCGAAGCACGGCGTGGACGATAGTTAACGCCAGACACAAGCTTGACCGCTTATCTACCAAGACGACCAAGCGCATTCTCGCAAATCCCGAACTTCCATCATCAGTTCGTTCCGTTATGCAGAAATACCTGGCCGAAAGGTCCGACGCATTAGCCAGGCGGACTAGGCGACTAAATCGCACCGGACCAAACAGTGTATCAAATGACGTATGAAATGTAGACGCAGTTAGATTTCGCTCGCGAAGAGATGCAGGCCGGCTATCGGCCATGCGCCAGCGGAAATTTCCGGCCCCACTTTTTTGTTGGCTCGTGTCTTTCTTAAATGCAGAGCCTTGCAGTTCGGGGCTATATTCCAAAGGCCGTTTCGATCCCCCAAATTCCCCGAAACGCGTCGTCTGAACTTCCGACTTTGGGCCGCATCCTCGCGATACGGCCCGATTTTTAGACGGGCTTTGTTTCCGCAGCCGGGAAAGAGTGCGTCGCCGGTTGACCAAGGAAGGGTTCCGGCGCGGATTAGGACTACTTGATAATGTCCGCAATTATGTTCTGCGGAGATACGACCACGATCTGATTCTCGGTGAGAAAGAATTTGTATGTTCTGACTTGCGGTACCTTCTCGGCCACGAGTGGTGGAAAGGTCTGCAATGCGATATCGGGTGGTGCTTTCTCGCCAATCCTGATCTCGGTGCTGCGGGGCACTTGCTCGATATGCATGTCCTTTAGCACGATCTCTGACGTGGTCTTGCTCGGCGGTGAGCTGGATCGACCGCGGCGGAATCGGCTCTTTATCGTCCGGCGGGGTTTGGGCAATGGCACCGCCGACCAAAAATCCGGCGGTCAACGCCATAACCAAGGCTGCGCGCTTCATAACCGCCCCAATCCGATCCCAACGCTCAATGGTGTCTCGTGACAACCACGATCGTGGTCCCGCTGTTCCATGGGGGAACCGTAGGTGTGGTGACGGTGTTGTCGGTCGCGCAGGGAAATGATGGGTAAGTGCAGGGCTACGACGATATGTCTCACAAAGACGGGCGCGAAAGACTAGAAATGGTGACAGCCGGTGTCAGATGCCGAGGGCGGGATGGAGCGGCGTGGACAGCGGCGCGCACGACGCTACGAACGACGGGAAACGCGACGCGGAGGCAGTAAAGAGACCACTGGCACCACGAAGTAGTTGGAACCTAGCCGATTACGGCTGATGTGTTGGCACCGCCCCAGCGCGTAGAAATCAAGCGGAGGGTAAAATGTCTAAAGTGCGAATGTACATTCTGGCAGCAGTCGCCACGGCTGGCATTGGACTTGGCGGAACCTTCGGTGCCTCGGCAGTGCCAATCAACGGAAATCTAGTAGGCGCAACTGCTCCCGTGCCAGAGCTACATAAGGTTTATTACTACCATAGACACGCGCGCCGATACTACCGGCGAGCCTACCGCCGTGGCTACTATGGTGGCTACTACGGTGCCTACAACCCTGGCTACTACGGCGGCTACTACCGTCGTTATTAGCAATGTAGTGCTGGTAGCCTGACAGTTATCGCGTCTGGCACTGCACAGGCCCGGCTCATTTGCCCGGCTGTGGCGGCGCTTTTTCTTTTTCTTTGCCCCTTGAGTTCCCTTTTAGTTTCGGCGCGCACGGCGGAGCCGCAACTCGATGTCCGCTTTGGGTCATTAGCGGACATTTTGCGGTGCGGGAGCGATGTCCGCTTTACCCCCGGAAGCGGACATTCGCAGCTCGGTCTGGAATGTCCGCTAAGTGCCAATAGCGGACATGGCAAAGCGCCCGACTTCCCAAGGAGCAGAAGCCCCAACCTTTCGGCCAGGGCTTCGCGTGCGATTGCGCTGTAAAGGGGCAAACCAAAACAGCGCACCCGGCACAATAATTTAATAACATCTAATCCCGCCCAAGGTCATGTCTGCTAATTGCCAATAGCGGACATTTGTCTCGAAAGAGCATCACGAACGACATAACGTCGCGTGGCCCGCAAACCGATACCAGGGCCACCCGATGCTATCGAGCACGCTAGCAGGGAACAAGATGTCGCGCGCGGACATCCATGCTCCCGCGAAACTTCACTTGCAAAACTCTTCGTAGACAGCCATTGGAAAAAAGAGGCGTCCAATTAATAATTTAAATGAAGATGTTTCTCACTGCTTTCAGCTTGTACCCGTCCGTCTCTGCGAAAAACTCGATGATCTTGGTCCCTGCCGAGTGCATCGATCGAGAAAGGATTGACATGCCTACAACGTCGAACCACGATTTCATCGTGTTTAGTCCGAGATCGCGCGCGAGCGTGGAGCCGCCCAGTTCGTGCAGGTTGAACGCCGCGTCACCGTGGACGAGGCCAAGGCGCGGTTTGCCGAACGTGCTATACCCGGACGCCAGCACAGCGTTGGCTCAACGAGCCGCCAGCATCACGGTCAGCATTGGCGGCAAAGATGCGTGGACCCGGTCCACGATAGCCAAGCCAGACGCTCCCACCGTTTACCGGGTAAGCGGCTCGCCCCTCTCCCGGCGAAGTGCGACTCCGAGGTTTGAGCCCCAGAAACCGGTCCTGTTTCCGGGCGCGTTTCTCCAGAGGCGCCAGCGTCACCCGTAGTGCTCGCCAGCGTCCACGTAAGTGCTCGCCAGCGCCACCGTATGCACCCGCCAGCGGCACCGTATGCAACGCCTGTGCGCTCATCGGACAAGATCGTGTCAGATGATCCGGGCGAGGTTTCTCCAGAGAAGCCCGCCTGTACGCTTGTGATGCAGCGGTCGCACCACTTACTGGGTAAGCGGCGAAACCTGCACCGCGGCCACGGCTGCAAGGCTTGTAATTTTAGCGCGATACGGTAGATTTTACCCCACTGATGGAGAGAGAAGGCCCAACGGGCAACCGTTGGGGAGGGAACATAAACCTTCGAGGGCGCGTGGCCCTCGCTTCATCAGGAGTGCGTCCGTGTCGCGACGGCCAAACGACCAACCTTTCACAAAAACCGCAGTGCGCAGGCTTATGAAAATCGCCGATGGTCAGGGCGTGAAGAACTACCGTATCGCCATCGGCAGTGAAAATGGAAAACCAGTGTATTCGCTGATCGTCAACAACGCTGTGTCGGCAACCGAATCCGACACCAATCCTTGGGATGAGGTTCTAACCGATGCTGCGCACGAAAAGCGGCCTGCCTAAATATTGTTCGTGGAATGTTGATCGTCACGGCAAACGCCGTGTCCGATTCCGCAAGGCCGGATGCACCGCCTACCTGACCGGGACACCATGGTCCGAAGATTTCATGCGCCAGTACGCAACGGCGCTCGATGGAGTGAAGGCACAAGCCGGAAATATCGGTGCCGGGCGCACGGTTGCCGGGAGTGTCGGCGCGTTGGTCGCCGCCTATCTCGATCCGCTCGCAAAAAGTTCGCCGTTCAAGAACGGTGCCGCTGAGACGCAACGGACCCGGCGCAACATCTTAGAAAATTTCCGCGCAGCTTATGGGCATCTGCCGCTTTTCCGCACCGACGCGAGCGGGCGGCGGACCATGTTGCTGACACGCGAGCACGTGCAACGCATCGTTAATGAAAAATCCGCCACGCCATTCGCCCAACGCAATTTCCTGAACACGTTACGTGCGATGTTCAAGTGGGCAATGGCCGAGGGCCGCACGCCAGATGATCCGACACTCGGCGTCACCCGCATGAAGGCCAAGACCACGGGATACAAGACATGGTCCGAAGACCATATAGCGCGGCTTGAAGATAAGCATCCTGTCGGCAGCAAAGAGCGGCTGGCATTCGCGCTCATCCTCTACACCGGCTTGCGTCGCAGTGACGTTGTCAGGATTGGACGCCAGCATGTTCACAATGGCGTTCTCAGCATCGAGCAAGGCAAGACCGAAGGCGGCGAAGAAGCCCATCTGGAAATTCCGTTGCATCCCAAGTTGCGCGAGATCATTGACGCCACGCCTACGGTAGGCGTCAAAACTTTTCTCGTGACGCATTTCGGCAAGCCGTACACAGCGCCCGGATTCGGCAATTGGTTTCGCGAACTATGCAACGCGGCGGGGTGCTTTGACATTTCGGCGCATGGCGGACGCAAGGCGACCGCGCGCCGTCTTGCCGAAATCGGATGCAGCGCCAACCAGATCGCAGCGATCACCGGCCACGCCAGCTTGAGCGAGGTCCAACGCTACACGAAGGCGGCTGACCGCAAACGCATGGCGAAGGAGGCGATGCAGAAACTCACCGAGGGCGGATGGTGAACAATCATTGTCCAACCTTGGTATCCGGTTGGACAACTTCGGAGCTAAGACATTGAAATCACGACGGCACAAAATGCGAATGGTGGGCCCGGGAGGACTCGAACCTCCAACCAGACCGTTATGAGCGGTCGGCTCTAACCAGTTGAGCTACGGGCCCCTACGCTCCTTCTATCAATGCGCGTGGGCCCTGCGCAACGCCGCCCTCTCCTGCACGGTCAGTGATTGGGCTAGGCTGCGCATCCATTCTCGCCGGAGCGCCCGCGCTATGCATGTCTTCAGCCTCGAGACCGAGCAACAATGGGACCCCAGGCATCATGTCGAAAAGATCCTCGGCAAAGTTGCCGACGGAGACTTCACAGTGGCCTGCTGGGAGCCAGGCCAAATCAGCCCCTATCACTGCCATCCGCACGCAACCGAAATCTATTTTTGCTTCTCCGGCGGAGGCACCATGCAGACACCGACTGAAACGATCGCGGTCAGACCCGGCGCCTTCTTGGTCCACCCGCCCGGCGAAGTGCACGAATACGAGAACGGACCGGCGCGCACGCTGCTTTTCCGCGTACGCTACGGACGTGACATGCGCGCGCACCATTGCGACTGGCGCGGAAACAGGGACTGGAAGCAGTCCGCGGAAGACGCCGAATACTATCGCCGTCACCCGCTCTGATTACATCTTCAGCAGCCGCCTGGCATTGCCGCTCAATATCTTCTCCTTGTCGGAGTCCGAGATCGAGACACTCTCCATCCACTTGACCGCGGGCGGGTTCATCACAAACGGCCAGTCGACTGCAAACAGGATGTGGTCTACGCCCATCTCGAGCATGCAGCAGATCAAGGCCGGATCAGAAAAGAAACCGCTCGTCGTGACATAGAAGTTCTTGCAAAAGATATCGCGGAAGCTCATCGCCTTCTGCCCCGGCCGCTTGAGCGATGTATCGATGCGCCACACCAGGAAAGGAAGCGTCTCGCCGAAATGGCCGAGAATGATTTTCAGGTTCGGATGCGCATCGAAGACCCCTGACAGCACCAGGCGTATCGCCTGCGTCGCGGTTTCCACCGTGTAGCCCCAGGCCGGCCGCACCACCAGGGGGAAGTCCTTGGCATAGTCCTGATAGTAGATTTCCGTCACTTTCGGATGTGGCAGCGAGGGATGAAAGTAGATCGGCACGTCGAGCTTTTCCGCGCGCTCATAGATCGGCCAGAACTTCCTGAAGTCGAGAAATTCGCCGTTCGACATCCCGTGCAGCATCGCGCCCTTGAAGCCGAGTTTGGTGACAGCGCGCTCGAGTTCGTCGGCGGCCGCCTTCGGATCCACGGTCGGAAGGGCTGCAAAGGCTGCGAAGCGCGCGGGGTTGGCCGCGCATACCTTGGCGAGGCGGTCGTTCACCTGGCGAGTCAGAGCGGCGGCAATATCGGTCCCAAGCTTTTGAGTAGAGGGTGCGCCATGCGAAAGCACCTGGATGTCGATCCCGGCTTCATCCATCTCCTTGAGACGCAGGCTTCCCAGATCATAGAGCCGTTCGTCGGTCTCATTGCCCCGGCCAGCCTCAGGACCGGTGAAATGCTTGGCCAATTCCGGGTCCCAGTAATGCTCCTCAATCGCAATGATCGGACAATTTGGCTTTTTCATCATGACGTTTCCCCGCAACACTGATGGAGGCGCTTCGTAGCAACCGTCAGGTGGGCTGTCACGGCCTCCCCGACCGGCGTGCGACAAGCCCGTGGTAAAAATGCCGCACAGCTTCGATTGCCGGACAAAGGGTACCCAAGTGGTGCTTTGGTAATGACATCGACTCAGTTATGCACAGATTATGCTGCCGATTCTCCGGATTCTGCCTGTGGGCGGCTTACTTCTCGCCATTTTGATTCTGGTTCTGGCACTTAGCCCCCCGGACGGATCTCGTGCGCCGCTCACCTCCGCGATGGTGCCGTCACGTGGCGCGCTGCTCGATCGCGAGCGTCAGGCCGAAGTACGGCAATTCCTGATCCACGCCGCTCTCAAGCGCGCCGATGAGCTCAATCGTTTGCGCGAGATACCCGACACACCGGCGCGATCCGACAATGAACAACCGACAGTGGCCAGCCTTCCCGGCGACCGAAGCGAAGCCGATCCGGAAGAGCCGGCATCAATCAACGAAGCACCGGTCGTCAGCATTCCAGTGGAGATTGGTGGGCCTTCCTCGGCCGAACTGCCCGTCGCAGCGCGGGAGGAAAGCGCGCCAGCAACAAAAAAAACCGAACCTGCCGCCAAATCGCAACGGGAATCCCGCCGTCGCATCCACCGAATACGCCGTGTCAGGGCACCGGCGAATCCGACACCACCTCGCCCGTTCAATTTTTTGGAAGCGTTGTTCGGCGGGCCGCAGCATCAGCAACCCGCGTACGGTAGCCAGCAAACTGTCCAGCGATATCAACCGGTGCCAGACGTTGCCGCGCAGGCGAACCCGAACGCCTTTTCCACGGTGCCTCGCACCAATCCCTACTAGGGGATTGGGTCAGCGCAAAATTGCAATGGCCGGCCGTGCGCGCCGCAAATAAAGATCGGTGCGGCTGGCGCCGCGATCAGTGGTGGTCGAGACGTCCGCTATATAGACTGGACGACGATGCGACGCTCTCGCCTTGCGCGTACGCCCGCCCCAGCTTTTGCTTTGAGGCAACTTTGATACTGCTGCCCGGAGCAGCGAACGCCAACGAGTCGGCCGATGTCCGGTCGCTGGAAGGCATTGCCATGCCCCTGTTCTTGGCCGCGTAATAATAGCCGGCGGCGTAGTAGTGCACCGCGCGGCTGGCGTTGCCGTTGGCGACGCGATAGGCGCCGGCAAGATATTTCACCGCATAGGTCATGTTGGTATCGGCATCGAGCAACCCTGTGGCGGTGCCGGTGTAGCCCATGGAACGGGCGGTGGGGAGCTTGATCTGCATCAGCCCGTAATTCCCCGCGCTGACCGCACGCGCATTGCCACCACTCTCACGCTTGATCACGCGACGCACCAAATCTTCCGGCAGATTGTTCGCCGCGGCATGGCGGGCGATCAATGCATCGAGATTGCCGTTGGCATCGACATTCACGAAACGCTGCTTTTGCGCGAACGCCGGGGTGGCGGCGAGCGCTACCAGAATCGTCGTCAGTGTCATTTTGCGAAACATGGCGGCTCCGTTTTGCAGATCCTGATTTTGGGGGAAGTCACGGCTTTACACGAGGAACTCGGGCAACTTTGTGGCCAAAACCATTTTAACCCCGGTTGGCTCCATCACGAATTGTGGGGACATTTAATAGTCATTCGCATCGTCGCGGCGCGTGCGATGCATGTGTAAGCTTCCCGACATCGTTCTGGTTCGGGAGGTCAATCAACATGAGCATACCGCACACCTCGGTGGAGGAGCGCTTGCGCGCAGTCGAGGATACCCTCGCGATCTATCATCTGATCGCGAGTCACCCACCGGCCGCAGACACCGGCACCGGCCACTACTACCGCGGCGCGTTTGCGCCCGATGGAGAGGTGGATCTGGCGGGAGGCAAGCGCGCGGTGGGAAACGTGGACATTTCGGCCATGGTGACAACCCCGGAGCACCAGGCCGCGATTGCCGGCGGGCTCTGCCATTTCGCCGGCCTGCCGCGGGTCGAGCTCGATGGCGATACCGCAGTCGCCACATCCTATTTGCAGATCATCACCCCGGACCGGCAGGCCGCCTCGCGCGAGGTGCCCGGCCACGGCACATCGACCGGCTTTCGTATTCACCGGGTCGGCGCCAACCGCTGGGAGCTCAAGCGCGGCAAGGATGGCTGGAAAGTAACACGGCGGACCCTGCGCCCGCTTGACGGCACCGACGATGCGCGGGCCTTGCTGCGACGCGCGATTACGCCGTAAGTTTTCGCCAACGACACGGACAACGGAAAGCAGGGAGCGCGCGAGATGCCGAAGGCTTATTGGGTGGTGACCTATCGTTCGGTGAAAAGTCCAGAAGCGTGGCAGGCCTATGCCAAACTTGCAGTGCCGGCGATCCAGTCGGCCGGCGGCCGCTTCCTGACGCGCAGCAACCCGGTGAGAATCTACGAGGCCGGCATGAATGAGCGTGTGGTGCTGGTCGAGTTCGACAGTGTCGACAAGGCGATCGCCTGCCATGACACGCCGGCCTACAAGGAAGCGCTCAAGGCGCTCGGTACTGGCAATGTCGAGCGGGATATGCGCGTGGTCGAGGGCGTCGCCTAGCGCCCTCACCACCCCGCAAACGGATAGCGCGCGTGCGCGGCCTCCGCCTGGCGCTGCGCGTCGGCGACGACTTTGAAAAATATCACGATGAACGATATGACGCGCCCGAAGCCGGCGAGCGCCGGCACAATCGGGGCGCGGATGGGTAATGTAGCCATTGGCCTTTGTTCTCCTTGATCGTTGCTAGAAGCGCGTCGGCGTCGAAAGAAAGAGCCGCTCGATCTCGCGCTCGGCTTCGTCGGTAAATTTGCTGCTCTGCAGATAACGCGCGATCTCGCGATCGGCCTGGCGCTGACGCGCCAGCATCATGGCGTCGACAAAGCGCCGGAAAAATCCGGGACGAATGCCTGCAGGAGATTCGACGATTAGGTCGCGCGGGGCGACGGCGGACGGGACGTAGGCCATGGATCATCTCCCTTGTTGGGCTCGACGACTCCACAGGCGCTTCCCATTTTCTTGTTCTTGTTGTTGAGGCGTACATAGGCGCAGTTCGCCGCTTTGACCATGCATCGCGGAACATACGTTCCATGCGCGCGACTCATGCAGAGTGTCGTGCGCGTGTCGCAATAGCGGGCAATTGACTCCGAATTCGGCACGCACCGCCTCTCGCGAGTGCAGTTCGACGAACGCGCCACATCTCCGCCGCAAACCCGCAAGCATCCGTTAAGAATTGAAATGCGCGTATCGCCGGGCGATGCGCTTTCTCCCTGAGATCAAGTCGCAAAGGGACGGGCTTGCTCTCATCGCGTGAGCGGGCTCAATCTGTGGAATTGCCCCCCGGGAATGCGCAAACCGGCGCATTCTTACGGGCCAACGTCCAGGCAGCTGGCCAACATTCCAATGCGAGCAAAGGGAGAACGCCATGGTCGCCGTTCGGGAACCAATTCTCACGCCTGTCGAAATTACGGATCTGCGCCCAACTCAAATCACTGTGGGGATGCGTGAGGTCAAAGCGAAGCAAAAACGCTGGCGCGAAATGAAGGACGAAAAAGGCTCCAAATTTCTCGGCACGCATATGATCCCGGTGATCCTCGGCCCCAAGAAGCGGCACTACGTCATCGACCACCATCACCTCGCGCGCGCGCTTCACGAAGAAGGCGTCAAGAAGGTGATGGTTACCGTGATCGCAAATCTCAGCATGCTCGAAAACGACGCATTTTGGTTCGTCCTCGACAATCGAAATTTGATGCATCCTTTCGACGATGAAGGCCGACGACGCGACCACAAGGGCATACCGAAATCGATCGAGGACCTGGTTGATGATCCATTCCGTTCGCTCGCCGGAGAACTCAGGCGGGCGGGCGGATACGCCAAGGATACGACGCCCTTCAGCGAGTTTCTGTGGGCGGATTTCCTCCGTCGTCGTATCAAGCGCAAGCTTGTCGACACCGATTTTGAGCGCGCGCTGGAGACAGCGATGAAAGCGGCGAAAAGTCAGGATGCGATCTATTTGCCTGGATGGTGCGGTCCCGCGCCCGAAGAGTGATCGTTATTCGTAGCGATGCGACATTCACGCGCGGATGGAACCGCAGATTTCGAGAAATAGCCTAAGTTTCGCCCCCAATTCGCACCGTCCCCTTCTCTATCAGCCGGCCATCTGTGGGGGCCTATCGGGGAGATTTCTTGATGGTCATGCGTTTTGGCGCCGCGCTTTGCGGCGCGTTGGTTTTTGTTGGCTGCTCGTCTGCAGCCATGGCCGAGGCCGGAATCGCTTCGGTCTATGCCTATTCGGGTGAGCGTACCGCGAGCGGCGAGCGTGCCCAGCCGAGTGGCTTCACCGCCGCGCATCGCACGCTGCCCTTTGGCACTCGTGTACGCGTGACAAATAAAAGCAACGGCCGAAGCGTCATTGTGCGAATCAATGATCGCGGCCCTTTTGTGCGTGGCCGCGTGATCGATCTCACTCCCGCGGCAGCCCATGCTCTCGGCTTTAGCGGATTGGCGCGCGTAACGCTTAACGCCGGATAGTCTTCGTGGCCAACCTAGAAGCAAAGGTTGGTCACGAGCTTCCCGTTTTTATCCTTGATTACGTAAGGACATTCCACGCGCTTGAGCGCGGCCTTGGCATCTTCGTTGCCGAGCGCCGCGGCTTTCTCGTAATACGATTTGGCGGCGCCTGAATCCTGCGGGCCCCCTCGCCCGCTTTGCGCAAATGCGCCCATTCGCTCCATGGCAGCGGGATGCCCTTGCGCGGCTGCCTTCTCAAACAAGGCCCGCGCGGCAGCGTCGTCCTTCGGACCGCCGACGCCATCCGCCGTCATCAGTCCAAGTTGATACTGGGCCTCCGCGGAATTTGTCTCCGCCGTTTTCGACAAAAGCGCGCGCGCCTTGATGGGATCGGATGCCGCGCCGCCAGAGAGCGCCGCAAGGTTGGTGACGCCGCGCGGATTGCCGGCCTCGGCAGCGCGCTCGAACAGCTTGCGCGCCTCCGCCGGGTCCTTGGCAACACCATTCCCGGTCCCCAACATTACCCCGAGTTCAACCATCGCCGAGGTGCTTCCTTTGTCGGCGGCCTTGTGCCACGCACTCATGGCCTCTCTTATCTGCCGATTGGCTGCGTAGGCGCGCCCGAGTTCGTATAGCGCTCGACGGGATGAAGCCGACGCGGTTTTGCAAAACTTGATCGCGGTCGCGATATCGGATTGCGCAATCTCGGCAGTGCCTTTTACGTCCGCCGGCTTGTCCGGGTCGGCGGGATCGGCGGCGATCCGGTCGCAAAGGACGAGATCGGCCGACTGAGCGCTCGCTGACGAACAAAACCCGACGGCCAGCATCAGGACGATGCACAAGGCGCACGCGGCCGAAGCTGCGTCAGATCGTTTCACCATGACTCACAATACCCGGACACAACCGTGCGACATGACGATCTTAAAGCCGCGGGTCCGCGCCGGGCAAGCCGGTGGCTTGCAGGAAGCGGCCCGCTCCCCGATCGGCTAACATTGGCGCAATGGACTCACCTGCCCCGACCCACGATTTCTACGAAAGCCTGCCGGTCTTTCGAGACTTTGCACAGGTCGCCGACGAAACCCGCTTCCAGCCGCTGCCCGGCGACTGGTCCATCGGTGTGGCCGACGTGCAGCAATCGACCAGGGCCATTCGCGAAAACCGCTACAAGGCCGTGAACATGGCCGGCGCCGCGGTGATCGCCTCGATCGCCAATGCACTGAAAGGCCGCGATTTCCCGTTCGTCTTTGGCGGCGACGGTGCAAGTTTCGCTGTGCCGCCGGAAGACGCCGCCCTCGCGCGGCAGGCGCTGGCGGAGACGGCGACCTGGGTCAAGGAAGATCTCGATCTCGGTTTGCGGATCGGAATGGTTGCGGTCGCCGACATTCGCGCGCATGGCCGAGACGTTCGCGTCGCCCGTTACATGCCATCGGCGAATGTGAGCATTGCAATGTTTTCGGGCGGCGGCATGGCCTGGGCGGACGCCGCGATGAAGCGCGGCGAGATCGCAGTGCCGCCGGCCCCGTCCGGAGCCCATCCCGATCTCTCCGGTCTGTCCTGCCGCTACGAGCTGATCCCCTCGCAGCGCGGACAGGTATTGTCGCTTCTGGTGACGCCAGCGGAGCGCGCCAGCGCTGACGAATTTCGCGCCGTGGTCGAGGCAGTGATCCGTATTGTCGAGAAAACGCCGGATGCCTCGCGTCCCCTTCCCGGACAGGGACTGCGGCTGAGATGGCCGCCGCAAGGTTACGATCTCGAAGCACGGGCATCGCGGCGCGCAGGTGAATCGATCCGCACCCGCAAGGTCAAGGTGCTGGCACGGACTCTTTTTTATTTTCTGGTTATGTGGAGCGGCTTGCGCATTGGCCGCTTCATTCCCGGAAAATATACCAGAGAGCTCATCGAAAACTCGGATTTCCGGAAGTTCGATGATTCATTGCGCATGGTGCTCGATTGCACGCCGGAGCTGGCGGCCGAGATAGAGGACTACCTGAAGACGGCGGCCGCCGCGCGCGTCATTCGCTACGGAGTGCATCGTCAGAATGCGGCGATGATGACCTGCTTCACGCCGTCACCGGTCAATCCGAATCACGTTCATTTCATCGACGGCGCGCAAGGCGGCTACGCGCTTGCGGCAAGCGCGCTGAAAGAAAGCGGCCAGATCGCACCCGAACCGGGTGCGCATCCAGGATGACCGCCTCCGCCTCATGGTACGCCGGTCGAATCCGACGGCAGCTATGCAGCAGTAACGATCAGCCTCGTGTCAGACCAGAGGCTCCCGATTTCGAGGCTCATTCATGCTTCCGAAAGCCCTTGCGGATGGTGATGGCAATGCCCTGGCGTCGGAATGTCAGGCCGCGCATAGAGCTTTGCCGATTGGCGCTCCGAGCCGGAATCATCTCAAAAAGCTGTTGCATATCCGCGACTAAGTGGAATTTTCGCAAGGATGCGGCGTTGACCGTAGCGGTAGCCTTTGGGATAAATGCGCCGGGAAGCGGGGTGTGGATGTCGGGCAAAGAGGGCGTGGTTGCCGTTACCTGTCTAGCGCTTGAGGCCGGCATTGCGCGCGGTCCTGGGGTATCGGTCATCTGCAATCAAAGTTCGGGGCTACGGGCGGCGCTTCGGGCAGCGATCGCGCGTGGCGCTTCGGGCATCATCAGTTTCGGAATTGCCGGCGGCCTGGCGCCCGGACTCGCCGCGGGAGACTGGGTCGTTGCCTCCGGTGTGCGGAGTGGTAACGACGTAATTACGACGGATCGCGCCTGGGCGCAGAGGCTCCTCGAGATCCTGCCAGACGCCGTCCACGCACACGTCCTTGGTGCCGACGCCGTGGTCCAGGGCCCCGCGGAAAAGTACCAGCTTTACGACGAGACGGGTTCGGCTGCCGTCGATATGGAATCACATATCGCCGCGGAGATCGCCGCCGAGTATCGCATTCCGTTCGCTGCCTGCCGGGTTATCATCGATGCCGCGCACAGGGCGCTTCCCCCCGCGGCAACCCTGGGATTGCGTCCGGACGGTTCACCCGACGTCGCTGGAGTCGCGCGCTCGGTCTGGCAAAACCCGGGTCAGCTTCCTTCCCTCATTCGTACAGCAGTCGATTTGCAGATCGCCCGGCGGGCTTTGCAGTCAGGTCGCAAGCAGCTGGGCATTGGACTGGGCTTTCCTTATTACAACAGCGTCGCCTTTGACCGGGTCTTCGCCTGACAGCGCCGCGTCACGGCATCGCGCGCACCCCTTCTTCAGCGAACTTGAAAATGGCGGCGCGGCGTTGCCGCGAGGCAAACCAATCAGAATTGCCTCACGCGACATGATTTCCGGCTCACCGCCCGGCAATCGGCGTTCATTTCCGGTCCGATTCGTCCGCACGTCCACAACTACAGCGATTGGTGCTGAGACGGCGCAGGCGATGGAACTTTAACTGCCGGCGGGCCGTTATCACTCCGAGCGGCATGGGGCCGCAATTCGGAGGGTAAAATGGCGGCGAGTCCGGCATCCGGTGTCACGGAAAGCCGACGACGATCTGCTCGCGCCAGCGATAAAGGGGTCGTCGACCTCGCAGGCGAAGCGTTAAAGGACGTCGCGGCTCTGCTGCAGGCCGAGCTTGACCTCTTGCGCGCAGAAATTTCCGAAAAGCTCACGTTTACCGCCGTGTCGGCTCTGCTGGTCGGCGCTGGTGCGCTTCTGCTCATGGCGACAATCGTTCTTTTGCTGCAGGCCGCCATCGCCGGCCTGGTCGCCTATGGACTTTCCATGCTGGTCGCGATTCTTGTTGTCGCGGCAGCGACCCTGCTGGTGGGCGCGAGTCTTGTGTGGTTTGGGGTCAACCGCTTGAGCCTCGGTCGCCTCGCTCCGACAAAAACGCTCGATCAACTGCAGAAAGACTCAACCATCGCAACCACGAGGTAACTCTATGGCATCGTCAGCACAGCTGGAACGTCGAGCGGAGCGCGCGCGCGAACGTCTTACCGACCGCATCGCCGATCTCCGCTACCACGTTTCTCCGGCGACCGTGGTCGGCGACCTGATCGGCGTCAATCCCAGCACATTGGGAGATGAAATCCTGCCGCTCATCGCAAAACAGGCGCGCAACAATCCGGTGGCCTCCCTCCTTATCGGGGCCGGAATCGGATGGCTGATATTTTCCGAGGTACGCGGGCCGCTGTCCAAGATGGCATTCGGGACACCACGAAAGGCAAAACGCGGAAAGAGACGCGTCACGCGTAAGGCAAAGGCGGTTGCCGCGACCCGAAGCAAATGAGGGCCGGCGAGTGATTGACGTCGGGTTCAGGGAGCCCGCCGGCTTTGATCCGCACGTCGTCGCCTTTATTTGCGCGCTTCGTGCCGATATGGCCGGTGGCCGGTCGATGACAGGGCAATGATCGTTCCGATCAGAGCGAACATCAAAATCAGCTTGGAGTAGACAATGATGAAAGCAGTCATGGATTCACTCGTCTTGTACGCTCGAATTTTTTCGTGAAGTAACAGATATCAGTCGTCGGCGGAAATGAGTGTGAGCTAAGTCACAGACAATCTTTTCACTTTGGCCCAAGGTTGCAGCGTGAAGGCTTTTCCTCCCCTCTTCACCCCCGCCGGGTTTCCGGCGGGGTTTTTTTGTTCGCGCTCCTAACGGTCACGGGGCACCTCAGTGGCTTTTGGCTGGCGCTCCGACCGGCTGCGGCCGCCGCATGACGCCTGGCATTGAAGGCTCATGGCCCCCGCAGCTTCTCGGCGAATAGCGCCATGGTCTTGCGGTAGACCTCGGAGCGATTCCACTCGCGCATCACCTGGAAATTCTCGGTGCCCTCGCCGAACGGCGCGCCGGCTTTCCAGCCATTTGTCTTCAGCAGATTGGCGGTGGAGGCGAGCACGTCCGGCACGCTGTGCCGCAGATCGACGTGGCCGTTGCCGTCGTAGTCGACTCCATACTTGATGTAGGAGGACGGCAGGAACTGCGTCTGCCCGATCTCGCCCGCGAAGGCGCCGATGAGATCGCGCAACGGCAGATCGCCGCGCTGGAGAATTTTCAGCGCCGCGATGAGCTCGGTCTGGAACAGCTCGGTGCGGCGGCAATCGTGCGCCAGCGTCGCGATCGTGCGGACGACCGGGAGCTTGCCCATATCGCCGGTGCCGTTGTCGCTTTCGAGCGTCCAGATGGCCATCAGCAGCTCTTTCGGCACGCCGAATTGCCGCTCGATGCGCGACAGCAGCGCCGCGTGAGTTTGCATCAGCCGCCTGGCACG